>NZ_JABERD010000041.1 GCF_013044505.1 Streptomyces sp. S3(2020) | reverse complement strand
TTTTTTTATTGTGCCGGCAACCCCCCGATCCTAAACTTTCCCCTTCGTCGGCAGGGTGAGATGTGTATAAGGGCCAGCCCCCCGACCGTACGAAGAGGTGCCAAGCCCTCATGACTGCCGGTACTGCCTTCTCCCCCAGGCCCACCCTGGCCCTGGCCGGACACGTCGCACTGCCGGACGACCTCGACGGCCGCGTCGGAGGCGGACTGCGCGCGTTCCTGCGGGACGCGCTCGACGGCGCGTGCGGACCGTGCCCGCCGCTGGGCGAGGGCCGGCCCCTGCTGCTGTCGGGGACCTACGTCGCCGATCCCCCGTTCTACGGCGACGGCGACATAGGCCATGTCGCGGCGTGCGGCGCGGTCAACGAACTGGCGGCCGCGGGCGCGCGTCCCCTCGGCCTGTCGGTGTCGGCGGTGGTCGAGGCGGGTCTGCCGCTGCGTCAGGTGCGGCGCGTGGCCGACTCGGTCCGTGACATCGCCGAGGCGGCCGGGGTGGTGGTCCTCGACGTGGACGCCCGTGTGGTGCGCGCGGGTGAGGCCGACCAGATCTATCTGCACACCGCCGGACTGGGCGTGGTCCCGGCCGGCGCCGGGCAGGAGACACCGCCGCGGGCGGGCGACCGCCTGCTGGTCAGCGCCCCGCTCGGGGGGTTCGGCGCCCATCTGTTGTCGGCCCGGGCGGGGCTCGGGCACGAGGGCGTGGTCTCCGCCGAGTGTGTACCGCTCGCCGGGCTGCTGGAGCAGGTGCGCGGTACGGGAGCCGGGGACGCGCTGCGCGCGGTGCGCGTCGTGGGCCGGTCCGGGCTGGCCGGCACCCTGCACGGGTACGCGGCCGGTACGGGCCTGGGCATGCGCGTCGAGGAGGTGGCGCTGCCGGTGCACTACGAGGTGCGGGTGGCCCTGGATGAGCTCGGCGTCGACCCGATGCACGCGGCGACCTCGAGCTGTGTGTGCCTCGTCGTCGCCGCCGCGGCCTCGGACGAGGTCCTGGCGGCGCTGCGCGCCCATCCCTACGGCCGTGACGCCGCCGTCGTCGGCGAGGTGACGCCGCCCGGCCGCCATCCGGTCGAGCTGGCACTCGCCGACGGCCGTACGACTCCCCTCGGGTCGGCGCCCGAGCCACCTGCCCGGCTGGCCTGACCGAGCAGGGCCGATACCGGTTCCCGGGCCCGTAAGGTTGCCTGGCGACTGATTTCCATTCCGCGGGGGGTAAACGCAGGATGCCGGAAATATCCCTTTCTGACGCCGCTTTCGACGAGCTGGACGAAAGGGGGATAGCCGCGTACCGGGAGGCCGTCCACGCCGGTCGCTACGCGCCCGAGCACATCGCACAGACGGTCGGCATCCCGCTCGAGGACGCGGACGCGATCGGGCAACGACTGGTGCACCTGTGCCTGTTGCGTCCGATGCCCGGCGCCCCGGACGTTCTCGTGCCGGTCAGCCCCGACGCCGCTGCCGCCAACCTGGTGGGGCCCGCCGAGGAGCAGATCCGCGAACTCCAGCATTCCGTCTCACGGACCCGTGACGGCCTGCTCGCCCTGCTGCCCGCCTACTTCGAGAGCCGGCGGCAGCGCAACCCCATGGAGTCCTTCGACATCATCAGCGACTACCTCGTCGTCGAAGCCCTCCTGAAGGACTGCGGCGACCGCTGCCGCACCGAGGTGCTCACCGTCCAGCCCGGCGGCCCGCGCCCCAACCACCTCCTGGAGAGCGCGCGCAGCATCACCGGCGAACGCCTCGCCCGGGGCATCCGGGTCCAGCACATCTACCAGCACACCGTGCGCGGGGACCTGGCCAACACCGCCTACATACGCGACGTCACCGCCCTCGGTGCCGAGGTGCGCACCACGGACCAACTGATCGACCGCATGATCATCTACGACCGGGAGATCGTGTTCCTGCCCGAGCAGGGCGTCGAAGGGCGCCCACCGGGGGCCATCGTGGTGCGCGAGCCGACCCTGGTGGCCTTCCTGTGCAAGCTCTACGACCATCTGTGGCTCCAGGCCACCCCGTTCGAGCCCGACGCCGAGGAACACACCGACATCTCCGACGACGTGAAGTGGGCCATCGTCAGGCTGATGGCCCAGGGCTACAAGGACGAGATGGTGGCCCGCAGGCTCGGCATGTCGGTGCGCACCTGCCGCCGCCACATCTCGGAGATCATGGAGGAGCTGGACGCCACCAGCCGCTTCCAGGCCGGCGTGAACGCGGTGCTCTCCGGCTTGTTCCCCGGATCCGCCCCCTCCCCGCCGCCCTGACCGGCGGGCACCCCCGAAAGCGTCGAAGGCCGCCCCTCGGCGCGGAAGTTGCTGCCGCGCAACTTGCTGCCGCCGGACCGCGCTGGTGCCGGCCCCGCATGACCGTCCACCCTGGAACAGGCGGCATACAGGCCGCGGTCCGGCATGAGGGCCCGCTTTCGGGGCCGGGCCGCGGCACCACGCGACCAAAGGCGGTGACGGCATGGACGGCATGAGCCACTCCGCACTGGCCGACCCACCGGCACCCGGTAGCGGCGCGCGCAGCCTGGTCCACCGGCAGCGCTCCTGGGAAACGTTCGGCCTGTCCGACGCGGCCGCGGACCACCGCCAGGAGTTCGTACTGACCGGTGAACTGCCCACCCGCCACCCGCTCGTCGCCGCCGGACCACACCGCTTCCACGACTTGCAGACGGCCGTCGAAATGGTCCGGGAGACCGGCGAGTTCATCGGACAGACCCATTTCTCGGTGCCCGCCAACCGCACCGCCGTCTTCTACCGTGTCGCCGTCGCCACCCGGGACATCTCCGCCTGGCGCACCTCCCCGGACCCGCGCGAACACCCCGCGCTGCTCACCAGCGAACTGCGGGTACGCCCCGACAAGGTCATCGACGGAGTACCGCGCGCTCTGCGGTTCAGCACCCTGCTGAGCATCGACGACGTGCCGTGCGGCTCGGGCAGCGCCGACGTGGTCTTCCTGCCGCCGGTGGTGCACCGCAGCCACCGTGTGCTCAGCCTCGCCACCGCACTGGCCGCCCCCACCGGCGAGTCCGCCGCCGGAAGGCCGGCCGACCCCGCCGACGTCGGGCGCAGCCACCCGGACACCGTCCTGGTGCACGGCCCCTTCGATCTCACCCACGGACGGCTGTCGGCCACCGTGCGCATCCCCGACAGCTGGCCGCTGCCCGACGGCACCCACGAGGGCCATGTACCGGCCCTCGTCCAGCTGGAGGCGCTGCGCCAGACGTCACTGCTCGCCGCGGGCCGTATGCACCAACTGGCCACCGACCGGTGCACCCTGGGCTCGCTGAAGGTCCACTTCCGCGGGTACGCGGAGCCGGACCTGGCGATGCGGTGCGCGGCGGTGGTCGGCCTGTGCGGACGGGACACCGAGGGCCGCCGGCTCAGCCCGGTGACCCTGACGCTGGCCCAGGGCGGACGGGCCGTGCTGGAAGCGGTCGCCACGGTGGTCGAGGACCTGTGAGCGGCCACTCCCCCACCCCGTCAGCCGAGCGCGGCCAGCGCCCCGGTGATGGCCGTGACCGTCTGTGCGTCGAGCATCGTGGCGACGTCGGTGTCCAGGGTGCGGCCCAGCCCGGTGTCGTGCACGGCCGCACTCATCACGAAGGCGGCTCCGCCGGCGTCGACGCTGTAGGTGCCGAAGGACCACTGGGCACCGGTGCCCGGTCGGCCGTCCGGCCGGTTGACCCGTACCGGCTTGTCACCCGGGCCGAAACCGAACTCCGTGAACCGGAACGCCATGCCCTGCCCGATCGCCTTGCTGTAGGCCTCCTTCAGCGTCCACAGCCGCACCAGGTTGACGTTGCGGTCCTCCTGCGGCAGCCGCTCCAGGTCCCTGCTCTCCTGCGGGGTGCAGATGTGCCGCTTCAGACTGCGGCGGTACAGCTGCCGGGCGGCGAGTTCGACATCCACCCCGATCAGCCCCCGGCTGGTCAGGCCGACCAGCAGCAGGTCACCGGTGTGACTGAGGCTGATGTCGATCTGGTCGAAGCCGCGCAGCGAAGGACGGCCCGTCGGCCCGTACGTCAGCTCCAACTCGGCGGGGCGGACTCCCAGTGCGGCGGCCGCCGCGCTCTTGAGGAGCCGGCGCGAGGCGGCGTAGCGGGCGCGCAACTCCACATCGCCGAGCGAGAGGTAGGACGGCAGGTCACGGCCCAGCACCTCGCGCAGCAGGCTCTCCTCACCGGGCGGCAGCCGCCAGTCGGCGAGACGGCCGTGCACCAGCGCGGTGCCGTGACGGCGCAGGTCGGCACGGAGCCGCGACCAGTCGGCGCCGCCGGAGGTCACGGCGATCGGCTCGCCCAGTGACGGGCGCGCCGAAAGGGCCGGCGAGTCGCTCTCGGCCGGCCTGATCGTGTACGGCTCGGCCCGTGTCATCTCGTGCACCTCGCCGAGCGCGGTGCACGGCATGAGGCCGCCGGGACCGGTGCCCAGGTCGGGCGTGCCGTACGCCGCGACGCCGCTCGCGCGGACCGCCGCCCGCCGGGCGCCCACCCGCGCAGGGCGCGCACGGTGGCGTAGTACGTCTCGTGCACCGCGGTGCACGGTGGTGTGGCCACGTTCATCGGTCAACTCCTCGCTTCCGCCCGGCTCGTGGGGCCGCCTCCCCCGGGCAGGGGTGTCAGTCGGCCAGCGGCATGTCGTAGAGGTCGAAGCCGTGCGGATCGCGGAACCGGGTCAGCAGCTCCCGGTGCACCCGCGTCAGACACTCCGCGGGCAGTTCGACGTCCCTGATGCCGAGGCGTCCGGCGATGCGGTGCAGTGCCGCCGCCGCCCACGCGGGATCGGCCAGGAACGGCTCGCTCAGCGCGTCGCTGTGCCGCCACACCCCCAGGACCGCGGCCGCGGCCAGCACCAGGACATAGCGGTCGGTGAGCGCGAACCACGCCGGGCTGACAGCACTCTGCGGGCCGGGCGGCTCCAGCGCGAGGACCCGGCCGCGCAGATCCCTCAGTTCGTCGACCATCAGCCCGGCCAGCGTGCGCAGGGCGCGCTGTACCGGATCACGGGCGGGCAGCCCGGCCGTGATGGCCGGCAACGAGGCGCTCAGGCTGTCGCGTCCGTCGGTCAGCACCAGCCTGTCGTAGGAGAACGGCGGCAAGGGGGCGCCCGGCCGGAACATCGCCGCCGGGGCCTCCTCGTCCACAAACCACGACCGCCCGGCCAGCCAGGGCAGTTGGGGGATGATCGTGGCCTGGCAGGCGGCGGTGCCCGCGTGTCCGAGGCTGATGACCGGCACGTCGCGCAGGTGCTTCTGGAAGATGCCGACCGGGGCCTCACGGGTGTAGATCTGCGAGCCGAGCACGCTGGCCAGGTCGTGAAGGGTGTCCCTGAGCACCTTCGGCAGCAGCGACTTGACGGCCGCCGAGTACAGGCCGGTCTCGGCGGGCCGCAGGTGCAGCGCCCGGGTGGCGGCCACCGCCAGGCTGTCGTACAGCAACAGGTCGGTGAACGCGCAGGCGAGCGTCGCCGCCGCACTGCGCGGGTCCGAGGCCTCCCCCACCCCAGCTCCCTGGCCGCGGCCGGCGAGAAGGGCGGTGCGCAGACCGGTGTCGACGGCGGCGACCGCCAACGACGCCACCAGCGTGCGGCTCATCTGGAAGGAGAGCAGCGAGGTGGGCACCCCGCTGCCCAGCGGGCCGAGGAGGGCGTCCTCAGGCACCGGGCAGTCGGTGAAGCGGGCCCCGGTGCGGAAGTAGCCCCGCAGGCCCACCGCGTCGGCACTCGGCCGACGGGTGATCTCGAAACGGCCGGACGGCAGCTCCCGAGGGTCCACCAGCAGCGCGGACAGACAGCCGCCGCCGTGTCCTTCGGCGGTACGCAGCACCATGACGAGCGCGTCGGCCCGTTGGAGGTTGTTGATGACGGGCTTGGCCCCGGTCACCGACAGTCCGCCGGGCCGTGCGGTGCCCCGCACCTGACTGCGCAGGAAGTCGTTGGTGTGGGCGGTCTCGTGCTGGGCCATGGCCGCCTTGGAACCGCTGAGCAGCTGCCCGGCCAAGGTCCGCTGCTGGACGGCGGTCCCCCGCATCCACACATGGTTGGCGGCCACGAAGGTGCTCATGCCGTACCCCATGCCGAGGCCGGCGTCACGGCGGAAGACCGCCCGCAGCACCTGCACCAGCGTCTCGGGCGAGTCGAAGCGGCCACCCAGGGCCGTGGGAACGAACTCCTCGTTCATCCCGAAGGAGTCCAGCACTGCCTCGGCAGGATCGCAGATCACCGCGGCCCGGTCGGCGGCGAGCAACGTCCGGTACCCGGCCGGGTTGGTGTCCTCGGCCGGATCGCCCAGCAACGCCTCGATCCGCCGCACCCGGGCACGCGCCGGGGCCACCCGGACCGGCGCGGTGATCATGGAAAGCGAGCTCAAGTCGACCCCCCTGACGCACGCCGCACCGCACGCCGCACCGCACGGCGCTGCGCTCTCAGTCCGGATCGTGTCGAGACCGGCTAAAGAGACACTTGTGGATACCCCACCGCAGCACGCATTCCCGCAGGAAACGGCCCTCGGAGCGCAAAACTGGGGTGTGCCTGTCCGCAGCAGGGGGATGCCATGTCCCTACAGTGCAGATGCCTCATGCCTTTGACCGGCTGATCGCACGGCCAAGGGTCCGGCACGTCCCGTACCGACGGCAGAGAGCGGGGGTTCTCGTATGCGATTCAAGGTGCTGGGACCTCTGGAGGTGACCACGGCGGCCGGTGCCCGGACCGTGACACCGCGCGCCGCGAAGGTACGGGTGGTGCTCTCGACACTGCTGGTGCGTCCCAACGAGGTCGTCTCCGTCGACGGGTTGATCGACGAACTGTGGAGCGAGCATCCGCCGCGCACCGCGATGACGACACTCCAGGTGTACATCTCCCAACTGCGCAAGCTGCTCCAGGACGTGCAGCCGGAGCTCGGCCGCGACGCCCTGCTCACCCGCGCTCCCGGCTATCTGCTGCGGGTGGACCCCGGCCAGCTGGACCTGGCCGTCTTCGAGGACCTGCACCGCCAGGGCCGCGAGGCCCTCGGCCAGGGCGACCACGCCGACGCCGCCGACCTGCAACGGCAGGCACTCGCCCTGTGGCGCGGGCCGCTCCTGTCGGACACCCCGCACGGCAGCCTGCTCAAGAGCATGTCCGTCCGGCTCACCGAGGCCCGCCTCGCCGCGCTCGAACAGCGGGTGCGCGCCGAACTCCAGCTGGGCCGGCACCAGGAAGTCCTCGGCGAACTCCAGGCGTTGACCACCGAGCTGCCTCTGCACGAGGACTTCCACGCACACCTGATGGTGGCGCTGTACCGGACCGGCCGGCAGGCGGACGCGCTGCGCACCTTCAGCGATTTGCGGCGCACCCTGGTCCAGGAGCTGGCCATCGAGCCGGGCCGACGGCTCCAGCAGCTGCACGGCCGCATCCTGACCGGCGACCCGTCCCTGCTGGAGCCTGCGGCAAAGCGGCAGCAGCGGCTCACCGCCGACCGGCCACCCTCCGCCGCCATCACCGACCCGGCCCCCACCACTTCCCTGAGGCTCACTCAATTCCCTTCCCCCGACCCGCTGTTCACAGGCCGCACGACCCAGCTGGAGCAGCTCACCAGGTGGCTGCGCGACCTGCCCGGCGGCTGCGTCCAGGTGACCGGCCCTGCGGGCATGGGCAAGACCGCACTCGCGGTGAGCGCGGCGCACCGCGTGACGGAGCTGTTCCCCGACGGGCAAGTCCTGGTCGGGCTGCGCGACGAGGCGGGGCATCCGCTGCCCGAGGTGCAGGTCCTGCACGCGGTACTGCGTGCCCTCGGCGCCGGCGGCCGGCCGCCGCACTCCGTGACTGCCCTGCGGGACACCGTGCACCGGCTGACCGAGGGACGACGCCTGCTGCTGCTCCTGGACGACGCCGTCGACGCCGGCCAACTGCGCCTGCTGCTGCCACTGCCGGCGGGCTGCACAGCCCTGGCCACCAGCCGCCCCGTACTGTCCGGCCTCGACGGCCCCGTCCTGCCGCTTGAGGAACTGCCGTCCGCCGATGCCCGCGACCTGCTGCTCACATCGCACGACCACCGAACCGCCCCGTACTCCACCCCCGCCTACGTCAAAGACACCGACGACACCGAAGGCACCGACGAGGGACACGACTACGACACGGACGAGCCGGAGATCGCGCCCGGAGCGCGCGGCGCGAGGGATGTCTGGGACCGGCTGGCAGACCAGTGCGGGCGGTCCCCCGGGGCACTGCGCGCCGTGGCACAGCACCTGATGTTCCACCCGCACCACTCCCCCACCGACATCGCCACCCGACTGTCCGCCGAGAGCCGCCCGGCCGCGCTGCGCACGCTCGACGAGGAGTACGGGCGCTCGCTCTACGCCGCGTACACCACGGCACCCGAGAAGGTCCGCCAGGCGGCCCGCCTCCTGAGCCTTCTGCCCTCGGGGCCGTTCACCACGGCCGCCGCCGCTGTGGCGCTCGGCGTATCCCCGGAGGCCGCCACGCTCTCCCTGCGTTCCCTGGTCACCGCGGGCCTCCTGATCAGCGCCCCGGACGGCACCCGCCACCGCTTCCCCGAACTACAGCGGCTCACCGCCGCCGAGGCCCTCGGCGAGGAGCAGCCGGCCCGGGTGCGTGCCGCCCTCACCCGGCTGAGCACAGCGGCAGCCGACCAGGCCGGGTCCGCGCAGCAGGCCGCCCGCGTGGACGGACTGCACCCTCTGGACTGGTTCACCCGCCGACGCCATGACCTGGTCGCCCTGCTCGACCAGGTCCACGACGCGGGCCTGTGGGCGCAGACCGTGCGCCTGGCCGACGCCATGACCGTCTTCCTGGAGGCGCTGGCCGCCTGGGACGTCTGGGAACACACTCATACGCTGGCTCTGGACGCCGCGGGACATCTGACGGACGAGGCGGCTCGGGCTCGGCTGCTGCGTTCCCTGGGCGACCTGGCCTGGCAGCGCCAGCGTTCCGTAGCCGCGCGGGAGTTGTACGAGCGGGTACTGGCCAGCCCGGAGGCCGTCAGTACCGAGCGCAGCCGTGCCTTGGCCGGGCTGGCCGATGTGCACCTGGTCGACGGAGCCGGCACCCTCGCGGCCGGTCTCGTCACGCCCACCCTGCTCCGGGCTCCCGACGACACCCGAGGCTGCTTCGAAGCGCATCGGGTGCTCGGCCTGCACACCCTGGTCGCCGGAGGCGCCTCCACTGCCGAGGATCACTTCCGAGAGTGCCTCACCCTCGCCGGAACACTCGGCGACCGGCGCCTGGAGGCCTTCGCACGCCGCTGGCTGGGCCGCCTGCGGGACGGCTCTGCCCATCCGGGCTGGACAGAGGTCCGGCCGGGGATCTGGCGTGGGAGGCATGAGTCCGCGGTTCGGGCGGGTTCCGGGGCCCGGGTGAGTTCACCGCGCGGGTCCGAGGAGGGTTCGCCGTTCCGGGAGATGCCGAGTCTGCGATAGACGCGGGTGGCGTCGGGACTACCGGTGTGGACTCTTCGGCATCCGGTGTCTCTTCGGCCGTGAGGGGGCACAGCGTGCGCAGGAGGCACGGGCCAGCCGCTCCGGCAGGGTGTCTTGCCACAACTCGCTGCGTCTGCGGCGAGCGGCGCGATGGCGCTGGCTGACTCGCCGCAGACGCACTGCTACACAGTCAGATGGTTCCTACTGCCACTTCTCGTCCGCGAGAGAGAGCACGACACCGCCTCCGTCCGCTACGACCGACGTCGAGGTGAACATGTCGCACAGACCAGCGGCGGGGACCATGTCAACAACAGCCTTTGCGGTCATCACATGCCCACCTTTCGGCGTGATGGAAGTCGGGTACGAAGTTCATCTAACACCCACGAACCGTGGTGCCCCCGAAACCTCAAGATGCCCCGGACCCGCTCTCTACGCCCTCTGGGTTCGCCCTCGACTATTACGTCGTAATAGGGGCCCGCGTAGGGAGAGTTCGCCCCGCCACGTCCTTCCGCGCCCAAGCTATTACGACGTAATAGCTTGCCAGGGTGGGCAGTTCAGGACGTTAAAAGACCCTTTGGGTGATTTGTGATGGCCGATTACGGCGTCACGGACGCTATGGCGGCCGGGCCTCGTTGCGAGCGAGGGGTCTTCGCGCCCGGCTTCTTGGGTTCGATCGTGCGAGGGTCGACCGCCTCGCCGGGGGCTCCCTCACGGTAGAGCCCGTCGGGGAGGGTGTCCCGGTCGTGCGGGAGGAGGAAGAAGACCCGACGCTTGTAGAGCCCGCTGTCGGGGTCCGGTTCGGCCTCGTCGTTGAGGAGGGCGTAACCGACCATACGGCCGTCCCGGGCATACGGGGGCTTGTTGTTGCGGCGCTTGGTCTTGTCCAGGGCCTGGCGGACGTAATCGAGGTTGTCAGGCTCTTCCAGCCACACGACGTCCGCCTCGTGAGTGAGGTCGCTCTCGGTCAACAGCGAGCTCATGGCCGCAGCCCTTCCTTCGCCGGCCTGTGCGCTGGGCGGGGGCCGGACTGGTCTGTGCGTGTTCTGGGGGCCACCGCTAGCGGGGCCAGGGGTACATCGTAGTTCGGCCGCTGGGTGAGATGTAGGGCGTGGGGGGTGGTCGGGGGTGGTGTGCGGTGCGTCATTCGGTCCCCAGGAGGGCGATGCCCGGGTAGTACTTGCGGCCATTGGACTTGATCATGTCGGTGGGTGAGGCGAGACCGACTTCCTGGCGGACTCGGGTGGCGAAGGCGCGGGGCGAGGCGGGGCGGATCCCTTCACCGACGTTGCACCAGGAGCTGTACTCCGTGAACAACAGGCCCTGCTCGACGCGCAGTTCGCTGCCGTTGTCGCCGGCACGGGTGCAGCACTCGTCGAGGAAGCGGCCGATGTGGTCTTCGGTGTTGGCGTAGGCGGTGGTGGCGATCCGCACCCGGTCGGGGCCTTCGAGGGGGTCCCGGGTGAGGAGGTAGCGGCGGGCGCCTTCGATGAGCCAGTGAAGGATGCCGGGGCCCTCGTCCCGGACGAGTTCGAAGGCGAGGTTGTCGATCCGGCGGGCGGCGGGGACGGTGCGGCTGAAGGGCAGAAGTCGGATGCGACGCCAGAAGGCGTAGCCGCCGGTCGAGACTTCGGGGCGGTGGTTGCCCAGCAGCCAGAGGTGGTGGGTGGGTGTGAAGGAGAAGTAGTCCTGCCGCATACGACGGGCTTTGATCTTGTCGCCGCCGGTCAGGAGGCGGACCCGGGCCTCGTCGAACTTGTCGTTGGGCTTGAGCTCGCTGCACACGATCAGGCGGCGGCCGTGAAGTTCGGTGAGTTCGGTGGAGTGCTCGGAGAAGGCTCCGCGGTCCATGAGGAAGCCGGGCGGGGCGGCGTCCGCGTAGTCGCCGAGGATCTGGATCATCGTGTCGAGCAGGACGCTCTTGCCGTTCTTGCCCTCTCCGTGGAGGAACGGCAGGACCTGGGCGCCGACGTCGCCGGTGATGGAGTAGCCGAGCAGCAGGTGAAGGAAGTCGATCATCTCCTGGCCCTCCGCGTCGTCGCCGAAGGTGTCGGCGAGGAAGCGGTGCCAGCGGGGGGTCTCCATGGGCTGGGGGGCGACGCTGGTGGCGCGGGAGTGGAAGTCCAGGGTGGGGTCCGCCTTGCGGACGTGCCCGGTGTGCAGATCCACGACGCCGCCGGGGGTGCACAGGGCGTAGGGGTCACCGTCGAGGGTGTCGGGGTCGACGGAGAGATCCGGGGAAGCCTTGGCCTGAGTGAGCAGGGCCTTCATGCCGGTGGTGGAGAGCGTCTTCTTCTTGTGCGAGGACAGTTCCCGGTTGCTGAAGACCCCGCGGGGGTCGGTCTCGGGCATGTCCTCGGCCATCTCCCCCGCTGCCCACAAGGCGGCCTTCTCGCCGCCTGTGCGCTTCCAGCGGTAGCCGTCCCAGGAGAACCAGCCGAGGCCTTCCACGTGGCGGAACTGGTCGCGGTAGAGCTGGACGAAGAGACGGGCGTTGCCCCGGTCGCTGAGGTGCGGGGGCAGCAGGCCTGACTGCAGGGACGCGAAGGGCAGGGTGCTTCCGATGCCGGAGGCCTGCGCGGGGAGCAGTGTGGGTGGCTGCTCGGCCGCCTGGAGGTCGAGCATCTGCTGAGCCGCGGCCTGTGCGTCGAACCGCGGCATGCTCTCGGCGCTGCTCATGAACGTCCTTCGAGACGGAACGGGTGGGCGGCCCCAGCGGCAAGGCCGTCGTCGATGATCTTTTCGTTGCGGGCGGTCTGCCAGGGCCTCGCCTCGTCGGCCGTGGCCCGGAGTTGGTCGCGGACTGCGGTGTCCTCCAGGTGGCCGGCTGCCACGAGGCCTCCTGCGGTGTAGGCGGCTCGGTTGAGCTTCTCCGTGAACCCGGTTCCTTCGGACGCGGTCGCGCACTCGGCGATCTCGTCGAGCAGCGGGGTGAGGACACGGTGGGCTGCGGCGGGTCTGCGCGTACGGCGGGTGCGCGCGAGGGGCTGCCTGGGGACCGGTGGGGTGACGACATGGCCCGTGCGGACGAGTTCGGTGTGCAGCCAGCCGGGCAGCGGTGCGGGCAGGCGGGCTGTGCCCTCGGGGGCGTAAGTGCCCTGGGCGGTGCGGGTGGTGGGGGCGATGATGTAGCCGCCATCGGCCCTCACATCGACCTGCCAGGCCAGCGCGACCTTGGGGCTGGAGCCGGTCGAGCAGCGCAGCCGGGTTGCCGGGTACGGGTTGCGGTACCAGATGTGCAGGCCTCCGGAGGGCGTGCGCACACGCAGGGTCGTCTCGTCGTGGGCCGGGTCGGGCTGGCCCCGGAAGGCTGCCAGAAGGGCGAGGGTGTCGAAGCCCGAGGCGAGGCCGGTGAGGTTCACGGCGTCGGGGATGGGGATGCCGGGCAGGAGGCGGCCGCGGTCGGGGACCTGGGCGCTGTGCGCGTCCACGTCGAGGACGACGAGCTCGGCGGGACCGCAGGCGACACCCACCCCAGCGGAGGGACTGCTCCCCCACCAGGCGTCGATATACCCCATGTTGGTGGTGGCCGCGTGGAAGCCGTGGCAGGGGCGTCCAGCGGGCAGACAGGGGCATGTCTTCGGGTCGTGGCTTCGGTCCCTGCATTCCGGGCAGTTGGCGGCGGGGGTCTTTCGACCGGGGGCCAGGGGGTGGACCGGCCAGCCCTGGGCGGCGCACCAGCGGGCGACGGCGTGCGGTGTCGCGGACCTGGCCATGGCGGCAGGCAGGCTGATGTCACCGGGGCGCGGCACGCTGATCGTCCTTGTCGGGTCTCGTGGTTCGGTTCTGTGGCTCGGTCCCTGAGAAAACACCAGGCCACGGGTGTGGGTGATGCCGTATCAGGGACCGAAGGGACTGTGTTTCGGGAAGAGTGTAGAGGCATGTCAACTGGGAGCCCGGCAACTCCCACCGCGTGGCGTCCTATCAGTTCCTTCGGTCCCTTGAGTCCCTTGGGGCTCCGGTGAGGCGCCACTCCCCCACCGGCAGGTTCCGTTTGGGTCCCTTGAGGGCGGCTGGAGGGACTGAATCCTCGAGAGCGCCTCCAGGGACTGAACCTAGGGTCCCTGCAGGGACCGTCCCTCTCTTCAGTCCCTGCACATAACCGCAGGTCAGAGCGTTTCACCCATCTGCAGCAGGGACTGTAGGGACTCAACTCGCTAATTATGAGCTGAACTAGACATGTTGGTGCAGATGCGCACGCGCGTACGAAAAAAGCTCTACTCCAGCTCATAATTAGGAAGTTGAGTCCCTACAGTCCCTGATCTGGACCCCCAAAACGCTCTGACCTGCACAGATAGCAGGGACTGAAGCCCAGGGACCGAACAGTCCCTCAGGCCCTTTTCCGTCCCTCCGGCTCATTACGTCGTAATAAACCTGGCCTACCTAACGCGTCGTTCGCGTTTTTGATCACCTGCGTTAGTAAGGTGACCCCATGACTTCTCCAGCCTCCCCGAACGACCGCGAAAAGGTCGTCTCCAAGCTGCCGGGATGGCTCCGGCAGGACCTCAAGATCAGAGCCGCCCAGAAGGGCATCGAGATCCAGGCGGCCGTAGAACAGGGCATCCAGGACTGGTGCGGCCTCGCATCGGCGACAGCCGGGGTCGACACCTCCGGCGCCGACTCGTTCTCCACCTTCCTGCCGGAAGGTCAGTGGGACGAGTTCAAGCGGATCGCGGGTGACCGTCGAGTCTCTCTCATCCAGGGTCTGGCCCAGTCCGTGCAGTTGTGGCTGGACACTCATCCCGCACCGGACGTCGCGAGGCCGGCGATCACCCGCCGGATCGTCGTCTGCAACCAGAAGGGCGGAGTCGGCAAGACTGCCATCACGGCGGGCACCGGTGAGGCCCTCGCCGAGGACCCCAGCCGCCTCCACCCCGTCCGTATCGCCAAGCAGCTCGCGGCCGCCAGCGACGCACTGGACAGCCCGCTCGACACCGAGGACCTCCCCGGGCTCGGGCTGCGTGTCCTGCTCGTCGACTTCGACCCGCAGTGCCACCTCACCAACCAACTGGGTGGCACTCCCCTGCCGATGAACGGCGACAGTCTCACCAACCACATGGCAGGCGACCCCAAGGGCGACCTGCGGGACCTCATCGTCTCCGTCGACGACGAACACTTCACCGGCCGGCTGCACCTGCTGCCCGCGTGCAACGACGCCTTCCTCCTCGACGTACGCCTGTCGGCCGTCCGGGCGCGGGAAGCCGCCCTGGAGCGGGCCCTGGCCCCTCTGGAGGCGCACTACGACGTCATCCTCGTCGACTGCCCGCCCAGCCTCGGGCTCAGCATGGACGCCGCCGCCTACTACGGCAGGCGACGTGACGGTGAGAAGCCCGGCCAGTCCGGGGCGCTGATCGTCGTGCAGGCCGAGGACAGCTCTGCCGATGCCTACGAACTGCTCACCACCCAGATCGACGACCTGCGGGGCGACCTCCAGATCGACATCGACTACCTCGGGATCGTCGTCAACCTCTACGACTCCCGACGCGGCTACATCGCCACCTCCTCCCTGCAAGGGTGGGTCGACATAAAGGATCCGAAGGTCGTCGGGCTCATCGGAGACCTCAAGGAGCAGAAGGAGGCTGTGCGGGTGAAGCAGCCACTGCTGTCCTACGCCCCCAAGTCCCAGCAGGCGGTCGGTATGCGCGCCCTCGCACGGGAGATCTCATGAGCAAGGCCGATCAGCTGGGCACCGGCCGCTTCGGTGGAGCCAGCCGGGGCATCAGTGCGCGCCGGCAGGCCGTGGCCGCCGCGACGGGAGTACCGACCGAAGGGGTCGCCCCGCCCTCGGAACTGCCCACCGACCGGGTGAGCCTCAACCCCGACAACCCACGCTCCAGCCTCGGCGACCTCACCGATCTGGCGGGGAGCCTCAAAACGCACGGCCAGAAGCAGGCGATCACGGTCATGAACCGCGACGCCTATGTGAAGGCCAACCCCGCGCACGAGGCCACCCTGGAGGCGGACACGACCTATGTCGTCATCGACGGCAGCAGTCGGCTCGCCGCTGCCCGCGAGGCAGGCCTGGCCTCCGTCAAGGTGATGGTCAGCGACGAGCAGGGCGCCACCTCCGAAGAGCTCCTGGAGTCGGCGCTGGTCGCCAACATCCACCGCCAGGACCTTGAGGAGCTCGACGAAGCCCGCGCGCTGCAACGGCTGCTGGCGATCCACGGGAGCCAGACGGCTCTGGCGAAGCGGCTGCACCGTTCGCAGGGTTGGGTGTCGCAGAGGCTCGCTCTGCTCAATCTGACGCCCGAGCTTCAGCAGAGGGTCGGCCAGGAGCCCATCGACCTGCTGCGGGCTGTCGGCAACAAGCCGGCCGAACAGCAGGAAGAGGTACTGGAGGAGCTGAAGGCCGAGCGGGTCCGCAAGGAGGTCCTGAAGCAGGAGCGCAGGGCGCAGAAGCAGGACGACGGGGCCCAGGGCTATTACGGCGTAATAGAGGACGGTCCCCGCCCGGAGCAGACGGCGACTGTCGAAGTCCCCGTGGTCCCCGTGCAGGGTGCGGAGACGGTTCCGGAGCCTCGTGGCAACACCTCGGTGCGCAAAGCGACTGAAGAGGTCGAAGAGGCCGAGGCGGCTGAGGTCGATCTGCGGACGCCGCCGAAGCTTCCCTACGACGATGGTGCCTTCCTCGCGATGCACCTCATCCGGAAGATGAGCGACACCGAGTTCGACAAGATGCTGCGGATCCTCAACGAGCACCAGGAGCAGCGCGCCGACCTCGTGGAGAGCGACAGCCAGGCCGTCTGAACCGTCTGAACCGTCTGATGAGTCAGCCCCCTATTACGTCGTAATAGGGGGCTGAGCTATTACGACGTAATAGCTCAGGCTGCGAAGCCCACGTTGGTGACGTACTCGTACTGGCCCCACTGGGAGCCGAGATCGACGATCTGGTCGACCCAGGCGTCGTCGAGTGCCTGGATGTTGTCGTTGGCCCAGGCTTCGACGATGCGGTCCCAGTGCCGGATGTTGAGGGTGCGGAACTCCACCACACGCTGACGGGGGCGGGAGACCTGGGACTGGTTGAGCGGGTGGATCTCGACGCGGGTCCCGCGGCCTTCGCGGTTGAGGCGGGCCAGGAGATAGCGGGCCACGTTGTGGCGACGGACGGTGTGATACGCCGTCTCGATGCGTTCGAGGTTCTTCCTCGACGGGCTGCGCCTGCCGTCGAGCCACGCCTTGAGGGTGCGGTCGGTGACCGTGAGGCCTGCGGCGCGCGCGGCCGCCAGGGCGTGGTCGCTGCGGGTGAGGTAGTGCAGGCGGGCCAGCAGACCGCGCCGGGCTGTGACGGGGGTGGTGATGTAGCCGGCGAGGCCGTCGAGTCGGTGGGCGACTGCTTCGTACCCCTTGACGCCTCGGGCGCCGTACTTGCCGAACTCCTGGGTGCGATCCGGCATCCCGTCTCCTTCCTCGTCATTACGGGAGATCAGTATGAGGCAGGCCAGGGGAGAAGTTCCTCAGCCTGGGCGGTGGGGGAGGGGAGCGGGGTCGCGGCTGTTGTGCCGCGTGGTTATTACGTCGTAATAGCGACCGAAGCGACTCAGCCGTGGGGAGCCCGGTACCTGCCGCGGGCGCGCGAGGGCGGTCTCGCTGCACAGTCGCTTGAGTCGCTGTGGCCGAATAGGGCCTACGTGGGGAGCGACTGAGGAGCAGCTACCGACGACCCCTTCGGTAGCTTTGGGTCGCTGTTGGAAAAGGCCAGGTCAGGGCTTTCTGTTCGGCTGAACAGCGACTGAAGCGACCGAAGGTCCGGGTATATGGAGACATTCGCGTGTGCGCGTGTGCATGCGTGTGGGGCTCATATATAGGGAGCCAGAGTCGCTTCAGTCGCTGTTTGATCGCTTCTTCTTCGCTGACCTGCGGCTTCGTCGAGGTGACTGGGCAGCTACCGAAACCACCTGAGTCGCTGGCCCCTCAACTGGCTCGAATATCTGTTTCCCCAGGGGACGTTCCGGTCCCACCTCCTTAGCTATGCTGTGCCGGTCGCTCAGTCGCTTCGGTCGCTGGTGGGGGGTGCGAATGGCCTCTGAGCTGCACAACTCGCATAGCTACTCACGGTCGTCCGCTCCTGTGGCAGGCCCGTTGGCGACGGCCCGGTGGTGTGCCAGCCGGGGCTGGCCCGTCCATCCGCTGGCACCGGGACGCAAGACGCCTGCGGGCAACTGTGAGAGCTGCCGCCTGCCCGGGCACCATCACAAGGGCTGCGGCTGTCCGGCCGCCGGCCGCTGGTGTCATGGCTTCCATGCCGCCACGCTCGACTTCGCTCGCATCGAGCAGTGGTGGGGTGCGCATCCGGGCTTCGGTGTCGGGATCGCCTGTGGGCCCGCCAGTCTGCTGGTCGTCGACATTGATGCCCATGAGCGCGAACTCCCCGGACGGGACCGGCTGTTACCCGGGATCGGCATTTCTGAGGGGATCGACCTGACCGGGCTCGCGAACGGCTTCCACACGATCGGTCTGCTGGCAGCCCTGCGCGGCTACGACAGTCCCGCCGACGACGAGTCGACCCTGCGGGTGAGAACCCCCTCGGGCGGTCTGCACGTCTGGTACCGGGCGCACAGCGGGCGGCGCTGGCAGTGCTCCACCGGGTCCGGCGGCCGCGCGCTCGCCTGGCAGGTCGACGTACGGGCGCACGGCGGGTACATCGTCGCCCCCGGCACCGTGACCGACGCCGGGGTGTACGAAGCCGTGGGGGACACCCGCGAGCCCGCACCGCTGCCCGACTGGCTGGCGCGCGAGCTGGAGCGCACCGGACACCTGCCGCCCGCGTACGTGCCCGCGCCGAGACCGGTGCCCCCGCGGGCCCGGCAGGCCGTGCTGGCCGCGGGCGGCGGCCGTGGAGCCGTGAGCCGGGTACTGGGCGCGCTCCTCGAAGAGGTGGCCGCCTGTGCCGTCGTAGCCGAAGGAGCCGCGTTCTCCGAGAAGTTGAACCGTGCCGCGTACACCGCAGGAGGGCTCGTGGCCGGTGGGCAGCTCGACGCGACGGAGGCCGAGCGGGTTCTCAGCGAGGCCGCCGAGCATGCCCGGCCGGGCCAGGAGCGCCGCTACACGGCCATCATCCGCAGCGGTCTGAACGCCGGCCGGCTGCGCCCGCTGTCCCCAGGAGGACGCGCATGACGTCCCGCCAGGACGACACCCTCTTCGACGCCCAGGCCGTCGCCGCGCAGATCCTCGCCCAGCCGCCCGTGCCGCATGCCCGCCGTCCTGAGGAGGATGCCCCTGCGCAGGGAGAGGCCACGGCCGACGGACTGCTGCCCGACACCCTCAGCGACCGGGGCAACGCCAAACTGTTCGTCAAGCTCTACTCCAACGACTACCGGCACGTGCCCGGCCTCGGCTGGTTCCGCTGGGACAGCACCCGTTGGCAGATCGACGAGGACGACACCGTGATGTGGGCCGCCGGGGACCTCGCCGAATCCCTGGCGAGCAACGATCCGCGGGGCGTGTTCACTTCCGTGGCACTCCAGCAGCACCGCCGTCGGGCGCTCAGCACCAGCGGGATGAACGCGATGCTCGCGCAGGCCAGGTCCGCGCCCGGCATGGTGCTGAACGCGGCCCGTCTGGACGCCGATCCGTACGCGCTGTGCACCCCGGCCGGCATCGTCGATCTGCGCACCGGACTGCTCCGTACGCCCGACCCCGACAAGGACTTCCACTCCCGTTCCACCACCGCGGGCCCCCAGCCGATGCCCACCCCGCGCTGGGACCGGTTCCTCGTGGACACCTTCGGCGACGGGGCCGAGGGCGCGGAGATGATCGACTTCCTGCATCTGCTGCTCGGGTACTCCATCACCGGGGACGTCGGCGCGCAGGTCATGCCGTTCCTGTTCGGGTCCGGCAAGAACGGCAAGTCGGTGCTGCTGGACGTCCTGATGAAGCTGGTGGGGGACTACGCAGACGCGGCGCCGCCCGGCTTCCTGATGGCCCGGCCCTACGAGGGGCATCCCACCGACCTGGCCGAACTGCACGGTCGGCGGGTCATCGTGTGCAGCGAGGTCAAGCCGGGGGACCGCTTCGACGAGGCCCGGGTGAAGCTGCTGACGGGCGGCGACCGGATCAAGGCACGCCGCATGCGCCAGGACTTCTTCAGCTTCGAACCCACCCACAAGCTCTGGCTGCTGGGCAACCACCGGCCCGAAGTGGGCACCGGCGGCTTCGCGTTCTGGCGGCGTATGCGGCTGATCCCGTTCGAGCGGGTCGTCCCCGACGACCGGAAGATCGACAACCTGGCCGACATCCTCGTCACCGAGGAGGGTCCCGGAATCCTCAACTGGCTGATCCTGGGCGCCCGTCGCTACCTGGGCGGCGAGAAGGACCTCACCGGTCCCGAACGGGTACGGATCGCCACCACGGCGTATGCGGAGACCGAGGACCACACCGGGCGGTTCCTCTCCGAGTCCTGCCGGCTCGCACCGGCGCTGAGGGCGGAACAGGCACAGCTCTACGCGGTTTATAAGGCGTGGTGTCAGAATGAGGGGGCCCCGGCGATCTCGTCCCGGGCCTTCGCGGCACGGGTCCGAGAGGTGGTGGGACTGGCGTCGCCCAAGGAGATGATCCTGTCCAACCAGCGCAAGTACTACCCGGGCATCGGACTGGTCGCCGACGAGGAGACAGCATGAGCGCCCTCATTGCTGAGGACGAGCTCGTTCATGAGGACGACTTCGTCTGGCTCGAGGACATCGACACGCTCGACTACGTACGCCAGAGCCTGGACCGGCTGCCGACGCGCCGCGGCAAGCCCGCCTACCACCGCGACGGACGCATGGTCGGCTATGCGCTGCTGGGTTCTGGCGCCAAGCCGTCCCGTTCCTCGGGTACTTTCCGCCGCCGGGTGTTCTGGCTGCTTCCGCACGACCGTGACACCGACCCCGAAGGTCTCTACGCGACCGGTGCTCCCGCCGAGGCGGTGGATCCGCGCACGCTGGCACCCGGCAGCAAGGGGTGCAAGACCGAGCGGTCGGAGGGCGGTCCGCCGTCCTCGGCGATGCGCGAACTGGGGATCACGCTGCCGCTGTGAGCGGCAGCGTGGGGGAGAGGGCGCCGCACAGCGGAGAAGTAGGACTGTCGGTGGCATCAATAGCGTTGCAAAGAACCGTCCACCCGGTATATTTTTTCGACATCCGTACGAATGAGCGAGCTGGGCAACTCAACTCCTGTGGGGAGACAGGGAGTTGTTCCGGACGGGGAAGCCGCTGAACCTTCGTGCGCCCCGTTCGCTCCAGCCTCCTCGCTCATGTGCTGATCCATGATGGGGGAGGTCAGGGATGGTGCGTGGCATACAGGCACAAGTGGTGATCTCCGGCGGAGGGCCCGTGGGCATGCTCCTCGCCTGCGAGCTGGCCGGGCAGGGGGTGCGCACCGTGGTCGTGGAGTCGCGGACCGAGGTCTGTCGGCGGCCCAAGGCGACCACGCTGCACGCCCGTACGGTGCAGTGTCTCGTCCGGCGCGGTCATCTCGACGGACTGGTGACCGCCGGGGAGAGCGACAGCACGGCATGGACGAGCAGCGCGTTCCACTTCGCGGGCATCCCGGGACTGGCCATCTCGGCCCCGGCCGCGGAGCCGGAGCCGATCCTGAAGTGCTCGCAGGACGAGCTGGAACGTCACTTCGAGCAGCGCGCGCGGGCCGCCGGCGCGCGGATCCTGCGCGGACACCGGGTGATCGGGGTGCGGCAGGGGCCCAGCGGAGTGACCGTCATGGCGCAGGGGCCACGCGGCCGGGTGAACTGCACGGGCGCGTATCTGGTGGGTGCCGACGGGGCGCGCAGCCTGGTGCGGGAGCAGGCCGGCTTCGCCTCACGGACGTATCCGGCGACCATCTCGGCGATGGCGGGCGACGTCCGCTTCGACGAGGGCGAGAGGCTGGAGGAGGGATGGCATCGCACACCGCGCGGCTGGATCGTCGTGAAGAACGTGGCGGGCGGTGTGGCCCGGCTGCGGACCCTCAACTGTGAGGGCGCGCACCGGGAACGTCATCTGCCGCTCACGCTGGAGGAGTTGGGCCGCGAGGTCTCCTGGATCGCCGGGTGGGACATCGCGATGCGGGATCCCAGGTGGCTGAGCAGGTTCAGCGACTTCTCCCGGGTGGCCGGGGCCTATCGCAAGGGGCGGATCTTCCTGGCGGGGGATGCGGCACATGTGCACTTCCCGATCGGCGGCCAGGGCCTGAGCACCGGACTGCTGGACGCCGTGAACCTCGGCTGGAAGCTCGCGTTCACCGTGCGCGGCATCGCGGGGGCGGGACTGCTGGACACCTACGACCAGGAGCGGCGCCCCGCGGCGCAGCGGGTCATCGACAACACCCGGGCGCAGCTCGCCCTGATGCGGCCCGGCCCTGAACTCGACCCGCTGCGGGCTCTGTTCGGGGAACTGATGGCCAGGGGAGGGGAGAGCGGTGTGCTGGCGTCCATGGTCAGCGCCCAGGACACCGTGCTGCCGACGCGTGGCGTGGACTCCCCACCATGGGAAGGAAGGTTTCTTCCCAACGTAGACCTGGTGACCCGGCAGGGTCACACCGATGTGATCGGCCTGCTGGGTGAGGGGCGGCCGCTGCTGCTGCTCTTCGGTGAGCAGGGCAGCGGCGGCTATGAGGAGCAGGCCCGTGGGTGGGCCGGCCTGTTGAGGGTGGTGCGTGCCGAGCCGGTACCCCAACTCTCCTGTGGCGCACTGCTGGTGCGGCCCGACGGGTACATCGCCTGGGCGTCGGGGAGCGATGGGCCTGCTGCGGCTCTGACGGCGTACTTCGGTCGGAGGGTGCGGGTGGAGAGCCGCGGTGTTCTCGCCGGAGCGGTCAGCTGAGGTGCGTCGGCTGATGTTCGGCGTGCAGCGCCTTCAACTCGGTGTGGACCGCGGTCCCCCGGCCCTCGGTGAGGTCCACGGAGGCGAGGACGGAGGGTACGACCACGCTGGGCAGCACATGCCTGAGAAAGGCGTTCACCCGCTGCGGGAGGTCCTGGTGGTCGGAGACGGCCTGGGACATGGCCTGCACACCGGCGAAGCAGCCCACCATGACATCGGCGGTCTCGGACGCCACGACATGCGGGAGCAGCTCGCCCTGGGCCTGCCCCTTCTCCAGGAGCTCGTTGCAGATCTCCGCCCAGCGCAGGAACGGTCCGCTTCTGTCGAGCCCCGCCGCCTGCTGGTCGAGTGAGAGCCGGACCCCTGCCCGGACCATGGGATCGGTCTGGAGGCGGAAGGAGTGCAGCATCACGGTGTCCACGAACTGCTGGATCTTGCAGGCGCGATCAGGGATGGGAAGCAGTTGGTCCTGCTCGTGGAGCACCCCTTCCGCCAGGTGTTCCTTCGAGGGGAAGTGGAAGTAGAGAGCTCCCTTGGTCACCCCCGCGGCGCTGAGGATCTCGCTGATCGTCGCGGCCTGGTAACCGCGTTCTTCGAAGACTTTGGCAGCCGCCGTGAGGATCGTCCGCCGCGTACGGATCGCCCTGTCCTGTTTCACCACTTTCGGCCTCCTCTGTTCGGTGAGCCCGGAGACCCAATAAAAAACCGCCCAGTTTGTATCTTACAGTCGGTTGGCGCTCGCGCACTCCTTCCAGCCGTACGAGATTCAATAAATTGCGGAAAACCACCGCACCGGAGAAGCGGAGAGCCGTGAGTGGATCATGGTGTGTCGAGGGTGCGGCGCCTCATCGGACGGGGGAGGGCTTGCGGTGATCCTGGTGACGGGAAGCACGGGGACGGTGGGTCGGCTTTTGGTTGGGCGGCTTCCGGCCGAACTGCCTGTTCGCCTCATGGCCAGGGACCCGTCGAAGATCACGGGGGCGGCCGCGACGGCCCAGAAGGCCGCCGGGGACTACTCGGATCCGCAGTCGTTGGCCATGGCACTGGAAGGAGTGCGGACGGCGTTCCTTGTCACCACGCGCGTCGCCGGCGACGAGGACGCGGCGTTCGTCCGCGCCGCTCGAATGGCCGGAGTGCGACGGGTGGTGAAGCTCTCCGCGGCAGCCGTCCTCGACGAACGGGCCGACGATCTCATCACGCGGTGGCAGCGCGCCAGCGAGGAACTACTGCGTGCCTCCGGCCTGGAGTGGACGCTGCTGCGTCCTCGTGCGTTCATGTCCAACTGCCTTTCCTGGGCGCAGTCCGTCCGTTCCGTCCGCACCGTCCGTGCCCTGTACGGGACATCGGGCAATGCCTGCGTGGATCCGCGGGACATCGCCGAGGCCGCCGTACGCGTGCTGACGGAGGAGGGGCATGCCCAACGCGCCTACTCTCTGACCGGGCCTGAGGCCCTTACCGCGGTCGGGCAGACGCAGGAACTCGGTCGGCTGCTCGGTGTGCCGCTGCGTTTCGAGGAGCTGACTCCGCACGAGGCCCGCGCCGCGCTGATGAGGCGCTATCCGGCGTGTGTGGCCGAGGCGCTGCTACAGAGTGCGGAACGCCAGCGATCGGGTGCCAAGGCCGGGGTGGACGACACGGTCCGCATGCTGACCGGCCGCCCGGCGGGCACGTTCCGTGCGTGGGCCGAGGACCATCTCCGGGAGTTCGCACCTGCGGCGCCTCACCCAGCAGCCGCGCACCGGACCCGGTGATCCTCCGGCAGACGTGGAACCGGCCTCCCCCAGACGCCGCAGATCTTCTGGGGGAGGCCGGTGCTGAGGTGCGGGTCACGCGGGTGTCGGGGCCATGGTCACGGTGGACCTGAACACGGTCTCGTCGTACTGCCGTCCGGTCACGAGCACGCTCCCGCCGCCGTCCGCGTGTGTCCCGGCAACACGGCACACCTCGATGACACAGGGCGCGTCCAGCTCGACGTACCGCTGGAACTCGCTGGTGATGGCGATCGGCAGGGAATGCCCCAGGGCCTCCACCGCGGCCTGGCGGGCGGCTTCGAGGAGCACCATGCCGGGCACGTGGTCGACGGGGTGATCGAAGAGGACGGGGTGGCGGGTGTCCAGCCTGAGCTGCCAGCGGTTCGGCTCTCCGATGGGGGACAGCACCACATCCATGGGGGAGACACGGCCGACGTCCTGAGGTGCTGTCGGGGCGGTGAGCGGGAGCTGCCGCTGGAGCTTCTCACGGCGGTCGCCGCGCAGTCGTTCGTAGACCTTGCCCGAAGCACAGGAGAAGGTCGCGCCTCCCGTTGCCGCGATCTGATCGTCGAGGCGGATCACCACGTCGTAGTGGAAGCCCGCCAGCTCGTTGCGGCGGTACTTGATGTCCTTGCAGAAGATCTCCAGGCTGACCGAGCTCGGAGTGCTGGCGACGCGGAGGTTCGCCGGGTCCACGGTGACCGCCAGGTCCCACATGAGGAACTGGTGGTCGAGGGGGACGCTGAACTCCGCGTGCGCCAGGAGGATGCCGGCCTGTCGGATCGTCTCCGCCACGATCAGCGGGTCGTGGCAGCCGTCCACGGCGGTGAAGAAGCTGTGGGCACGAGGCCACTGCGCGTCGATGGTGAAGTGATCGTCGCTTACACGCATCCAGTCGGTCAGCATGACCTCGGCGATGCTCGCCCGGTGCACCAGTTCCTTGGGAACGGTGGTGGTCAGGGACGGGAAGAGCAGGGCACCGTTCTTCGTGTCGCTGTCCTTGAGTGCCGCGCCCGGTATCGCGCGGTACATGCGGAACGTGCTCGCAGACATAGTCCCCCCTGGCCGCTTTGACTTGAATGTGAGTGGTGGATCCCTCAGGAGAGCGAAGATACATACCATCCGGTTTAATTTCCAGAAGGAATGCCACCCTCCAGCCACCGATAAATGGAACGATGCGTTCCTAAATGTGTAGATGATCATTCGGTGACCTCGGGTTCGACTCCGCCCCCGCAGGTCGTCCGCAGTCACTTATGCATGTGGCACCTGCTGCTGTCCGGTGCACATGGGATGTGGCCCGCCCCCCTACCTCAAGCGAGGTCAAAGCCGTCCTTGAGTGGCTTCCCCGACCGTGTCTCCAGGCCCGACATAAAGGGGGATCGGACGCATGGGGACGGCAGAAGCCCTGATCAGGGTGGAGCGAGGGCGGCCAGACGAGGCAGAACTGGCTGCCGTGGTCGCGGTACTGCTCGCCCTGAAGGCGGGCACGGAAGAGGCGTCCGAGGAACCGTCGGCGGCCGAAAACCGCTGGTGGCGGGAGCCGGACAGCTATGCGGCGCCCGAGAGCTGGCGCTGATGGAGAGGCGTGTCTTCTCAGTTCCTTCACTCCTCAACCAGATACCGCACGTGCGGTTTGTTATGATGGCTTCACGGACCCGGGGCGGGACCTCCTCGGCCTTGTCCCAGGAAGGCACCTGACATGGCTATGACGAGTCGGGCTTCGACAGAACCGGGGCCCGCCGATATCCGCGGGCGCGTGGCGGAGCTGGACAGCATCCGCGAACTGGCGCTGGCCGGCCCCGGTCGGCAGGCGACCGAGGCGCAGCACGCCAAGGGCAAGCTGACCGCCCGGGAGCGCATCGAGCTGCTCCTCGACCCGGGTTCCTTCCAGGAGGTCGAGCAACTGCGCCGGCACCGGGCAAGCGGTTTCGGGCTGGAGGTGAAGAAGCCCTACACGGACGGTGTGATCACCGGCTGGGGCACGGTCGATGGACGTACCGTCTTCGTGTACGCGCACGACTTCCGGATCTTCGGCGGCGCGCTGGGCGAGGCCCACGCCACCAAGATCCACAAGATCATGGACATGGCCATCGCTACCGGGGCTCCGCTGGTGTCGCTGAACGACGGTGCGGGCGCCCGTATCCAGGAGGGCGTCTCGGCGCTCGCCGGGTACGGCGGCATCTTCCAGCGCAACACCAAGGCGTCCGGGGTGATCCCGCAGATCTCGGTGATGCTGGGTCCGTGCGCGGGCGGTGCGGCCTACAGTCCGGCGCTGACGGACTTCGTGTTCATGGTCCGTGAGACCTCGCAGATGTTCATCACCGGCCCGGACGTCGTCAAGGCCGTGACGGGCGAGGAGATCACGCAGAACGGGCTGGGCGGCGCGGACGTGCACGCCGAGACCTCGGGCGTGTGCCATTTCGCGTACGACGACGAGGAGACCTGCATCGCCGAGGTGCGCTTCCTGCTGTCGTTGCTGCCGCAGAACAACCGGGAGGCCCCGCCGAGGGTGCGCGGCGCCGACTACATCGACCGGCGCTCGGACGCGCTCCTGGACCTGGTGCCGGCCGACGGCAACCGGCCCTACGACATGGCCAAGGTCATCGAGGAGGTCGTCGACGACGGCGAGTACCTGGAGGTCCACGAGGGCTGGGCGCGGAACATCATCTGCGCGCTGGCCCGGCTCGACGGACAGACGGTCGGGTTCGTCGCCAACCAGCCCCAGACCCTGGCCGGCGTCCTGGACATCGAGGCCAGCGAGAAGGCCGCACGGTTCGTGCAGATGTGCGATGCCTTCAATATTCCGATCATGACCTTCCTGGACGTCCCCGGCTTCCTCCCGGGTGTCGACCAGGAGCACGGCGGGATCATCCGGCACGGCGCGAAGCTGCTGTACGCCTACTGCAACGCGACCGTGCCACGGGTCTCGCTGGTGCTGCGCAAGGCCTACGGCGGCGCGTACATCGTCATGGACTCCCAGTCCATCGGCGCCGACCTGACCTACGCGTGGCCGACGAACGAGATCGCCGTGATGGGCGCCGAGGGCGCCGCCAACGTCATCTTCCGTCGGCAGATAGCCGAGGCCGAGGACCCCGAGGCCATGCGGCAGAAGATGGTCAAGGAGTACAAGGCCGAGCTCATGCACCCGTACTACGCGGCCGAGCGCGGCCTGGTGGACGACGTGATCGACCCGGCCCGCACCCGCGAGGTCCTCATCCGCTCCCTGGCCATGCTCCGCAGGAAGCATGCCGACCTGCCGTCGCGCAAGCACGGCAACCCCCCGCAGTAGCAGTACGTTCCGAGGGACTTGGGATGTCGGTGCGGTGCCGGCCTTCGACGTCCCTGTTCTCAGGAGACAGCACATGGTCAAACAGGAGCGAGCGGCCCGCACCCGGCAGGCACTGATCCAGGCCGCGGCCGAGGTGTTCGCCGAGGAGGGCTTCGTCACCGCGTCGTTGAGCACCATCAGCAAGCGGGCCGGTGTCAGCAACGGTGCGCTGCACTTCCACTTCGCCAACAAGGGCATGCTCGCCGACGCGGTGGAGGCGGAGGCCGCCAAGGCCGTCGGCCGGATCACCGAGGCGGCACGGGCCTGGCAGGGCGACTCGTTGCAGGCGGTGGTGGACGCCACCCACGAGTTGATGCGCAGCCTCGCCCACGACACCGTGGTCCGCGGCGGCTTCGAACTCGCGGGCGACAGCACACGGCGGGGGGAGTCCTCTCTGCGCACGCAGTGGCAGCACTGGGTCGAGGACAGCCTGCGCCGGGCCGAGCGCAACGGCGCTCTGGCGGAAGGGGTGTCCTGGGCGGACAGTGCTCGCGTCATCGTCGCCGCGACCGCGGGCTTCGAGGTCCTCGGCGGCGATGACAACTCCTGGCTGTCGCGGCAGAACGTCACCCGCTTCTGGGAGGTGCTCCTGCCGCGGCTCGCCGGCCGGCAGGACCTGGACCGGCTGGTGAGCTCCGGCTCGCGGCCGTCGGCTGCCGTCTCCTCGACGGAGCGCCCCTCGGGCTGACCTCGAATCTGAACAGACCGTAAGGTCTGTTTACTGATCGATCCCCGTCTCCATCGCCCGGTTGTTCCCTGGAGGATGACTCCAGGACACCTTGATTCCCGCTAGAGATCTCCAATAGATGCTGTTCAGAGGCCTGTAGACCCTACGTGTCCGCTAAGAAAATACAGGATATGCGGTTTGGTATTGACAGACCGCTCGTGCTGTTTTTACTCTTGCCATGGCGCCGGACTGACAACTGTTGACGGCCGCGGACCGACCGGAGCACTCGGGCACAAGACAGGGGAGATCGCGTGGACATCGAGGTACTCGGCGCATTGGCCGTACAGGAGAACGGAATCTCCATCACGCCGACGGCTCCCAAGCCGCGGCAGGTGCTGGCACTGCTGGCCCTGCACGCCGACCGGGTGGTGCCCGTCTCCGCACTCATCGAGGAGCTGTGGGGCACCACGCCGCCGCGCAGCGCCCGCACCACCCTTCAGACGTACGTCCTCCAGCTGCGTGAACTCATCGCCGTGGCCGTGGAGAAGGACGAGCAGGACGCTGGCGAGGGGGAGAGCAGGCGGCGTACCGCCAAGGACGTGCTGGTGACGATGCCCAGCGGCTACCTGCTGGCCAGCGGCGGCGGCGAGAGCGATGTGCGTATGTTCGAGCGCCTCGCGGGTGTGGGCTACCGGGCCATGGACGCGGGTGACTTCCCCGGTGCCGCACGGCAGTTGAGGGAAGCGCTGATGCTGTGGTCGGGGACCGCCTTCGCGGACGTCCAGGCCGGGGCGCAGCTGGACATGGAGATCAAGCGTCTTGAGGAGAGCCGGCTGTGCGCGCTCGACCAGCGCATAGAGGCCGATCTGCGGCTGGGGCGCCACCGCGAGCTGCTGTCCGAGCTGACCGTTCTGGTGAATCGTTACCGCACCCATGAGAGTCTGCACGGCCAGTTCATGCTCGCGCTGTACCGGTCCGGGCGGCGGGGAGAGGCCCTGGAGGTCTACCAGCGGCTGCGCGCCACGCTCGTCCGGGACCTCGGTCTGGAGCCGTCGGCGGGGCTGCGGCGCCTGCAGCGCTCCATCCTCACGGCCAACCCCGAGACCGTGACGGCGGCACCCAAGACCGCCAAGGAGCGCCTCGTTCCCACGAGCTGAGTGTGACCGCCCCCCTTTCCCAGGGCTTCCGCGCAGCCGGTCCGTCCGGTTCGCCGACGCCTTGGGAAGCGGCATGTGCGGGCCCGGACCGTGCGGCGCGATGCGTGGAGCCGCTGATGCCGCTGGGCATGTTCCGCAACGGGACGGTGTTCCTCACCGTCCGCCGGCCAGTCGCCGCCGCCGTCATCCGTGGCCGGCTCCGGCCCGCAGCGGTCTGCCTTCCTCGTGGTGCCCTCTCCCCCGCATGCCTGCGGCCCGATGCCGGGGGAGGGGCGACATCGGGCCGATACGGCCGGTCCGTCAAACGGTGCCGTGCATTCCGCAATTCGGTTTCACTGCAACAGAATTCAATGGAACTCAATGGAAAAGGTAACCCGACGGGGTGTTCTGTGATAGTGCGGCGGGCTTTTTCCAGCCGTCGTTCACATGCCCTTGAGTGGATCAATTTCCGGACTGCGGCCTTCAGTTGAAACGCTCTCAAGCCCTGGTTGAGGAAAGTCGGGTGTGGCGCGAATCCGGCTAGTGTGCTGACGGTGACGGAATTCAGCCACGAGAGGAACTCGACGAGGTACGGAGGAAAGCAGTGAAGATTCAAGTTCTGGGTCCGTTGAGTGCCGAGGTCAACGGGGGGTCGATTGTCCCGACGGCCGGTAAGCCGCGGCAGATTCTTTCCCTGCTCGCTCTCTACCCCGGACGGGTCATGCCTGTCCCCATGCTCATGGAAGAAATCTGGGGAACGGAACCGCCGCAGAGCGCGCTCACCACTCTGCAGACCTACATCCTGCAACTGCGCCGGCGCCTGGGCACCGCGATGGGACCCGACGCCCCCGGCGCGGCCAAGGAGGTGCTCGCCACCCGGCACGGAGGCTATCTGCTGCAGATATCCCCCGAGAGCGTCGACGTCCACGAGTACGAACGCATGGTCACCGAAGGACGGTCGGCGTTCGAGTCCGGGGACGACGAGACATCGGCCAACTGTTTCCGCAAGGCGCTGGAACTGTGGCGCGGACCCGCACTGGTCGACGTACGGGTCGGGCCGATCCTCGGCATCGAGGTCATGCGCCTGGAGGAGAGCCGGCTGGGCACCGTCGAGAGGCGCATCGACGCCGACCTTCGGCTGGGCAGGCACTCCGAACTCATCGCGGAACTCGCCGAACTGACGGCGCGCTACCCGCAGCACGAGGGGCTGCACTCGCAGGCCATGGTGGCGCTGTACCGGTCGGGGCGGCAGGCATCGGCCCTGTCGGTCTATCGCAAGCTGCGCATCAGGCTCATCGAGGAGCTGGGCGTCGAGCCCTCACCGCAGGTGCAGCGGCTGCACCAGGCGATGCTCGCCGTCGACCCGCAGCTGGACGTGTCCGCCGGTATCCGGCGCAGCTCGACCTTCGATCTCTACGCCGCCTGAGGCCGGCCGGAGCGGGGGCTCGAGTCGTACTCAGAGGTCGTTTTCCACCACTGCCTCCTCCCGGAACCGTGCCTGACCCCGCGGTCCCGGTGGTACTGGAAGAAGGGCTCCGCCGGGGGGACGGCGGGCCGTCGGATCGGCCCCGGCCAGGTGGAACGCGGCCCCGGGGCGGAGTGGGGAGTGCAGTGCAGGGGGCCGGACCGGCCGGGGGAACAGCGTCGGCCCGGCGTCCGCCAGACCGTCCGCGGACGCGGTCGCTGCAACGTCGTACGACGGACGGACCGCCGCGAGAGCTCCCCGCGCGGGAAGTCCTCTCCATGATCGCATCGTTCGGCGGTGTGCCCGAGTCGGCGAAAGCCGTCCTCTGCCCGCTCTCAAGCGGTCTTTGAGGTAGTCCGGCGATTCTCGAACCCCGCCCCGTGTGTCCAGGGGCGGCGGGCGAGGAGGATGCCATGTCGGACGGACCGTCGGTGCGCCTGCACTGTTTCGCGCACTCCGAGGGGGGCCTCTCGATCTTCGATCACTGGGCCGCGAACACCGGCCCCGGTGTCGACGTGCTCCCGGTCGCCCTGCCGGGCGGCGAACGGCGGCGCTCCGCACCCCGGGTGACCACCCATGAGGCGCTGCTCGCCGATGTGCTGCCCCTGTTCGCCGACCCGCACCCCGACCCGTACATCCTGTACGGGCACGGTCTCGGCGCGATGGTCGCCTTCACCGTGACGCGCGCCCTGCACGAGGCCGGGCTGCCCGGCCCCGCACTTCTCGCCGTCGGCGCCTGCCCGCCACCCGACACTCCCTCCGAACTGCCCGACGCCCGCGGGGCTTCGGACGCCGAACTCCTGCATGTCCTGGGCGGCAAGGGCGCCGTGCCCGCGCAGAGCGACGAAGGGATCTGGCTGCGGGCCATGCTGCCGGTGCTCCGCGCCGACCTGGAACTCGCCCAGTCCCTGGAGGAAGCGGCTCGCAAACCCTCGTCCGCGGGACCGCTCACCACCCCCGTACTCGTGGTCGCCTCGCGGGAGAACCCGCTGGCACCGCCCACGATCGCCGACGGCTGGCGGCAGTGGACCCAAGGACCCACCTGGCTGCGTACCGTCCCCGGCCACCACTTCTTCGGACGGGGCCGTGAACTGCCCAGGCTCCTGGGCCGGGCCGGCCGCGTCACCGGCCGCCTCGCCCGGCAGAGCGTGCCCGTCGGCTGAACCCGTACCGCCGCCAACCCGGTGCAGGCACACGACTGCCTCCGCGCCCCTGGATCCTTGTGCGACGCGGCAGTCGACGGCTGACGGGACCAGCGCTTTTCGATCTGCTTTCCGCTCGTTCTTCAGCGGTTTTCATCCGGCCGTCTGAATTCTGTTCGCGTACCCGTCGGCGCAATGTAGGAGAGGTGTTCAGATGTCTGTTGAGGTCGCCGAGAAGACGACGCACAAGGTGCATGTGTCCGCACCCGCCGGTGTGGTCTACGCACTCTTCGCCGACGCGGTGAACTGGCCGCTCTATTTCTCCCCGAGCGTTCATGTGGAACGCCTGGAGTTCGACGGGGAACGGGAGCGGCTGCGCACATGGTGTTTCATGGACGGCCAGCTGAAGTCATGGACCTCGTGGCGGCACCTGGACCCGGTGAACCGCCGGGTGGAGTTCCGGCAGGAACTCCCCGCGTCGCCGTTGAGCTCGCTGGGCGGCATCGTCAACGTACGCCCCGAAGGACCTGACAGCAGCGAACTCGAGCTGCTCTACGACTTCAGTGTCGTCGACGACCTGCCCGCCGACCTGGCGTGGGCGGAGCGGGCCGCCGACGGGCACAGCCGCAGCCAGCTCGCCGGCCTGAAGGCGGTCGCCGAGCGCTGGGAGCGCCTGGACGAACTGGTCCTGACCTTCGAGGAGTCGGTACACGTCAACGGTCCGGCCGAACTGGTCTACGACTTCCTGTACCGGGCCGGTGACTGGCCGGACATGGTCCCGCACGTCACCCGGGTCGACCTCACCGAGGACGAGCCCGGAGTGCAGCGCATGAGCATGGAGACGCTGACCGAGTACGGCACGCACACCACCGACTCGGTACGGATCTGCTTCCCGCACGCGGAGCGCATCATCCACAAGCAGACCACGCCCCCCGCCCTGCTCCAGGCACACACCGGCGAATGGTCCGTCGTCCCCGAGGAGCGGGGCGTGACCGTCATCGCCCAGCACACCGTCGTCCTGCGTGAGGAGAACATCGCCGCCGAACTCGGCGAGCAGGCGAGCCTGGAACACGCCCGCCGGCATGTGCGCGAGGCGATCGGCCGCAACAGCCGGGTGCTGCTCGCCCATGCCAAGCAGCATGCGGAGACCGCCGTCCGCATGCTGTGACGGCGGCACCGGACGGGGCGGACGGGAGTCCTTGGACGTGCCGCTCATGGATGGGCCCTGGCGGGCTTGGGCACCGCTGCACACCCGCTTGGGAAAACGGACGGGGAGCGGCCGCCGCCGTTAGCGTGCTGAATCGGAGTGCGGTGGATTTCTGCTGACCAGGAGGCGTCATGGGAGCGAGGCAGCGCGGCAGCGCCCCCGGATGTCCCATGCCCCGCCACCGGCGTCGCAGCCACTTCTTCCGGCCTGGTTCCATCGGGCACGCGCGCGGGCCGTCCGCCCCGCCGGCCGTCCGTTCTCGGGCGCTCTCCTGTCTTCGCCACGGCCCTGTACGGCGCCACCGGACGCGAACCGTCCAGGACGCCTCCAGGGCCGGACTCGGCACATCGCCCACCGGCACGGCGGCACGGTCCCCGCAGGGGCCGGGCGTCGCAGCTCAGCCAGCGCCTACAGAGGAGAGGAGGGAGGGGACCGCGCCGGTCGCAGCGGACCGCACGTCCCCGGACACGCATGACTCTTTCCCGTTCCTCCCACGCGGCGGTCTCCGTGGTCGTCGACCCCGGGCCCCCTCCCCACACGGCCCCGTGGGACCTTCAGTTGCGCGGTCCCCTCGACCCCGCCGTGCTGGAAGACGTCCTGGGCGAACTCGCCTGCGGTGACCCGGGCCGGGCGGGATGGCAGCATCGGCTGCTGCGGCACGGCCCCGACCACCACACGCTCCGTTTCATCCAGCGCGACGGCGCGATCGCGGCGTCCGTGGTGGGCCGTATCGCCGACCTCCTCACCGAGCCGGCCGTCACCGACCGTCCGCTCGTCCCCGCCCAGTGCGCGGTCCTCACCCGACCCGCACGCCACCGCTACGAGGCGGTGTTCATCGAGTCGGCCGTTCCGCTGGACGCCGGTGTGGTGCGGGAGGCGCTGCACACCGTCGTGGCCGCCCACCCTCAACTGCGCTCCCGCCTCGACACATTGGGCGGCCGCCTGACCGGACAGGCCACGGCCGCGGACGGCCAGGACCCGTTGGCGCAGGGCGAGTTCACCGACGAGGCCGACTTCGCCGCGGCCGTCGCCTCGATCAGCGACACACTCGACGCGGGTAACGGCGTCCAGCTGCGGGCCCTGCTCGCCCGGGACTGCCGTACCGCGGGACCGCGCGCCGACCGGCTCGCCGTGATCGTCCATCAACTCGCCGTGGACGCCGCGTCCTGGCGGATCCTGATCGACGACCTGACCACCGCCCTCGGCGCGGCCGCGGCAGGGAACCCCGTACGGCCGCGGCGCGTGCCCGACCCGCTGACCGACTGGGTCGGCGAACTGCGGGACCTGGCCCACGACCCCGACGAGGTCCGCCACTGGGCCCTCGTCGCCGACCGCAGGGCCCGCACCCTCGGTGCCCGCAGCTCCGCTGCGGTGACCCGGTCCGGAGACGCGAGCGACACCGCCCCGGCGCCGGCGTGGGACAGCGGGCCGGGACACGAACGGCACATCGACCTCACCGTGGACGAGGACCTGACCGAGCGCCTCACCCAGGGTCTGGCGCGACGGCTCGCGCTGACCGCCGGGCAGGTCCTGACCGGCGCGTTCGCCCTGGCCCTCGCCCGCTGGCAGCGTGTCGACGAGGTCGGCTTCGATGTGCGCAGCGACCCCAGGGCGGGCCATCGGGGCCTGCGGCGCCATGTGGGCCGGCTCACCGATGTGCACCCGGTCCATCTCACCCTCGACCCGGGCCTCGACCCCCTCGGTCAACTGGCGGCGGTGGCAGGCCCGTTGGCGGCCGCCGCCGGACAGGCCGCGGGCGGCGCCGGATTCGGGGCCTGCCGGGAGTGGAACCCCGACCCGCTGCTGCGCGACGCCCTGCGCGAACTGGCGCCCGCCCCGGCCTGTCTGATCCTGCACGGCCCGGACGAACTGCTGCCCGGCTCCGCCCAGCCCGTGCCCGGCAGCGCGCCGAGCCGGCCCGCGCACCGTCTCGAAGCCCGAGTACAGGTTGTCGGCGGCAGGCTGCGCCTCGGCCTGGACTGGGTGCCCGACCCGGCCGAAGGCATCACCGACACCTCCGTGGCCGCTCTCGCCGACCTGCTGCGCGAGATCCTCGGGGAGCTGGCGGAGGCGGCCAACGCCCCGATCCCGTCCGTCTTCCGGGCCACCCCCCAGCAGTCGGCGCTGTACCGGGGGAGCGACGCACAGCCCGGCACCGGCCGGCACGTCGAGCAGCTCGTGTGGGTCTGGCACGGTCCTTTGGACGTCGAACGCTTCACCGCGGCATGGCAGTCGGTCTTCGACTGCGAGACGGTGCTGCGCACCGCGTTCACCGGCGGCCCCGAACCACAGCTCATGGTGCACAGCCGGGTCTCTCCCGAGATCACCGTCCGGGTCCGGCGCGGTGACGACGGCGAACTGTCCGCCCTGCTGGAGCGCGACCGGCTGCGCGGCTTCGACCTGCGCTGCCCCGGACCGCTGCGCCTGACCCTGCTGGGGTCGGAGGGCAGCCCGCTCGAGGGCGCCGCCTCGCCCACCCGGATCGTGCTCACCTACCACCGGGCCCTGCTCGACACCTGGAGCGCGCACATCCTGCTGCGCGAGTTCCACCGGGCCTACCTCGCGGGCGGCTCCCTGCCCGGCGGCGAGCGCCGGCCCGACCTGCGTGACTACACCGCCTGGATCGCGGCCCAGGACCTGGAGCCCGTACGGGGGTTCTGGGCGCGTTCCGTACTGCCCGCCGACGCGGCGTCACGGCCGGCCCGGCCCGGCGGAGCCACCGGGCTGACCGGAGTGGGCCGCTCGCGGCTGCGCCTGGACTCTGCAGAAACCATCCGTCTCGCACGCTGGGCAGGCATGTGGGGCATCGCGGAGAGCAGCGTGCTCCAGGCCGTCTGGGCCATGCTGATCCACCGTGCCTCCGGTGCCGCCGGCCCGGCCCCGGTCTGTTTCGCGGTCACCGCCCCGGGACGCGGCATCCCGCTCGACGGCGTGGCCCGGATGCTGGGCCCGCTGCGCAACTCACTGCCCATGTCCGTCGAGGTGGACCCGGCGGGCACCCTGCCCCACCTGATGCGGCAACTGCGCGACCACACCCTGGACATGGCCGCCTACGAATGGGTGCCCGCCGACTGGATCAGGCCCCCGGGCCGACGCGGCACGGGCACCGACCCCGCCGCCACCGTCATCGTCTTCGAGGACCCGCCGCACCCGGTGGAAGGACTGGAGGGCGAACTCGCCGCGCAGGGCATCCGTGCCGAGTTCTCCGGCGCCGTACCCGCCCGCTCGGTGCTGCCCATCGGGCTGCTCGCCCACCACGACAGTGCGGGCGGCCTGGTCCTGACGGGGGTGTACGACCGTGATGTGCTCGGCGACGAAGCGGCTGCCGAACTGCTGATGCAAAGTGCCCTGCTGCTGCGCGAACTCCCCCTGTGGGCGGGCGAGTCCACCACCGTCGCGGACGCCGTGAAGCTGCTGGAGGGCAGGGCCGTACCGAGCATGGCCGAGGTCTCCGGGGCGGACGGCGACCCGCTGCTCACCCTGCGCGCGGCGGACCAGGAGCAGGCGGGCACCATCTGCCTGGTCCCGCCGCCGGGCGCCCCCGCGACCTGCTACGACCTGCTGGCCCACACCTACGCTGGCCCCCAGGAACTGCTCGTGCTCACCGGCGACGCCGACCGCGCCCGGCCCGCGCTGGCCGCACACGGCACCGGCCGGTCGCTGCTCCTCGGCGGCTTCTCCGGCGCCGGCGCCCTCGCCTGCGACCTCGCCCGGCGGATCGGCGCGGACGGCGGCCGTCCGCCCCGAGTGGTGCTCGCCGGCGCGTACGCGGACGAGGAGGACCGGGCCCGCGATCTCGCCCGGGCCATCGAGGAGGCCACCGCGGCGGACACCTGAGGCCGACGCCCCGCGAGCGGATCCGGGCGGCCACGGCGTCGGCGTACCACGTGCGAAGCGGCCGCACCGCCGTCGGGGCGGTCCTCTCCGCCGAGGTTCCGCCGCTCTTCGAGTGCTCCTCGTTCGAGGTCGTCCATCTTGGGCTGTGTCACGGGTGACCTCGCCCGGTCTCTGACGCCCTTCGTGCTTTGGGCCGCAACCATCAGGAGAGCCATGTCCCGTCGTCTGTTCACCTCGGAATCCGTGACCGAGGGTCACCCCGACAAGATCGCCGATCGGATCAGTGACACCATCCTCGATGCGCTGCTGAGCCAGGACCCCGCCTCGCGCGTCGCGGTGGAGACCCTGATCACCACCGGTCAGGTGCACATCGCAGGCGAGGTCACCACCACGGCCTACGCCCCCATCGCCCAACTCGTGCGCGACGCCATCCTCGACATCGGCTACGACTCCTCGGCCAAGGGCTTCGACGGCGCCTCCTGCGGTGTCTCGGTGTCCATCGGCGCGCAGTCCCCCGACATCGCCCAGGGCGTCGACACCGCCTACGAGAAGCGGGTCGAAGGCGACGAGGACGAGCTCGACAAGCAGGGCGCCGGCGACCAGGGCCTCATGTTCGGGTACGCCACGGACGAGACGCCCAACCTGATGCCGCTGCCCATCGAGCTGGCCCACCGGCTCTCCCGCCGGCTGACCCAGGTCCGCAAGGACGGCACCGTCCCCTACCTGCGGCCCGACGGCAAGACGCAGGTCACCATCGAGTACGACGGCGACAAGGCCGTCCGCCTCGACACCGTCGTGGTCTCCTCGCAGCACGCCTCCGACATCGACCTGGAGTCCCTGCTGACCCCCGACATCCGCGTGGAGGTCGTCGAGCACGTGCTGGCGCAGCTCGCCGCCGACGGCATCAAGCTGGAGACCGAGGGCTACCGCCTCCTGGTCAACCCGACCGGGCGCTTCGAGATCGGCGGCCCGATGGGTGATGCGGGTCTGACCGGCCGGAAGATCATCATCGACACGTACGGCGGCATGGCCCGCCACGGCGGCGGCGCGTTCTCCGGCAAGGACCCGTCCAAGGTGGACCGTTCGGCGGCGTACGCGATGCGCTGGGTCGCCAAGAACGTCGTCGCGGCCGGTCTCGCGTCCCGCTGCGAGGTGCAGGTGGCGTACGCGATCGGCAAGGCCGAGCCGGTGGGCCTGTTCGTCGAGACCTTCGGCACCCACACCGTCGAGGTGGAGAAGATCCAGCAGGCCATCGGCGAGGTCTTCGACCTGCGTCCGGCCGCGATCATCCGCGACCTGGAACTGCTGCGCCCGATCTACGCCCAGACCGCCGCGTACGGCCACTTCGGCCGTGAGCTGCCCGACTTCACGTGGGAGCGCACCGACCGCGCCCAGCAGCTCAAGGCGGCCGCGGGCATCTGAGCCCGAGACCTGGACGGCCGGGCCCGACGGTCGCGGCCGACGCCGTGCGACACCGGCGATCAGCGACCGAAGCGACCGAAGGAGTTCCCGTGCGCATCGCGGTGACAGGATCCATAGCCACCGACCATCTGATGGTCTTCCCCGGACGGTTCACGGACCAGCTGCTCCCCGAGCAGCTGGCCCACATCTCGCTCTCCTTCCTCGTCGACCGCCTCGAGGTGCGCCGGGGCGGCGTCGCCGCCAACATCGCCTTCGGGCTCGGCGGCTTCGACCTGTCGCCGCTCCTGGTCGGGGCGGTCGGCACCGACTTCGCCGAGTACGCGGTCTGGCTGAAGGAACACGGCGTCGACACCGGGGGAGTGCACACCTCCGCCGAACACCAGACGGCCCGCTTCATGTGCATGACCGACGAGGACGCCAACCAGATCGCCGCGTTCTACGCGGGCGCCATGGCCGAAGCCCACGACATCGACCTGAACGCCCTCGTCACCGATGGCGACCGCCCCGGCCTCGTCCTCGTCTCGCCCAACGACCCGGCGGCGATGCTGCGCCACACCGCCGAGTCCCGGGCCCTCGGCCTCCCCTTCGCCGCCGACCCCTCGCAGCAACTGGCCCGCCTGGACGGCGACCAGGCCCGCGAGCTGGTCGACGGTGCCACCTGGCTGTTCACCAACGAGTACGAGGCCGCGCTGCTCAAGGAGCGCACCGGCTGGAGCCGCACCGACATCCTCGCGGTCGTCGGCACCTGGGTCACCACCCTCGGCGAGAAGGGGGTGCGCATCGAGCGCGCCGGACAGCCCCCGCTCGTCGTCCCCGCGGTCCCCGACGCCGTCACGACCGACCCGACCGGTGTCGGCGACGCCTTCCGAGCCGGCTTCCTCGCCGCCATCAGCCACGGCGTGCCGCTCGAACCCGCGGCCCGACTGGGCTGCGCACTGGCCTCCGTGGTCCTCGGCGCGGTGGGCTCCCAGTCCTACGAGGTCGACCTGGCACAGCTGTCCGGCATCGTCGAGCGAGCCTACGGCCCCGGTACGGCCGACCCGCTCGCGCCAGTCCTCGGAGAACACTCATGACCGCTGACCACAGGACCCGCATCGCCGCGCTCCGCGAGGCTTTCGCCACCCGTGTGGTGGTCGCCGACGGGGCGATGGGCACCATGCTCCAGGAGCAGGACCCCACGCTGGAGGACTTCCAGCAGCTCGAGGGCTGCAACGAGATCCTCAACGTCACCCGCCCCGACATCGTGCGCTCGGTGCACGCCGAGTACTTCGACGCGGGCGTCGACTGCGTCGAGACGAACACCTTCGGCGCCAACCACGCGGCCCTCGCCGAGTACGACATCCCCGAGCGCGTCCACGAACTCTCCGAGGCCGGCGCCCGTATCGCCCGCGAGACGGCCGACGAGTACACCGCTCGCGACGGCCGCCAGCGCTGGATCCTCGGCTCGATCGGCCCCGGGACCAAGCTGCCCACCCTCGGCCATGCCCCGTACACCACCCTGCGCGACGCCTTCCAGCAGAACGCCGAGGGCCTGGTCGCGGGCGGCGCCGACGCCCTGCTCGTCGAGACCACCCAGGACCTCCTCCAGACCAAGGCCGCCGTCCTCGGAGCCCGCCGCGGCCTGGCGGCACTCGGCCTGGACCTGCCGCTCATCGTGTCAGTGACGGTGGAGACGACCGGCACGATGCTGCTCGGCTCCGAGATCGGCGCCGCGCTCACCGCGCTGGAGCCGCTCGGCATCGACATGATCGGTCTGAACTGTGCGACCGGGCCCGCCGAGATGAGCGAGCACCTGCGCTATCTGGCCCGTCACTCCCGCATCCGGCTGTCCTGTATGCCGAACGCCGGTCTGCCGGTGCTGGGCAAGGACGGCGCCCACTACCCGCTGGGTGCCCCGGAGTTGGCCGACGCGCAGGAGAACTTCGTTCGCGAGTACGGCCTTTCGCTGGTCGGCGGCTGCTGCGGTACGACGCCTGAGCATCTGCGCCAGGTCGTCGAGCGGGTGCGCGGTCTGACCCCGACCGCACGGGATCCGCGTCCCGAGCCGGGTGCCGCCTCGCTGTACCAGACGGTGCCGTTCCGGCAGGACACGTCGTACATGGCGATCGGTGAGCGGACCAACGCGAACGGGTCGAAGAAGTTCCGCGAGGCCATGCTGGAAGGCCGCTGGGACGACTGTGTGGAGATGGCCCGGGATCAGATCCGTGAGGGCGCGCACATGCTGGACCTGTGCGTGGACTACGTCGGCCGGGACGGTGTAGCCGACATGGAGGAGCTGGCGGGCCGCTTCGCCACCGCCTCCACGCTGCCGATCGTCCTTGACTCCACCGAGGTGGAGGTCATCCAGGCCGGGCTGGAGAAGCTCGGCGGGCGTGCGGTCATCAACTCGGTCAACTACGAGGACGGTGACGGTCCCGAGTCCCGCTTCGCGAAGGTCACGCGGCTCGCGCAGGAGCATGGTGCCGCGCTGATCGCGCTGACCATCGACGAGGAGGGCCAGGCCCGTACCGTCGAGAAGAAGGTCGAGATCGCCGAGCGGCTCATCGACGATCTGACCGGGAACTGGGGCATCCACGAGTCGGACATCCTCATCGACACCTTGACCTTCACCATCTGCACGGGTCAGGAGGAGTCCCGGGGCGACGGCATCGCGACCATCGAGGCGATCCGTGAGCTCAAGCGCCGCCACCCGGATGTGCAGACCACGCTGGGTCTGTCGAACATCTCCTTCGGTCTCAACCCGGCCGCCCGCATCCTGCTCAACTCGGTCTTCCTGGACGAGTGTGCGAAGGCCGGTCTGGACTCGGCGATCGTGCACGCCTCGAAGATCCTGCCGATCGCCCGGTTCAGCGAGGAAGAGGTGAAGACGGCTCTCGACCTCGTCTACGACCGGCGTGCCGAGGGCTACGACCCGCTGCAGAAGCTGATGGCCCTGTTCGAGGGCGCCACCGCCAAGTCGCTCAAGGCTGGCAAGGCCGAGGAACTCGCCGCCCTGCCACTGGAGGAGCGCCTCAAGCGGCGCATCATCGACGGCGAGAAGAACGGCCTGGAGGCCGATCTCGAAGAGGCCTTGCAGAACACTCCCGCTCTGGACATCGTCAACAACATCCTCCTGGAGGGCATGAAGGTCGTCGGTGAGCTCTTCGGCTCCGGTCAGATGCAGCTGCCGTTCGTCCTCCAGTCCGCCGAGGTCATGAAGACCGCGGTGGCCCATCTTGAGCCGCACATGGAGAAGTCCGACGCCGAGGGCAAGGGCACCATCGTCCTCGCGACCGTCCGCGGGGACGTGCATGACATCGGCAAGAACCTCGTCGACATCATCCTGTCCAACAACGGCTACAACGTGGTCAACATCGGTATCAAGCAGCCGGTCTCCGCGATCCTGGAAGCCGCCGCGGAGCATCGCGCCGACGTCATCGGCATGTCCGGGCTGCTGGTGAAGTCCACGGTGATCATGAAGGAGAACCTGGAGGAGCTCAACCAGCGTGGCCTGGCGGCCGATTACCCGGTGATCCTCGGCGGCGCCGCCCTCACCCGGGCCTATGTCGAACAGGACCTGCACGAGATCTACGAAGGTGAAGTCCGCTACGCCCGCGACGCCTTCGAGGGCCTGCGTCTCATGGACGCGCTCATCGCGGTCAAGCGGGGCGTACCCGGTGCCAAGCTGCCCGAGCTGAAGCAGCGGCGGGTCAGGAGCACCGCGACCGCTGCCGTCGTCGTGGCGGAGAGCCCCGAACAGGGACGCTCCGACGTCGCCGTCGACAATGCCGTGCCCACCCCGCCGTTCTGGGGCACCCGTGTCGTCAAGGGCATCCAGCTCAAGGAGTACGCCTCCTGGCTCGACGAGGGCGCCCTCTTCAAGGGGCAATGGGGGCTGAAGCAGGCCCGCAAGGGCGACGGGCCGACGTACGAGGAACTCGTCGAGACCGAGGGCCGGCCCAGGCTGCGCGGCTGGATCGACCGGCTCCAGACGGAGAACCTGCTCGAAGCGGCCGTCGTACACGGCTACTTCCGGTCCGTCTCCAAGGGCGACGACCTGATCCTGCTCGACGAGAACGGGTCCGAACTGACCCGCTTCTCCTTCCCGCGCCAGCGCCGCGGCCGCCGACTGTGCCTCGCGGACTTCTTCCGCCCCGAGGAGTCGGGGGAGACCGATGTCGTCGGTCTCCAGGTCGTCACCGTCGGCTCCCGCATCGGCGAGGAGACGGCCAAGCTGTTCGAGGCCAACGCCTACCGCGACTACCTCGAACTGCACGGCCTGTCCGTCCAGTTGGCCGAAGCACTCGCCGAGTACTGGCACGCACGCGTGCGCGACGAACTCGGCATCGCCGCGGGCGACCCGGGCTCGCTGGACGGCATGTTCCGTACCGAGTACCAGGGCTGCCGCTACTCCCTCGGCTACCCCGCCTGCCCCGACCTGGAGGACCGCGCGAAGATCGCCGAACTGCTCCAGCCCGAGCGCATCGGCGTCCACCTGTCCGAGGAGTTCCAGCTGCACCCCGAGCAGTCCACGGACGCGATCGTCCTGCACCACCCCGAGGCCAGCTACTTCAACGCCGGAGGCCGGGAATGAGCACACTGCGCGACATCCTCCACGCGGGGACCCCGTCGTTCTCCTTCGAGTTCTTCCCGCCGAAGACGGCCAAGGGGGAGCGGACCCTGTGGGACGCGATCCGCCGGATCGAGCCGCTGGCACCGACCTTCGTCTCGGTCACCTACGGCGCCGGCGGCTCCTCCCGGGACCGCACCGTCGAGGTGACCAAACGGATCGCGACCGACACGACCCTGCGCCCCGTCGCCCACCTGACCGCCGTCGGCCACTCCGTGGCGGAACTGCGGCACATCATCGGCCAGTACGCCGACGCCGGCGTCCGGGACGTCCTCGCCCTGCGCGGGGACCCGCCCGGCGACCCGAACGCCCCCTGGATCCCGCACCCCGCCGGCTTCACCCACGCCGACGAACTCGTGCGCCTGGTCAAGGAGTCGGGGGAGTTCAGCGTCGGCGTGGCCGCCTTCCCGGAACGGCACCCGCGCTCATCGGACTGGGACAGCGAGATCCGGCACTTCGTCGCCAAGTGCAGGGCGGGCGCCGACTACGCGATCACCCAGATGTTCTTCGACGTCGAGGACTACCTGCGACTGCGCGACCGGGTGGCCGCCGCGGGCTGCGACACCCCGATCATCCCGGAGATCATGCCGGCCACCGACGTACGCCAGATCGCCCGCTTCGCCGAACTCAGCGGCGCCGCCTTCCCCGAGGACCTCGCCCACCGCCTGGACGCCGTCCGCGACAACCCCGCGGACGGGCACCGCATCGGCGTCGAGTACGCCACCGCGATGGCCCAGCGGCTCCTCGCCGAAGGCGCACCGGGACTGCACTACATCACGCTGAACCGCTCCACGGCGACGCTCGAAATCCACCGCAACGTGACGAACTCAAGGAGTGCCCAGCATGCCCTCGCAGCCCAGCGCTGACTTCACGGACTTCAAGGTCGCAGACCTCTCCCTCGCCGGGTTCGGCCGCAAGGAGATCACCCTCGCCGAGCACGAGATGCCCGGTCTGATGGCGATCCGCGAGGAGTACGCCGAGACGCAGCCGCTCGCCGGCGCACGGATCACGGGCTCGCTCCACATGACGGTGCAGACCGCCGTGCTCATCGAGACGCTGGTCGCCCTGGGTGCCGAGGTGCGCTGGGTGTCCTGCAACATCTTCTCCACCCAGGACCACGCGGCCGCCGCCATCGCCGCCGCCGGCATCCCGGTCTTCGCCTGGAAGGGCGAGACCCTGGAGGAGTACTGGTGGTGCACCGAGCAGGCCCTCACCTGGCCCGGGCACGCCGGCCCGAACATGATCCTCGACGACGGCGGTGACGCCACGCTCCTCGTCCACAAGGGCGTCGAGTACCGCAAGACGGGCGAGCTGCCGATCGCCGAGAACGAGGAACTGGCCGTGGTGCGCGGCCTGTTGGAGAACAGCCCGCTGGACTGGACGCGGATCGCCTCGGAGATCCGCGGGGTCTCCGAGGAGACCACGACCGGCGTCCACCGGCTGTACGAGATGCAGCGCGACGGGGTGCTGCTGTTCCCGGCGATCAACGTGAACGACGCCGTGACGAAGTCCAAGTTCGACAACAAGTACGGCTGCCGGCACTCCCTCATCGACGGCATCAACCGGGCCACCGACGTCCTCATCGGCGGCAAGACCGCGGTCGTCTTCGGCTACGGCGATGTCGGCAAGGGGAGTGCGGAGTCGCTGCGCGGACAGGGCGCACGCGTCATCGTCACCGAGATCGACCCGATCTGCGCGCTCCAGGCCGCGATGGACGGCTATCAGGTGACCACGCTGGACGAGGTCGTCGAGACCGCCGACATCTTCATCACGACCACCGGCAACAAGGACATCATCATGGCCGCCGACATGGCCAGGATGAAGCACCAGGCCATCGTCGGGAACATCGGCCACTTCGACAACGAGATCGACATGGCCGGTCTGGCGAGCGTGCCGGGCATCGTCAAGGACGAGGTCAAGCCCCAGGTCCACACCTGGACCTACCCCGACGGCAAGGTGCTCATCGTCCTGTCCGAGGGGCGCCTGCTGAACCTGGGCAACGCGACCGGGCACCCGTCGTTCGTGATGTCCAACTCGTTCGCGGACCAGACGCTGGCCCAGATCGAGCTGTTCACCAAGCAGTCCGAGTACCCGATCGGCGTGTACACGCTGCCCAAGCACCTCGACGAGAAGGTCGCCCGCCTCCACCTGGACGCGCTCGGCGTGAAGCTGACGACGCTGCGCCCGGAGCAGGCCTCCTACATCGGCGTCGAGGTCGACGGCCCCTACAAGCCGGACCACTACCGCTACTGAGCCGACCCGGCAGGAGGACCAGGTGCACGACATCCTGGAGGAGGACACCAGACAGTCCCAAGACGCCCCGGCGCTCGCCCCGCCGCTCCGGCTCGCCGGCATCGACGAGGAAGACAGCTGGGAACCCCACGTCGTACGCGGTATCGACTGACCACCACCGACGTTCCCTTTCGCTCCACCCACGAGGCGCGCTGCACACCACCGCAGCGCGCCTCGTCGTTGTGCCTGTACGGCATGCCCGTACGGCGTGTCCGCCGGCTGTCCACGGCCGTCCGAAACGGCACAAGCGTGCACCAAGTCTTCTCGACCGATTCGCGAGTGAACCTTGCGAATCTCTATAGGAAACGACGAGTGGAGGCGTGGAGGTGCAGTCATGATTCGGATGCTGCGTGGTGTTCTACGGGTGATGGTCAACCGCTGCCTGCGGCCTCTGTGGCGGGGCCTGGCGTCCTACGGGGCCATCTATGTCGGCCCCGAGGCATTGCAGGCCATGGACCCGCCGCGCCCCGCCACACGCTCCCAGAACCGTCTGGTGCGCTATGCGCAGGGCCGGTTCCTGGTGCTGCCGCCAGGGGTCGGCGGGCCGCCTCCGGCGCACCCCGAGCGGCTGCGCGAGGACATACCACTGACCGCGCAGGAACGGCAACTGGTCCGCGATGTGTGGCCCGCCTACGAGCACGCCCGCGAGCGCGGCTGACCGCCACGGGAGCCGGGCTGCCGGGCAGCCGAAAGGGCCGGGCGCGGCGAGCATCTGCTCGCCGCGCCCGGCCCTTTCGGTGTGGCCGGACTCAGACGGTGGTGATGACCTCGTCGGCATCCAGCCGCGGGGCGCGCGCGAACCAGGCGTTGGGGCCCGGCCTGCCGATGTTGACGACCATCAGCGGGGTGTGGTCGTCGTCCAGGAACTCCTTCTGGACGCCGGCGGCGTCGAAGCCGCTCATCGGGCCCGCGGCGAGGCCCGCGGCACGGACACCGATGATGAAGTACGCGGCCTGCAGGGCGCCGTTGAGGACGGCGGACGCCTCGCGGGCCGGGCGCTCCGCGAAGAGGAGATCCTTGACCTGGGGGAAATGCGGGACCAGCTTGTGCAGCTCCTCGTGGAACTCGTTGTCCGTGGCGAGGATCGCGACCAGCGGGGCGGCGGCGGTCTTGGCACGGTTGGGTTCGGCCATGTGCCCCACCAGGCGCTCACGGGCCTCGGGGGAGCGGACCAGGGTGATGCGCAGCGGGGTCTGGTTGGACGAGGTCGGACCGTACTTGACGAGGTCGTAGATCGCCTCGATCTGCTCGTCGGTCACCGGCTCGTCGGTGAAGGCGTTGGCCGTGCGGGCCTCACGGAAGAGGAGGTCCTGGGCGGCGGCGTCGAGCACGAGCGCCATGGATGCAACCTTTCAACAGGGGTTTGTGAAGGGGTGTCTGCGGGGTTTGCTACGAGGACCCCTCACGCCCACTCGACCAGGGCGAAGCTCGCGGCCATGCCCCCGCCGAACCCGGCCAGCAGGATCAGCTCGCCGGGGCGGAAGGCACCGTCGCGGACGGCCGCGTCCAGGGTGATCGGGATGGAGGCCGCGCCCGTGTTGCCGTAGTGCGTGACCGTGCGGTGCATGGTGGCGCGGGGCAGGGCCAGGTCCGCGAAGACGTCGTCGAGCATGACGCCGTTGGCCTGGTGCGGGATGAAGTGGCTGATGTCCGTGGCCTCGACACCGGCCTCGTGGAGGAACCCCTTGACCAGCTGCGGGAGTTGCTCCACGACGAAACGGCGTACCTCCCGCCCGTCCATCGCGAAGTACTGCAACCCGGCCTCCAGAGAGGCCTCGTCCAGGGGCTGCCGGCTGCCGCCCGCGGGCACCTGGATGAGGTCGGAGAGCGCACCGAAGGTGTGCAGGGCGACATGCCGCAGCAGCGGGCCCTGGGTGGTCGGGCCGAGGACCATGGCACCGGCGCCGTCCCCGAACAGGACGACCGTCCTGCGGTCGGCCGGGTTCAGGATGCGCGAGTACGTGTCCGCGCCGATCACCAGCGCGTAGCCGCCGCGCCGCAGGATCACACTGCCGACCGCGGAGAGCGCGAACACGGTGCCGGAACACACCGCGTTGACGTCGAACGCCGCGGTGCTGGACGCGCCGAGATTGCGCTGCACATAGGCCGCCGTCGGCGGCTGCGGCCGGTCCGGCGTGGACGTGGCGACCGCGATCATGGACAGCTGCTCCGCGGTGATGCCGGCCGACTGCATCGCGGCACGTGCCGCCGCCGTCGCCAGGTCGGACGTCGCCTGGCCGGGGGCGGCCCAGCGGCGTTCCCGGATCGCGGTCTTACGGGTGATCCAGGCGTCGTCGACCCCGGCCGGCACGCCGACCTCGTCGTTGGAGACGATCCGGTCCGGCACATAGGCACCCGTACCGAGGATCCTGATGTCCTTCATGGGGCTGCCGTGGCCCGGGATCGATGCCTGCGTCATGCGGCTGCCCTCCCCTCAAGTGGTCTGTGAATGGCTGTACGAAGGGGCCGACGGGTGGGCGGCGCACGGTGGCCGCCCACATGCCCGCGAGACGCTCTAGCGCGCCTGGTAGATCCGCTTGTGGCCGCTGATCCCGGCCAGCCGGAACGGCCCGGTGGTCTGCTCCGGGGTGGCGTGGTCGCCGCCGTCGGCCGGGAACGTCCACTCGTGCAGTTCGCGGTAGCCGGCGTAGTCGACCGTGCGGCGCCGGGAGATCGCCTCAAGGTTCTCCTCGGTCCGCAGATGGTCCCGGTAGCCGGCGACCACGGTCCCGGCGAAGAACTCGGCGACGGACCCGGAACCGTAGCTGAGGAAGGCGAGCGGCCGGCCGGTCAGGTCGTCCGCCTGGTCGAGCAGCGCGGCCAGGCCCAGGTACACGGACGCGGTGTAGCTGTTGCCGATCACCGTGTTGTACGCCGTGGTCTGGCCCAGGGCGCCCGCGATGACGTCCTTGTCGGTGTCGTAGCCGCAGTAGTTCAGCAGGTGACGGTGGGCCTTGTAGGCCATCTTCGTGAACGGCTGGTGGTAGCAGAACGCGGCGAACTCCTCCAGGGTGCGGCCGCCCTGCTCCGAGTAGTCCTTCCAGGTGCCCTCGACGGCCTGGAGGTAGGCGCCGATGGACTCCTGGCCGTCGACGAGCGCGGTGGAGAGGTAGTTCGGCCGCCAGAAGTCCATGACGTCGGCGGTGAACAGACCCGAGGGGTCCTCGATCCGCACCAGCGCGGGGTCCACGCTGACCAGCATGGCCACCGCGGACGCGCCCTGCGTCGCCTCACCCGGGCTGTCCAGCTCGTACTTGGAGACGTCGCTCGCGATCACCAGGACCTGCTGGGCGGGGTCGCGCCGCACCAGGCCGATGGCGAACTGGAGGGCCGCCGTCGCCCCGTAGCAGGCCTGCTTCAGCTCGACGACACGGGTGGCCGAGTTCAGGCCGATCAGCGAATGGACGTAGATACCGGCCGCCTTCGCCTGGTCGATGGACGACTCGGTGGCGAACACGACCGTGCGGATACGGTCCTTGCCGTGCCGGGCGATGATGGGCGCGGCCGCCGCGGCCGCCATGGTCACGATGTCCTCGTCGGCGGCGGGCACACTCATCGACTCCTGGCCGATGCCCACGTGGTACTTGCCGATCTCGGTGCCGTTGTGGGCCGCGAGGGCCGTGTGCGGCAGGACGAACTCGCCTGTCGCGAACGACAGGTCGTGGATTCCGATGGATATGGACATGCCTCATACACCAACCTTTGCGGTCTTGTTGTCGCGTTCCAGCTGGATGTGCGCGCGCATGAGCTCCCCGGGGTTCGTCTGCGCCGCGAGCAGCGAGAGCTCACCGCACAGCACCGTGGCCGCGGCCAGGACGGCGAGCCGGCGGGCGTTCTCGCCGGGCGCGCCGTCGGCCCGGCAGCCCAGGCGGGTCAGGTTCGTCTCGACGAAGCCGAGGCCCTTGCCGTTGCCGACCGTGCCCACGATCAGGTTGGGCAGGGTGCAGGCGAAGTAGAGGTCGCCGTCGCGGTCCTCGGCCATGACGACGCCCTGCGAGCCCTCGATGATGTTGGCCGCGTCCTGGCCGGTCGCCAGATAGAACGCGAGCAGCATGTTCGCGTAGTGGGCGTTCGCCGAGCGGATACCGCCGGCGAGGAGGGTGCCGAGCAGGTTCTTGCGGATGTTCAGCTCGACGATCTTCGCGGCCGTCGTGTGCAGGACGCCGGAGACCACGTCACGCGGGATGAGTATTTCGGTGACGACGTTCTTGCCGCGGCCGAGGATGCCGTTGATCGCGGTGGCCTTCTTGTCCGAGCAGTAGTTGCCGGAGATCGACCCGTAGGAGATGCCCGGGACCGTCTTCAGCAGGTGCGCGAGGAGCGCGTCGGAGGCGAGGGTCGCCATGTTGTGGCCGGAGGCGTCGCCGGTGGAGAACTCGAACCGGATGAACAGCAGGTTGGCGTTGATCTCGTGCCGGATGCCGATCAGCTGGGCGAACCGGCTGCAACCGCGCACCACTTCGCGCAGCTCGTCGATACGTGCCTCGATGGTCCGCGCGGCCGTGAGCGCGGTCAGCGCGTCGGTCGCCTCGACGAGCACCGAGCGTGTCATCCGCTCGTCGACGAGGGTGGCGACGATGCCCTTCTCGGCCAGCCGGGAGACCTTCGCGCCGCGGCCCACGGACGGCCACAGCGGGGACTCGTAGGTGGCGAGCGGGACATGGGTCTCGGTGTTGGCGACGTTCCCCGAAATGCGGAGGGGGCCCACCCACCTCATGGGGACCCCGGCGATCGCGTGTGCTTCGGTCATCGTGTGCTTCCCGTCATCTCGTGGAGGGCGTCGATGGAGCTGGAACGCTGGGCGAGCCGCCGCGTGTCGATGCCCCGGTCCACGCAGAAGGACCGGAGCTCGCCGTGGATCAGCAGGTCGCAGCGGGTGAGGTCGGCGGGGGTGCGGGCGCCGAGCATGGTCTGCAGGGCCGCCAGCTGGTCGAGCCAGGAGGAGATCTTCGCGACCAGCGCGGCGACATCACCGTCGAGCAGGGTGCGCAGGAAGCCACCGGAGGAGCCGACGGCACGGGCGCCGAGCGCGAGGGCGCGGGCCACGTCCAGGGGGGTGCGGACACCGCCGGAGGCCAGCACGGGGATGCCGGCGTCCTGCGCGTCCAGCAGACAGGCGACCGTGGACTGCCCCCAGTCGTGCAGATAGGCGTAGTCGGCGAGTTCGCGCCGCCCGTTCTCGATGCGGGCGAAGTCCGTGCCGCCGCGCCCGCTGACGTCGGCGACCCGCACGCCCAGGTTCGGCAGGGCGAGGATCGTCTCGCGGCTCAGCCCGTTGCCGACCTCCTTGACGATCACGGGGACGTCGACGGCGGCCGCGATCCGCTCGATCTGCGCCGCCCAGGAGCCGAAGGAGCGGTCGCCCTCCGGCATGGGCGTCTCCTGCGCGGTGTTGAGGTGGATCTGCAGGGCGTTCGCCTCGATCAGGTCGATGGCCCGGCGCGCGTTGTCGACGGACGCCGTCGCGTTGACGTTGGCCAGGACGAACCCGTCCGGGTTCTCCTCGCGCAGCACCCGGAAGGTGTCCGCGCAGGACGGGTCCTTGAAGTAGGCGTGCATGGAACCCGACGCGATGGCCACCCCGGTCTCGCGGGCCGCGATGGCCAGGTCCCGGTTGATGACGCCGGTCTTGGCGCTGCCGCCGGTCATCGCGTTGATGTAGAGCGGCGCCTGCCAGGTGAGGCCGGCGAAGGCGGTGGCCAGGGAGACGTCCGGGCGGTCGATGCCGGCCAGGGCGTGGTGGACGAACGACACCTCGTCGAACTGGTTGCGTCCGCTGTGCGCGTGCTGCTGCTCCATGGCGAGCCGGACATGGTCGTCCTTGCGCTGAGCGCTACTCATGCTTGGTTCCCTTCCGGGGCGGGACGGACGGGCAGGGGCAGCACCCCGGCCGCGGTCCACCGCCCGTGTACCTGCGCGATGTCGTGCGGGGCGTCGGCGGCCAGCAGGGCGATGCCGCAGTCGCCGCCCCCCGCCCCGGAGGGTTTGGCCGCGCCGCCGGCGGCCTCGGCCGCGTCGCACAGCGCCGTCAGTTCGGGGGTGAAGATGCCGAGTCCGACCTCGTCGTCCAGGCGGGCCAGCTCCTGGCGGGCGCGCCGGATCTGGTGCAGCAGCCCTTCGCCGTCGCCCGCTTCGAGGGCGCCGATCGCGGCGTGCACGAAGTCGGCGGTGCTCTCCACGAACTTCTGGTGCGAGGGGGTGCCCCGCCAGGTCCTGCGGTGCAGGCCGGCCACCAGGGACGTCGTGGAGGCCGGGTTCCCGGTCCAGCCGACCTCCAGGGACAGGCCGTTCGGCGCGGGCAGCCGACGTATCTCCGAGCCCGGCCAGGGGGTGCGCAGGGCTTCCTCGACGCCGCGGCTGCGGGCCAGGTCGAGCACGAACGCCCGGTCGGGTGCCCGATAGGCGATCCAGCCGCCCCAGGTGCCCGCGGCGAGGTCACCGCCGGAGCCCTTGGGGTCGATACGGGCCGTCGCGAGCAGGGCGAGACGGAACCGGGCGTCGCGGGAGAGCTCCAGCCCGCAGTACGAGGCGACGGCGGCGATCGTCGCCACGGTCACCGCGCCGCTGGAGCCCAGGCCGTACTTCCTGCCGTTCTCGTGCAGGGCACTGGTGACGGACACGCTCAACGGGGGGACGGACAGGCCGCGTTCGGTGAGCAGGTCGGCCACGGTCTCGATCGCGGTGACCACGTGGGCGGCTTCGCCGTCGGCTCCGGTCAGGCGGCCGTCCTGCCAGCGCAGGTGCGCGGAGCGCGGCCAGAGGTCGGAGGAGACCACCACGCCGGTGCGGGCGGTGCCGGACACCGTGACGGTGACGTACCGGTCGACCGCCACCAGGATCGCCGTGTTGCCGGGCTCCACCACCGCGTACTCGCCCGCGACGTACAGCTTGCCCGGCGCGCGCCGCACGACCGTGCGCCGGGAAGTCATCGTCCGTCCTCGGTGAGCAGCCGGGCGCCCCTGCCCGGCCCGGCGGTGTGCACCGCGCTGTCCGGAGCGGCGGCGCGTACGGCGGTGGCCACCCGGCCGGAGTCCGCGCGCCGGCACAGCACCTTGACGTTGGGGCCGGCGTCCATGGTCACGTAGGCGGGGACGCCGTCCCGGCGGAGCTGGAGCACGGCGTCCAGGACGGTGAGGGAGGCCGGGGACATGTACCGCACGGCGGGGCGTGCCGCGAGCATGGTGGCGTGCATGCCGAGCGCGTTGCGTTCCGCGACCTCACCGACCGCGTCCAGGTCGCCGAGGCTCAGCGCCGAGCGCATGTCGAGGAGGTCGTCCTTGCTGGAGAGCGCCCACGGCTCGAACAGCGGTGAGGTGTCGACGGTACGGCGCATGGCCTCGCGGCTGGACACCTCCTTGGGGCCCGCGTTGACCACGGCGACGACGAGTGCCGGGTCCAGGCCGGCGGCGGCGTCGACGGGTTCGGCGTACGAGCTCAGGTCGTCGGTGCCGGCGTGCCAGACGGCGAAGTCCCCGAAGATCGACCGGGAGGCCGAGCCGGAGCCGCGCCGGGCCAGCCGGGACAGGGCACGCGGGTCGCCGTCGAGCCCGTAGGCGGCCGACGCGGCGACGGCGAGGGCGGCGAAGCCGCTGGCGGAGGAGGCGAGACCCGCCCCGGTGGGGACGGTGTTCTCGGTGTCCACGACGGCCCGCTCGGTGCTGCCCGCGCGTTCCCGTACGAGGTCCAGGAAGGCGGCGATACGCCGTGCGGCCTCACCGCCGGCGCGTTCGCCGTTGAAGGTGACCGTGTCCCGGTCCGCGTCGGGGGCGAGGCGGACCCGGGTGGTCGTCGGGAAGATGTCCAGGGTCATGGACAGGCTGTCGGTGCGGGGCAGGAACAGCCGCTCGTCGCTCTTGCCCCAGTACTTGATCAGCGCGATGTTCGGGTGCGCGACGGCGGTGGCGTCCGTCGCCCCGCCCCGCACCGGCGGTCGTGTGAGCTGTTCAGAGCGCATGGGCGGCGAGCCTCCTCAGCGGGACGACCCACGTCTGGACGGCGCCCGCGTCGTGCAGCCGCCGGGCGACCTCGCTCGCCAGTTCCGGCTGGGTGAGGGCGAGGACACAGCCGCCCAGACCACCCCCGGTGATCTTGGCGCCGAGGCTGCCCGCGCCGAGCGCCGCCGCGACCATCGCGTCGATGCGGTCGGTGCTCAGGCCGACCGCCCGCAGCAGCTCGTGATACTCCGTCAGCCGCGAGCCGAGCTCCTCGGGAGCGCCGTCGGCGAGAGCCCGCCGGGCCTCCTCGACGAGCTGGGTGGCGCGGCCCAGGAACCTCTCCTCGGCTCCCGCCTCGCGCCGGAAGCCGTCCCGCAGCAGCTCGACCGCCTCCTTGGTGCTGCCCGCGGTACCGCTGTCCGCGACGATGAACAGGCCGTCGCAGCCGACGGCCAGCTCCTCGGCCCGGCCCGCCTGGAACAGCAGCGGGCCCGCCGCGCCGACGGTCATGGCGTCGACGCCGCTGGCCCGGCCGTGGGCCATGTTCTCGGCCGTCTGCACCAGGTCGAACGCGGTGGCCTCGGACAGCTCGTGGCCGAAGAGATCGGCCAGCGCCAGGACGATCGCCCGCGAGTTCGCCGCACTGGAACCGAGCCCGCGGCCGGGCGGGATGGCACCGTCGAGGATCACGTCGAGATGCGGCCTGCCCGGCACACCCATGCGCTCCTTGAACGCCGCGGCCAGCCGCTGAAGACCGTCGGACGCCAGCGTCACCACGGCCCGCGAGGCGGAACCCGTCATGGTGAAGGACAGGCCGCCCTGGGCGTCGGAGGCATGGGAGGACCATCCGGCGTTCGCCGTGGCCGTCAGCTGCGGAATCGGCAGCGCGAGCGCCGGAGTCCCGTACACGACCGCGTGCTCGCCCAGCAGGATCGCCTTGGCGTGGGCGCGACCGATGCCGACCGAGCGAGCCCGACGGTTTTCCGAAACCCCCTCCACTGAGGTCGGTAGCGTCAACGCACTCACTCCCCTTGTCGTTTCACGAAAGTCTTCGAGACGGGCGGTTGGCTGTACTTGCGCCGCAGAATGTGCTGCGGGGAATACCCGAACGTCATCGGGACGCGGTACCACGCCGCACGGCGATCTCCGTGAGCTCCTCGATGTCGAACTCCGAGCGGCAGTTCGGCGCGCCATAGCGGGTGATCTTCCCGCGGCTCACCCACTTACGGATCGTCGCTTCGGACACGCCCACGGCGAGTGCGGCGACATTCGTCGGAACAAGCCTGTGGCGGGGCGGTTTCCTCATGCCGGGACACCCTTTCGCTGCCGCTCCATGAGCTGCCTCAGAGTCAGCCACTCGTGCATTTCCCAGGAATGCCCCGCCGAGCATCCGATGCTCCGGCTCCCCGACTTTCCGGAGTTTCGCGGCGAGGCACTGATGGTGCCACCGCAGTCGTCCACGACGCACTGCCGGATCAGCGAGTGCAACGCGTGCGGGTCGGGGTCGATCGTGCTGCGCAGTTCGGCGACCAGACCCTCCGTCTCACCTGCGAAGTCGGCGGCCGGGGGCTGCGCGGCGAGCCACTCCAGATGCCGGGTCAGAAACCGTGCCAGCTGCGGCACGGAACGGGCCGGCGCGCTGACACCGAGCTTTTCCACCACGATTTCCGACCACGACTCGAGAGTGGCGAGGATGTTGTACCGGGCGTCGAGCACCGAGATGTTCAGGTGATCCCGGTTACGGCTTCCCGAAACCCGGGTGGGGTTGGTCCGCCGATGGGTCGGAGAAACGTGGTGCAGACACTCCTGATGGAGGGCGGGGAGTGTACGCAGATTGCGTGCCAACTGACCGATACAGGGCGCGCACAGGACGAAACCGGGAACGGCACGGCTCTCATGGGTGTGGTTTCTGGGGCACGGGTGAACCATCAACGAATCTCCTTCATGAGGCGGCTCGCCCTCCGCGACCGTGTCGTGCCGAATGGCCGGGTCGATCCTGTGACGCTTTTTCCCGAACGTAGCGAGCGGTGCTGGAGTCCCGATACAGCCCCGTTCGCGGCTCGTTGGAGGTGCCGTGTCACCTCCCGTCCGACGGGGGTCGAGCGCGTCCGGTCAATTGCCCCGCCATTCCTCAAGCGGATTTCCATCAGGGTCCGAGCGGTGATTGAGCGCCTGCCCCGACGGTGGCGGAGGAAGGAGGCACTGTGGACGGTACGCATGGAGGCGAACGCGCAGTAAGCGTCGGACTCACCGCAGGGCCGCCGGTGACGGCGGCCGCACAGTATGCCCTGGACGATCCGATGCCATTCGGCTGTCCGGACGCCCGGGAATCCGCCCGGTCCGCCCGCGGTGACGCGGCGGCGCACTTGGAGGTCTGCCTCGTCGGCGCAGGCCCGCGGGGCCTTTCCGTACTGGAACGGCTCTGCGCACAGGAGAGGAAGTCGCCCCGCTGGGACACCGTCACCGTGCACGTCGTCGACCCGGACCCGCCCGGCTCGGGACGGGTGTGGCGCCCCACGCAGTCCCGGCACCTGCTGATGAACACGGTGTCCTCGCAGGTCACGGTCTACACCGACGCAAGTGTCCGGATCGACGGCCCGCTGGACGAGGGACCGAGCCTGTACGAGTGGGCCAAGGCGCTGGTCTCGCACACCCTGGAGGCCGCCCCGCGGGCCGGCTACGACGACGGGGTCCTCGCCGAGGCCCGCCGTCTGGGCCCCGACTCCTACCCCACCCGAGCCCTGTACGGCTGCTACCTGACGTGGGCGTTCCAGCGGGTCGTCGCGGGCGCCGCCGCACACGTGACGGTGCGCACCCACCCGGTACGGGCCGTCGCCCTCGAGGACGACGGCGTGGCGGGGGAGCAGACCATCGTGCTGGAGGACGGCACCCGGCTGTCCGCGCTGTCCGCGGTCGTCCTCGCACAGGGCCACGTACCCGCCCGACTCTCCGACACCGAACGCGAGCTGACCGACTACGCGGAGCTCAGCGGTCTGACCTACCTGGCCCCGGCCAACCCGGCCGACGTGGACCTGTCGGGCATCCGGCCCGGCGAGACCGTGCTGCTGCGCGGACTCGGGCTCAACTTCTTCGACTACCTGGCCCTGTTCACCCACGGCCGGGGCGGCATCTTCACCCGCGTCGACGGCCGCCTGGTCTACCGGCCCTCGGGCCGCGAACCACGCCTGCACGCCGGCTCCCGGCGCGGCGTCCCCTACCAGGCGCGCGGCGAGAACGAGAAGGGCGCCCACGGCCGCTACTACCCGCGGCTGCTGACCACCGGGTACATCGCGGCGCTGCGGGCCCGCGCCCCGCACCACGGGGCCATCGACTTCGTCGCCGACCTATGGCCGCTCATATCCAAGGAGGTGTGCAGCGTCTACTACGCCGCGCTCCTCGAGTCACGCGGTGAACTCCCGGACGTCGTCGAGGAGTTCGTCGAGGCCTATCTGGAGGCCGAACCGGGCGGGGACGAGGACGTCCTCCTCGACGCGACCGGCATCGAGGGCGCCGAGCGCTGGGACTGGAAGCGTGTCGCCCGCCCCTACGGCGACCGTGTCTTCACCGGCCGGGCCGCCTTCCGCGACTGGCTGCGCGGCCACCTCGACGACGACGTCCGCCTGGCCCGCCAGGGCAATGTCAGCGGACCGGTCAAGGCCGCCCTCGACGTCCTGCGGGACCTGCGCAACGAACTGCGGCTCGCCGTCGACCACGCCGGCCTGACCGCCGCGTCCCACCGCGACGACCTCGACGGCTGGTACACACCGCTCAACGCCTATCTGTCCATCGGCCCGCCGGCCTCCCGCATCGAGGAGATGGCCGCGCTCCTGGACGCCGGCGTCCTCGACGTCACCGGCCCCGGCATGCGCGTCAGCACCGACCCGGACGACCCGCTCGGCCCCAGCTTCATCGGTACGTCGAGCGAGATAGCGGACGTACGGGTGCGGGCCACGGTCCTCATCGAGGCCCGCCTGCCCGAGATCGACCTCAGGCGCACCGCGGACCCGCTGATGAACCAGCTGCTGCGCACCGGGCAGTGCCACCCCTACCGCATCCCCGACGGGGAGGGCACGGGCGGCGCGGACTACGAGACCGGCGGCCTCGCGGTGTCCGAGCGGCCCTACCACGTCATCGACGCCAGGGGAGTGCTGCACCCGCGGCGCTTCGCCTACGGCGTGCCCACCGAGTCGGTGCACTGGGTGACCGCCGCCGGTATCCGGCCCGGCGTCGGCTCGGTCACCCTGGAGGACTCCGACGCCATCGCGGCGGCCGTCCTCGCCCTGCCCGAACCGGCCCGCCCCCTGGCGGAGCCGGTCACCGTGACGGCGAGGGCGGGCGCATGAGCTCCGTGCACACCTCCCCGCGGACCGGAGCGATCTGCGCCCACCTGGACGCCGGGCTGCTCTCACCGGTGCGGGCCGGCACCCCCGTCGAGGCGGCCGTCGGTGACAGCGCCTGGCTGCAGGCGATGCTCGACGCCGAGGCGGGCCTGGCCCGCGCCCAGACCCGCTGCGGCACCGTGCCCGCGCAGGCGGCCGCGGCCATCACCGCCGCCGCCCGCGCGGAGCTCCTCGACGTACGCGAACTGGCGCTGGCCGCGCGGGAGACCGCGAACCCGGTCGTGGGCCTGGTCAAGGCGCTGACCGCGGTGGTCGCCGAACGCTCCCCGGAGGCCGCCGAGTACGTGCACCGCGGCTCGACCAGCCAGGACGTCTTCGACACCGGCGCGATGCTGGTGGCCCAGCGGGCGCTGCGCCTGATCGTCGCCGATCTGCGGGCCGTCGCCGAGGCGTTGGGCGCCCTCGCGGCCACCCACCGGGACACGGCGATGGCGGGACGCACCCTCGCCCTGCACGCCGTGCCCACGACGTTCGGGCTCAAGGCGGCGGGCTGGCGGCAACTGGTCCTGGACGCCGTCGAACGCCTGGAACGGCTCGCCGACGGCGGGCTCCCGGTGGCGCTCGGCGGCGCGGCCGGGACCCTGGCGGGCTATCTCCAGTACGCCGGTGAGGGCGCGGACCCCGCGGCCGTACTCGACGAACTCGGCGCCGCGTTCGCCGACGAGACGGGCCTGGCCGTTCCCGTGCTGCCCTGGCACGCCCTGCGCACCCCCGTCGCCGACCTGGGTGCCGCCCTCGCCCACACCACCGGGGCGCTCGGGAAGATCGCCGCGGATGTGCTGGTGCTGACCCGAACCGAGGTCGGCGAGGTGGCCGAGCCCGCGGTCGCCGGGCGGGGCGCCTCCTCGGCGATGCCGCACAAACGCAACCCCGTGCTGGCGACCCTGATCCGCTCGGCCGCGCTCCAGGTCCCCGCGCTGGCCACCGTGCTGTTGCAGTGCCTGCCCACCGAGGACGAACGGTCGGCCGGGATGTGGCACGCGGAGTGGCAGCCGCTGCGCGAGGCACTGCGGCTCACCGGCGGCGCCGCGCACACCGCCGTCGAACTCGCCCGGGGCCTCACCGTCCACCCGCAACGGATGCGCGCCAACCTCCAGGCGACCGGCGGCCAGCTCGTCTCCGAACGGGTCTCGGCCGTCCTGGCCCCCCGCATCGGCAAGACGGCCGCCAAGGAACTGCTCACGCAGGCCTCCCTGCTCGCCTCCCGCACCGGCCTGCCCCTGGCCGAAGTACTGGCCGGACTCCCGCAACTGGCGGGCGTCCTGAGCCGGGAGGAGGCAACCACCCTGCTCGACCCGGCCGGCTACACCGGCACAGCCGGCCCCCTGGTCGACCGGGCCCTGACCGCGCCGGGGCTTGGGCGGGCCCCGGCGCCCTGACGGGGCGGCCGGTTGCGTACGGCGGTGCAGCGCATGCCGTGCACCGCCGTACGCACCGGCCGCGCCGCACACCCGCCGAGAACGACCGGTCCGCAAACGCCGACGCCGATGGTCTGCGGCAGACCGCCCGCCGATGCCGATGGTCTGCGGCAAGCAGCCCGCACAGATGCCCATGGCCCGCCTCAGACCGCCCGCACCGACACCCACGGCGCACGGCAGACCGCCCGCACCGGCACGGCAGATCCGGCCGCCCGGCCGGGCCGAGCAGCAGCATGTCCTCGGGCATACGGATGTGAACCGCTCCGGCGCGCACGAGGTCCCGGCGGATGCCGGGGAACAGCTGCTCCAGGCCCTGATG
>NZ_JABERD010000040.1 GCF_013044505.1 Streptomyces sp. S3(2020) | reverse complement strand
GGGGCCAGGGCGAGGGCGGCAGCCTTCGGCGCTCCCTCGGGCTCTGGCAGCTGACCATGATCAGCATCGGTGCCACGCTCGGCACCGGCATCTTCGTCGTCCTCGGTGAGGCCGTGCCCAAGGCCGGCCCGGCCGTCACCCTGTCCTTCGTGATCGCGGGCCTGACGGCACTGTTCTCGGCCCTGTCCTACGCCGAACTCGCGGGCCCGATCCCGGTCCCCGGGCCCCCCTCCCCCTCCCCGTCCGCCCCCTCCGCCGGCAACTCCCGGGCGAACAGATGGTCTTCGGCCGCTCCCACGATGACCACGTCACAGCCGATGAGCTCGTCGGCCGTCTGCCCGGCCTGTTCGGGATCGGTCGTCCGGGCACCGGCGAACCGTGTCGCCGCGGCCTGGGCCAGCGGGCGGGAGAACAGCCGGGCCAGCGGGCCCGACGTCCAGGACAGGCCCGTGACCGGGGTGGCCCGCACCCCCTTGCCCGCGCCGAGACGGCCGTCCGGCGACAGCGTCGCCCCCGAGATCAGCAGCCCGCCCCGGGAGAGCTGCGCGTGATCGAGGCTGCCGGAACCGAGCGCCACGGTGGCCGTGGCGGCACCCCGCGCCCGGGCCGTGCCACCGGGCTTGACGTCGGCCACGGAGAACCAACGCCCCTCGTCGGACAGGACATGGGTGACGACCCCGCCGTAGCCGGTGGCGGAGATCACCGGCTCCCGGCACACCCCGTGGACCCGCAGGCTGCCGCCCGGCCGGTAGCCGCGCCGGGCGGTGCCGACCAGTGCCGGGTCTGGGTCGGACACGGCCAGCAGGCCGCTGGTGAGGAGCAGTTCACGCAGGGCGGCCACCAAGTCGGCCAGCCGGTGGCCGTCGTGGCGGGCGCGGGCCGCGCGCAGCGCGCGCACCACCCGCAGAGCGGCGGCCTCCGGGCGGTGCAGCCCGGCGAGCCGGGCCGTGTGCGCGGCCCGCAGCAACTCGGCCTGCGGTACGGCGCCCGCACCGGGCACCCCGGCGGCCAGCACAGCGGCGGCGGCATCCCAAAGGCCTGCCGCGGCCGACACCTGGGCAGCGGTCGGTCCCACCGGCGCCGCGTCCGCCTCACGCGTGTCCGGTGCCCCGGCACCTTCGCCAGACGAGGTCGCCCCGACACCGGGCTCTTCGGGCGAGGGATCCGGTGTCCCGGCCGCCACGTCCGTGTCGGCCACCGGAGCGGCACCGAGAACGGCCGCGCGATGCAGACAACGGGGCGCGAGCAGACAGCTGCACCGCGCCTGACCGTCCTCCACGACCGCACCGGACGGTCCCGGCGTGAGGGTGACCTCGGCGTCCTCACCGCATCGCACGCGCCATGCGGTGCCGTCGGCGGTGACGGGCAGCGTCGCGTAGGTCTCGATCGCGGCGTCCAGCTTCTTGCGCAGCCGGGACGTCAGCTGCTCCACGGCGGCGGCGACCACCTCGGGTGCCACGGGGGGCAGTTCGGTGTTCATCGGGTCTCTCCGCGGAGCCGGTCGCCCACCCAGCGGGCGAGGGCGAGGGGACTGAGGGCGGCGACCGGCATCCCGGCCGCGACGAGCTGCTGGGCCACCGGGACCGAGTAGCGCGGAGTGCCGGTGTCATCCAGGGCGGCACAACCCATCAGATGGACGCCGGAGCTCGCGAGGTTCCGGACCTCGCCGAGGAGCCCGCCGAGCGGATACCCCTCCTCGAAGTCGCTGACCACCACCACGAGGGTCCGGCTGGGGACGGTCACCAGGGAACGGGCCTGGGCCAGACCCGCCGCGATATGCGTGCCGCCGCCGACCCGCACCTCCAGGAGCAGCGACAGCGGGTCGTCGACGCGCTCCGTCAGGTCGATCACCTCCGTGGAGAAGGCGAGGAAGTGCGTGCTCAGCGTGGGGACCCCGCCCAGCACGGCCGCGGTCAGCGCCGACCAGACGACGGACGCCTCCATCGACCCCGACACGTCGACCACCAGGATCAGCCGCCAGTCCGCCTCCCTGCGCGAACGGGTGCTGAACACCGGCCGCTCCGGGACGACCAGCGTGCGGCCGTCGTCCGTCCTGCGGGTGTGGGCGAGGTTGGCCCGCAGGGTGCGCGGCAGGTCGATCCGGCCTCCCGGCCGGTGGGTCGGCCGTGGTGTGGCCAGCCCGGTCAGCGCCGGGCGCAGCCGGGTGGCCAGCTCCTTGGCCAGTTCGTCGACCAGACGGCGCACCAGCGGCCGCAGCCGCGCCAGTTGCTGCTCCGGCATCCCCCCGGCGAGGGTCAGCACGGACGTCAGCAGGTCGACCGACGGGCGGACCGCCTTCGGGTCGAGCTCCGCCAGGACGTCGCTGCGGCCCTGGTCGGCGGCCCGGGCCAGCACCTCCTCGCGGACATCTGTGCCGAACAGCGCGTCGAGTTCCTCGGCCCACTCGCGGGCGGTCGGGAAGGACGCCTCCTGACCGCCGCCGGGGCCTCCCTCCCGGCCCAGGTCCGCAGAGCCCTCGCCACGGCCGGTGCCGTACAGCTCGTCGAGCGCGTGCGCGTAACGGCGGGCGCCCTGCGGCAGCTTGTCGCTCTCCCGGCCGAGGAGCAGCCGCCAGCGGTCGGTCGGCGTGAGGTGGAGGGCATCGGCGTTCCCTACCCCAGGCCGGGACGCGGTCACCTCGGGCGCCCCGGTGGTGTCCGCGGCCTCCGGAGACGCGGTGTTCTCGACCGCCGGAGCCAGGGCCGTGCCCAGGGGTGGCCGGAGCGCGTCGACCGCCGCCCGGCCCGCCGCGTCGGCGGCCGTCCACAGCGCGAGCAGCTGTGGCGAGGCGCCGAGCGACAGGTCGAGCCGGTCGCCCAGGCGCTCGGTCACCGTGTCCAGCAGCCGGCCGCGACCGGCCGGGCTGAGCGCGTCGAAGCCGCCGCGCAGGGCGGGCAGCCGGGCGAGGAACCCCTGGTCGGTGAGCGTGTCGATGCGGTCCAGCAGCGGGTCCAGGGCGGTCGGTGCCGACTGGAGCAGAGGAGCGGCCCCGCTGAGCAGGCCGGTGAGGCGGCGGTTCAGCGCGTGCCGCTCGTCGGGCCCGGTGGCGGTGTCGATCCAGCCCGCGGTACGGGTGCCGAGCGTGCCGGCGTCGTCCAGGTCGAGCATGACCCGGGCGGCGAGCGCGGCTCCCTGGACCAGCGGGGATCCGGTGCGCGCGAGGTCGTCCAACGCGCCGTCCATCCGCAGCCCGAGACGGTGTTCCCCCGCGCGGGAGGCGAGCGCCACGAGCGCGTCCGCGTCCTGCGGGTCGTCACTGCCCGCCAGTCCCGGCAGGGACCGTACCGCCGACTCCAGGAGTTCCGCGGCGAGTTCGACGGCCGTCTGCCGGGCCTCGGGTGTGGTGCCGGGCAGATGGCCCCGCCGCAGCGCCTCCAACAGGTCCAGGGCGCCGAGGAGTTCGGGGAGGGTGGCGCAGGTGGGGAGTATCTCGGCGGCGTCGGCCAGCCGCTCGGCCACCAGATCCGGCAGGTCGCACCGGGCGGCGCCGTGCAGTGCCGCGAGGACGAGGGCGCTGGTGGGGCCGCCGTCCGCGGACTCCCTGCGGAAGGTCTCCCGCAGGGTGCCCTCGGCGGCCAGGGCCGCCGTGACACCCCGGATGCCGGCCAGATCCAGCCGGACGGGCACGGCCGGGGTCCAGGACAGGCGCCACCGCGTGGTGAGCGCGGCCGCATCCCCGGTACCCGCCACCTGGACCGGCTCGCCGTACCCGGCCGCGCACACGGCCAGCCGCTGGAGCAGCACCTCGCGGCGGCCGTCGAGCGCCGACCGCATCGGGTCCAGCCGCAGTTCACGCCCGGCGGTATCGTCGGGTCCCGGCAGGCGCAGCGCGGCGAGCTCCGACTCGACGGACGGGCCGAGCCCGGAGCGGGGCGTGCCCGGGGCGATGCGGCCGCGGTCGGTGCCGACCAGGACGACCTCCAACGCCCGCGCCAGGGCCCGGCCGCGGCCGAGCGGCTCGCCCTGGCCCATCACACTCGTCAGCGCCTCCAGCACCTCGCCGCGGCCGGGAGCCGACAGACCGCGCAGCCGGGCCAGGTCGCACGCCACGCGCAGCGTCTCGCGGGCCTCGCCGGTACCGGCGACATGTCCGGCCGCGCGCAGCTCCCGGCAGACATCGGTGATCGCCCGCGCGGCGGCCTCGTGCAGCCGCTCGGGATCGCCGCCGGCCGTGAACACGGCCTGCTGCCAGCGCGGGTCGCGGATACCGGCCGGATAGCCGGAACGGGAGTCCAGCAGATCGAAGGCGTACGGCACGAGGGAGGTGACGACGGCCGACTGCCCCGCGACGGCCACCGGTTCCGAGGCGGACGCCTCGGCCCCTTCGGATCCTTCTGATCCCTCGGTCAACGCCGGTGCGTGGAACGCTCCTACGACCGCCGCGACGCGGCGACCGCCGACCGCGGCGAGAGCGATCACCTCACGCATGTGCGCCTCGCGGGCCAGGTCCACCGCGGGGACCCCGCCCGTGGACTCGGCGTCGCGTCGCAGCGCCCATCCGACGCCCAGGGCGGCCCGGCGGACGGCTTCGGGGGCGCAGCCCGGGGCGAGGACCTCGACACTGCGGTCCCACATGTCGTCGCCGTCGCGGCCCGTTCCGGCAGCCGTGAGGGCGGCCGCGAACGCCGTGGGAGCCTCGGCCGCCGACCGGCGGGTGTCCCCGGCTTCGGCGGTCCAGCGCGGGTCGGACATCGGCAGGTCGCAGCAGACGACCCGCGCCCCACGCTCGCGCGCCCAGCGGATGGCGGCGAGTTCGGGCGAGAAATCGGCGAAGGGGTAGAAGCCGAGCCGGCCGCCCTCACCGGCCCCGGCCAGCGCGACCGGGGCGAGCGTGCCCGGCGCGCCGAGATGCGTCAGCCACGGCTGGAAGTCGGTGGGCAGCTCCACGCACACGACCTCGGCGCCACAGGCGTCCAGCAGGGCGGGGACTGCAGCGGCGAGCGCCGGGCTGTGGTGCCGTACGCCCAGCAGGTACGGCACCACCGAGCCGGCGAGGGCGGCGAGGGCCGCCCTCGGTTCCTGAACGAGTGTCACCGAAGGTTCTCCCGCAGGTCCCACAGCCGGCGCCAGGTCGCCGAACCGTCCTCGGCGCGGCGGCGCACCGGGCCGTCCCAGTAGCCGAGGAGCCGCGCGTGGTCGGCCGGGTCGTCCTTGCGGACCACGCCCAGGAGATGGCCGGGGACCAGGTCCAGCGAGTCGCCGCCGGGGAGGTAGGCGGCGGCGACCCCCAGGGAGACGGCGACCTGCACCGCCTCCGCGGTCGACATCACCGTCCCCGGGCGCTCCACGTCCCAGCCCTCGGCCGAGCGTCCGGCCCGCAGGTCGCGAAAGACGGTGAGCAGGACGTCGAGGACCGCGTCGTCGACACCGAAGGCCGCGCCCGCCCGCTCGACGGCCGCCGTGGCCTGCCGCTTGACGAGGGCGGTCTCGGCCTCGACGTCGGCGATCGGGTGCACGGTCTCGAAGTTGAAGCGGCGCTTGAGGGCGGCGGACATCTCCGACACACCGCGGTCGCGGAGGTTGGCGGTGGCGATGACGGTGAACCCGGGCGCGGCGGCGACCTGCGCGTCGTCGGTGCCGGACAGCTCGGGCACGCTCATCCGCCGGTCGGACAGGATCGACACCAGCGCGTCCTGCACCTCGGGCAGACAGCGGGTGATCTCCTCGATACGGGCCACGCTCCCGGCGCGCATCGCGGCCAGGACCGGGGAGTCCACCAGGGCCTGCGGGGTGGGACCCTGGGCGAGGAGGAGGGCGTAGTTCCAGCCGTAGCGCAGGGCGTCCTCGGTGGTGCCCGCGGTGCCCTGCACGGTGAGGGCGCTGGTGCCGCACACGGCCGCCGACAGCAGCTCGGACAGCATCGACTTGGCGGTGCCCGGTTCGCCGACGAGCAGCAGTCCGCGTTCTCCGGCGAGGGTGACCACGCACCGCTCCACCAGAGCGCGTTCGCCGACGAACTTGGGGGCGATGACCAGGGCGTCCGGCAGCGCCTCGGGTGCGTCGGGCAGCTTCAGGGCCTCGCCGCCGCTGCCGCAGACGAACGTGATCACGGCGCGGGGTGTCAGCAGCCAGCCGGGCGGACGGGGACCGTCGTCGTGGGCGGCGAGAAAGGCGAGTTCGGTGGCGAAGCGCTCTTCGGCGGGCAGGGTCTGCCGGGCCGGGAGGGCCGACACCGTGTCGGTCAGGGGCATGGATGTCCTTGCTCGGTGGATCGGTCTGTGTCGGGGCGTGGGGGAGACAGACGTGGGGGATCGGGGCGCCGCCACTGAGCGGCGCCCCGGGCTGTGTGACGTCAGCGGCGGCGGGCCCGCCGCACCTTCAGCTCCTCGAACCGGGGTGCGTCGCCGTCCAGCACCCGCTGCCACGCCCTGCGGTAGAGCTCCGCGGCCGGCTCGAACGGCACGATCACACCGAACGGTGTGTGCTCCTCGGTCACATCGTCGAACAGCGGCAGCTTCCAGCGCTCCAGCGGAACCCGCGGCGACGACTGCGAGACCCAGCCGCCCGGCAGGAAGAGCGACCTGCCCGCCCGCGTCCGGCTGGCCTCTACCACCAGGTCGGTGGCGGCCAGTTCGGCACGTGCCGCCTTGAGCCGGGCCGGCTTCCAGCCCGTCCACCGGGCCGTCATCCGGTCGGTCGGGTCGGGCATGGCGAGCAGCATCAGATAGAGCGTCGCGGCGTCCTCACCGAGGCCGTACTCCTTGGCCGCCTCGGTCACCAGCTCGGGCACCGAACGGCCCGGGTCCTGCGGCCACCACGTGCCGTCCTTGCCCCGGTCGCCCGCGAGCGGCTCCCCGGGGTCCGCGAGGAGGGCCGCGAACCGCTGGTCGCGCACCAGACGCAGGGCCACTTCGGCGGTGTAGGGCCGCTGATTGTCGACCCGTACCGCGGGCAGGTAGGGGTCCTGGCCCGCCTCGTCGAGGAGCGCGACCCGCAGGCCCGGCGCGGGCTGGTCGTCGTGGGTGGCCAGCACGACGGCCCCGTACCGTTCGAAGCCCGGACCGGTCTCCGAAGGGGCACCGGCGGTCTTCCGGAAGTCGGGGAGGCTGATGTACCGCCCCAGGTCGAGCATCAGCCCGGGGTGGGCGAGGCGTTCCCGCACGGCGGTGAGCGCCGGCGGCAGCGCGGCTCGCACCGCGTCGCCGGCGGGCAGCCGGTGGGCCAGCCAGGCCGTGAGACCGACCGCGCCGACCAGCGTGTCCGCCGTGAACCCGTCCGTGTCGTCACCGACGGGCTTGACCCGGTCGCCGTCGACCGCCCACTCCAGGTCGCGGCTGAGCCGGGGAGAGCCGGCCGGGTCCAGCAGGGCGGGCAGCGCCTGCCGGACCGCCCAGGACGCGTGCCGGAACGTGCGCCCCGCGTCGCCGAGCAACTCCTCGGGCACGGCTACCCGCTTGCCGACCTGGGCGTTCCACACCGCGGCGGCCGCCGCCACGTCCGGGCCCTCGGTCCACAGCAGGGCGGGCTCGGCGGGCAGGAGCGCGCCCACGACCGCGGCACGCACCGCGCCGTCGATGGCTTTCAGCTCGTCCTTGGCGACCGCCGCAGGGGCGACCTTCACGCCGATGAGGGTGCGCGCCTCGGTGCTCAGGAAGGTCCGCTCGTAGACGTCGATCCGCGGCAGACCGGCGACGATCAGCCGGGCCATGGTCTCGGTGACACCGGTGCGGCGGGCGAACTCCTCGGCGGCCGCCGGGAACCAGGGGGCCGGGCCGCGCGCGGCCAGCTCGGCGAGGAACCTGCCGAACCGTCCCGTGTCGGAGTCCCCGCCGAGCGGCTCCGACGCCAGCGTCCGGTAGGGCTGCGGTGCCTCGAACCGGTCGGCCGGGTCGTGGAAGTAGCCGGTGAAGGTGGCGCCGTCGTCGTCCAGCTCGCGGCGTCCGGTGACGGCGATGAACGCGCCGTCGGCCAGCGGGAGCAGCCCGTTCCACTCCCCTTCGCGCCATTGGCCGGTGGGAGTGCGCAGTGGGCCCGCGGGCACGTGCAGGCTCACCCTGCGCCAGTGCGCGGACGCGGCCGGGGCCAGTCCGAGGCGGTCGAACTCGACGAGCAGCGAACGCACCACCTCACGGTGCTCCTCGGCGGTGGTGCCGGAGGCCGCACGGTAGGCCAGGGCGGCCGTCCGTTCGAGCAGGGACTCCAGGCTCGGCTGCCCGGTCGGCAGCGGCTGACCGTCGAAGTGGAATCGGGCGTCGGGGAGGGCGGTCCCGGCGAGCCCCGCGGCCCGGGCCAGGAGGCGCAGGGAACGGAAGACGGTGTCGGCCTCGTCGTCACCGTGCCACCAGTAACCCCTCGTCGTACCGAGACCGCTGGTCGCCGCCGCGAGCCTGGTGTCCGGCGGGCCCGCGGGCCCCTCGTCCTCCAGACCGCCTTCGAGGGCGCGGGTGAGCCGGGCGGCCGCCGCGTCCAGGACGGCCTGCTGGGCGGCGGCGTAGCGGGCGACGCCGGCGATGCCCGTCACCAGCGCTTCGTGGGTGACCGGGAGGAGGGTGCGGATCGCGTCGGACACGGCCTCCTTGTCCTCGCTCGCCGCGGCGGCCAGCAGCTCGGCGGCCGTGTCCCGGTCGATGGCCCGCAGCGCCTTGGACCCCTCCGGGTCACGCGGCGTCAGGCACTCCCAGAACTGCACGGGCGGCAGCAGCAGGGTGCCCTCGCCGAAGGCGCCCGGGGTGCGGTCGGTCTGCGCCCGCGCGGTGACGGTGCCGTCCGCGTCGACCAGTTCGAGCTGCCAGTTGTCGCGCACGACGGCGCTGGCCCGCTCGGCGCCCGGGAAGACGACGAGCGCGGTCGGTTTCCCGGCGTCCGCGGGCAAGGTGACGGTGTGTCCGGCGAGGTTCTCGGCGCGCCGTGAGCCGTCGGGCAGTTCCACCACGCGCAGGCCGACCAGGCCGTCCACGGGAGCGCAGGTCGCGGTGGCGTCGGCGGTCGGGGAGGGGCGCAGCCGGCCGCCCGCGAAGCTGCTGCCCTCGGGGGCGTCGCGCAGGGCGTCGGCCAGGAAGGCGGGGCGGCTCATACGGCCGCGTTCGCCGGTGGCCGGGTCGTACTCGTACCAGCCGTGCGTCTCGCTGTCCTCGGAGTCCGCGTGCCACACCCAGTAGGAGGAGCCGTCGAAGAGTAGCGGACGCTCCTCGGGCAGAGTGGTGTCCCCGGCGTGCAGGACACCGCGTCCGGTGGTCCGGCCGCCGTCCGGCAGGGGCAGGGTGATCGGGAAGTCGGCCCGGTACCAGTCCATCTCGGTGCCCCGGGTGCCGTGCGGTCCCTTGAGGGACTCGACGCGGTCGGCACGGGAGTGCCAGTAGCCGCGCAGACCGTCCTTGCGGGAGCTCCAGTAGACGAGGAGTTCACCGTCCACGTGGTGGAAACCCGGGTCGCCCGACACGTCGTTCGCGGGCAGTCGCAGGTCATGGGTGAGCAGGGTGCCGTCGGCGCCGATCACCCGCGCCTGGGCGTTGCCGGCCACGACGAGGTGGGGCCAGGCGTCGGCGACGACGATGTCCTCCACCCGGTCCTTGGGAACGAGAGCGGCGGTCGCCTCCTCCCAGGCCGGCCAGCCCAGTTCGTCGAAGAGCCCGGTACGCAGGGTGCGCGCCAGCACCGGTGCGAGGTCGGTGCCGACCGCGGCGCGGACGTCGTCCTCGGCCAGCGCCAGCGCCTCGGCGGGGAGCCACCCCAGCCGGGTCAGCGCGTTCGGCAGGCCGGGCAGACCGACGGCGGTGAACCGCCGTACCACCGAGCTGACCCACTCCGCCAGCCAGGGGCGGACACCGGGCGACGCGGCGAGCAGCCGGATGGCCCGCTGTGCCTGGTCGGTGTTGTGGAAGTGATCGGCGCCCCGCAGGAAACCGTCCCGGAAACGGGACTCGGCGCCCAGCCGTACGAGGTCCCGCTGCCCCTCGCCCACGGCCCACGCGGTCAGCGGCAGCGCCTGGTCCTTGGTCGGGGCCGCGACCGGTACGTCCAACGACAGCAGCAGATCGATCAGGTCGATGTCGTGGAGCACCGTCAACGCACCACCGGACGCGGTGAGTTCGGCACGCATCCGGTCCGCCGCCCGCTCCACCAGCGGGTACAGCTCCGGCATCCGGGTGGAGGCGCGCCAGGACCGGGCCCGCTCCCGGAACGTCAGGAAGCGCTCCAGCCAGTCGGCCGTACCGTTGCCCGGACGTTCCTCCGCGGGCAGCGAGCCGTCCCACAACCCCGCCGCCGCGCCGGACTCCTCCAGCACCTCCAGCCACATCGCGGGCAGCGCGCTGTCGGCGCCCGCGGGGAGCATGTCCAGCAGCGTGCCGCGCACCCGCCGGTCCCGCTCGGCCAGCGCCACCAGGGCGGCACGGTGGCCCTTCCACCAGCCGGCCGCGGCACGCAGCGTCGCGGGCAGGCCGAGCAGCTCGGCCAGATAGTCCTGCTCGGCGCGGTCGGCGTCCTGGCCCGCGGCGCGGGCGAGCTTGCGCAGGTCGTTGGCCATCTGCGCGGACGGCGGCAGACCACCTGCGGTGCGGCGCAGACACAGCCGGGTGAAACGACGCAGCGCCTCCTCGGCCGGCACCCGGGCGGCCAGCTCCTTGCCGTACGAGGACAGCACCTTGACGGGGAGGGCACCGGCCAGCGCGAACTCCAGGAACACCGCGTCCAGGCGCTCCTCCTCCACCGTCAGTCCGTGCTCCGCCTCGGCCTTGCGGGCGCGGGTGAACAACTGGGCGGCGTAGGTGGCGTTCTCCTCGGCCAGGAACACCCGTCCGGCCTGCTCGTAGAACGTCGGCAGGAAGTGCGGCACCGAGGCGGCCAGCCGCTGGCCGAGTTCCAGATAGGCGTCCAGGGCGGCCTTCGGACGGGACTTCGCCTGCCGGGCCGCCCGCTCCAGGTCCGGTACGACACCCAGCGCGTGGTGGCCGTCCTCGGGGTGGTGCACCAGCACCCACTCGGGAAAGCCCAAGGACTGGCGCAGCCCCAGCCCCACGACGGCCGGCTCGCCGTCCGGCTCCATGCCGAGGAACCCGGCGGCGAGGTCCTCGGCCGCCCCCAGCTCACCGGCCACCAGCCGCACCACCACACGGTCGTCGAGGCCCGGGTGCCGGTAGGCGCGCGCCGTCAGCGGCACCGCGCGCTCGCCGCCCCCCTCGGTGTCCGGCGGCAGCACCGCGCCCGCCGCCAGCAGTTCCTCGTACGACACCCGCGTCCCCCCGCTCATGCGTTCTTGCCTTCCTCGATCACACGCCCGGCATAGAGAGCCGCGGCCATCCGCATCCCCTCCGACCAGGCCACCGGGCCCACCTCCCGCAGCGGCAGGGCGCGCCCGTCCTGGTCCTGCCAGGTGAGGCTGCCGGTCTCCACCGTGTCCTCCCAGTACGGCTCACCGATCCACACGGAGGCCTCCACGGTGCGTTCGCCGTCGCGGACCCGAGCCGTGGAGTAGCCCCCGGAGACGCGGTAGCCCAGCGAACTCGCCCGCGCGGCCAGCGCGAAGCGGGAACGGAAGGAACCGCCGGTGAACTCCCGTATCTCGGTGGCCTTGGGGTCGAGGTCGTCGGGCCGCTGCCAGGTCGCCCGGTGGATCTGCTCGACGCGCTGGACGATGCCGAGCTCCGCCGCGAACTCCCGGATGTCGTCGAGGTCGGGGAGCAGCACCGGATGCGGCAGGGTGACCGTGCGCGGCGACAGCCGTACCGTCTCGCCGTCCAGATTCACCACTCGCAGCTCGCCGTCCTCGGTGGCGCCCCGCAGGAATCCGACCTCGTCCGGGTCGTCGCCCACCACGGCCATGTCACGCAGCGCGGCCTGCCAGGCCTCGTCCGGCCACACCCGGGCCAGCAGGCCGGTGGGCACGGGCAGCGACGAGACCATCCAGGAGTCGACCTGTGCGACACATGCCGTGGCGTGCCGATCCAGCCATTCGGCGAAGCGGCGCAGCCGGTCCACCTCCGGGTGGTCGCGCAGCGCACGCGGCAGTGATTTCAACTGCCGCCCCGCCGACCGGCCCGAGGTGGCACGCGCTGCCACCCGCCCTTCCACCAGGGCGACTTCATACCCGTCACCCGCCGAGAGCCAACCCACGAGTCCCCGCCTTCCGCATCGAGACAGCAAGAAGAAAGCACAGTTCAGCCGGGGAGATCCCGGCGCCAGTGCGACGATGTGAGGAACGTTAGCGGCGATCACTGACAATCGGTCCCGCGGGCCGGTGCCGGGGTCGTGGCAGGCGCGCGCGGAAGGGATGGCGATCGCGTCCGTGAGAAGTCTGCGCGGTCGGCGCTGAGCTGCGAAGTCGCGGACCGGAGCATGCTGTTTCAGCCAGGTCGCGCGTGCGTGAAGGTGCGTGCGAAGTGCTGGAAGAGCGAGACCGGTTCGTGACGGCGTGTCATGCCGTCACGAACCGATCGAGGGATCGCGTCACATGTAACGGCGCCTGGTGCGGCGCAGGAGCACGAACCCGGAGACGAGCAGGACCGCTCCGGCCGCGGCGGGCCACAACTGGCCGCCGGTCTCTGCGAGGCTGCCGCTGCCGCCCTGCGGGGCGGGCTGGGCCTCGGCCGGAGGCTGCGCCACGATGCCGGTCGAGCCGCTCTCGGACGCGCTCGGCGTGCTGTCGTTGCGGGGGTACGAGGTGGCCTCGGGGGACTGCACGTCGGGCTTCTGGGTGGCCGAGGGCGAGGTGTACGTCTTGGGCTGGTCGTCCGCGGGTGCGGTGCTCGCGTCATCGCTCGGTTCGTCGGCGGTCGGCGTCGGCTCTTCCTGCGGCTCGTCGTCGGATCCGCCGGGGTTCTCGGAACCGGTGCCGGAACTGGGCTCGGGGTCCGAGCCGTTGTCGTCGCCGTTGCCGTCGTCTGAACCGTTGCCGTTGCCGTTGTCGTCGCCGTTGCCGGGCTCCTCGTCCGCGCCCGCTCCGCACTGGCGGCCCTCGTTGATGCAGCCGACCATCTCGTTCATCAGGCCTTCGTCGAAGACGTTGATGAAGTCGCCGTGGTCGGTGACGGGCTTGTGCAGCTGCTCGGGGAACGCGTCCACGGCGAAGAGCGGAGAGGTACGGCCGCCGTCCTGGAGGCTCGGCGCGTCGACGTCGTAGACGATGCGCTGGACCAGCTGCGGGATGGCCTCGAAGCCGGCCGGGCAGGCACCGTCGGCCTGCGCGAACGCCACGTGGGTGCGGTGGTTGGCGCTGTCGATGTTGCGACCGTCCCAGCAGCTCTGGAACTTGAAGGTGCGGACCACGTCACTGCCCTGGGGGCAGACCGGGTACTTGTCCTTCAACTGGCGGTCCTCGAACCCGGTGCAGCTCCAGGACGCGTTGGCGTTGGTGGTGCCGTTGACGAACGCCTTGGCATCGCCCGTGATGATGCGCAGCAGCCGCGGCATGGCCGTGACCTTGCTGTTCGGGCTGCCGACGAAGGTGAGGGTGACGTCCTTGGGCGTGACGATCTCACCCGCGTTGCCCTCGATGCCGCCGCCGGGGGCGCCCGCGTCCTGCTCCTGGGTGCCGTTCTGCAGACGCAGGACGGGCCAGTAGTAGGAAGACTTGTCGCCCTGATCGACGCAACTGGTACCGCCGTTGGCCAGCTCGTTGTCGTCGGCGAAGGCGTTGTTGGCCTGGTTGCCGATGTAGTCGTGGAAGTGGTGGGCGCCGTTGGACACGCCGGGGGCCACGATCACGTTGTCCGAGTTGAACAGGCCGTTCGCGTTCACACCGCAGCTGGTGGCGAAGGTGCCGCGGGAGGCGTCGCCTCCAGGATTCGGGGCCTGTGCGGCGGGCGGTGCGGTGGTGATGTCGGCGAAGTCGGCGGCGACGGGGCCGTTGCCGGACTGTCCGCCGTTGCCCTGCTGCTGGCCGCCCTGATCCTGACCGTCCTGCTCCTGGCCGCCTTCTTGACCCTGATCGCCCTGATCGCCCTGGCCGTCCTGGGATCCGTCCTGCCCGTCACCCTGGTTGTCGCCCTGCCCGTCGCCTTGGTCGTCGGCCTGGTCGTCGGACTGGCGGAGTGCGCACGCCGCCAGCTCGTCGAGGCCCTCGGGGCGCTCCCCGGCGCGTTCGAGTGCGGCGGCGATACGCTCGATCGTCGCGGCCCGGTTCTCCGCCAGCGGATCCATGATCCCGTCTGCCGCGGCCTCGTCACCCTGGACCGAGGGGTCCTGCAACTTCTGGTACGCCTCGGCTATCTGCTGGTCCAGCAGAGCGAGTTCTTTGTCGACCTCCGCCCGCGCGTCGTCCGGCACGTTCGTCAACGTGTCGCCCACGTCGGGGCAGTCGATCGTGCCCGCCTGCCAACCGCCGTCGGTCGTCCGGCTCGTGTCGGGGCTGCCTTCGGTCGCGGAGGCGTACACATTCGCCGCCACCAGGCCACCACCCCCCAACATGAGCGCTACGGCTGCAAAGGTCGCACGTCGTGCACCTGTTGGGCGTCTGCGATTACTGCGTCCCACGGAAGTACTCCTGCGCCTGTCGTCCGTCCCGGGCATGGAAATCCCCCCGGACCCATACGGACGGGGACTCGCGTCCGTTCAAACGCATCGGAAATTCACAGCACCCTCATAGATGACGGGGGTGTCGTGGGCGCCCTCGCCAGTACGCGCGGCTCAGTCCCAGTCAGAGGGCGGTTGATCGACATGGCCACCCTTGTGGGGTGTGCGGATGTGGTCCTCGGCGCCGTCGGGCAGGGCGGCCACGCACGCGGACGAGCAGGCATTGACCAGCAGGGGCAGCACGTCCGTGGCCACCCGGATCGAGATCCACACCTGATGGAGGCCGTTCCGCGTGATCGGCCGTTCGCAGACACCGCATTGGTGCACGGCGGTGGCTCCCCAGCGCCCGGGATCGAGGTGGGCCGTGTCCAGCTCCGTGACGGAGTCCCGGGAGGGCTCCAGACGGGGGAAGGGCGGCCGCAGCTTGTAGTTGCCGAACAGCGCGCGGGTGCTGACCGTGCTGCTGATGAGCTTGCGGCACCGGGTGATCTCGTACGGGAACCAGTGGAGCCGGTAGGAGGTGTACGGCGTGAACTGCTCCAGGCCGGTCATGGCCCCGATCTCGGGCGGGATCCGCACGAGGTTGCTGCCGTAGAGCATGAGGTGCTTGACCGCGGTCAGCTTGGCGATGCTCGGCGGCAGGGTGACGACCTGCCGCCGCTCCGCGGGGCTCAGTTCGGCCAGGGGACGGAACTCTTCACGGCCGTCGGCGGCGGCCTCGTCGACCAGCTCCAGCAGGTGCTGCCAGCCCGGGGCGGAGGTGTCCTGCCGTTCGGAGTGGAACCCGACGTCGGCGCCCGGCCGCGGCTCGGAGCCGTCGAAGCACGAGCAGATGTCGGTGGAGGGCTCCGGCCCGCCCCGGCCCGGCGCCGAAATGTCGCCCCAGCGGTTCGCATGGAGCGTCGGTTCTCCCTCGTCCGTCATGGCGCCAACATACGAGGAACGTTGTAGAACCACATAACGGTTCGCATCCGTTACTGGAGCACTTCGTCGGTCCGGCCGGCCGTGATCACCCCGCGCCAGACGAAGGCGATCAGCAGGGCGACAGCGACCAGGAGTCCGCTCGACCACGCCGGCCCCAGAGCCGAGGCGCTGAGGGTGGACGCGGCGATGAGGGGGCCGACGGCGGCACCGACGTTGAGCGCCGCCGTCGCGTACGAGCCGGCCATGGTGGGGGCTCCCGCGGCCTCGTAGAGGACCCGGGTGATCAGCGTGCTGCCCAGCGCGAAGGACAGCGCGCCCTGTACGAACACGAGGGTGAGCAGGGCGACCGGCTCGTCGGCCAGCACCGCCAGCGCCGGCCAGCCGACGAGCAGCAGGGGCCCGCCGACCGCGATGAGCCGGCCGGGCCGCCGGTCGGACAGACGGCCGGCGACGGTGACCCCGACGAAGGAGCCGATGCCGAACAGCACCAGGGCGACAGGGATCCACAGCTCACTGAGCCCGGCGGTGTCGGTCACGACGGGCGCCAGGAAGGTGAGGCCGCCGAAGGTCGCCGCGTTCACCAGTGCGCCGAGCAGCATCACCAGCAGCAGCCTCGGCTTCGCGAGCTGAACGAGCTCCGCCCGCAAGGCCGGACCACCGGTCGCCCCATCGTTCCCCCGTCCCCTCGGGATCCCCTTGAGAATGCCGAGAGCCGCGGGCAGGCAGAGAGCGGCGACAGCCCAGAACGTGGCTCGCCAGCCGAGCAACGCGCCGAGGACCGACCCACCAGGGACACCGGCGATCGTCGCCACCGTCGTACCCGACAGCAGTACGGCCAGTGCGCGACCCTTCCTGTCCGGTGGGACGAGCGTGGCGGCGGCCGTCAACGCGACGGCGAGGAACCCCGCGTTCGCGAGCGCGGCGACGACCCGGGTGGCGAACAGGACCGGGAAACTCGTGGTGATGGCGCCCACGGCGTGGGCTGCCGCGAAGACGAGGACGAACCCGAGAAGACCGGAGCGCCTGGGCCAGTCGCGGGCCAGGGCGGCGACAACGGGGGCGCCGACGACCATGCCGATGGCGAAGGCCGAGGTGAGCACGCCTGCGGTACCGACGGTGACATCGAGATCCGAGGCGATGTCCGGCAGGAGGCCGGCGAGCATGAACTCCGAGGTGCCCATGGCGAAGACCGCCACGGCAAGCAGATAAAGGGGGAGAGGCATCGAGTGGCTCCGAGGTGAGGAGAAGCACGAGAGGGTCATCTCGTCACCGCGGCCAGCCCTCAGGAGCACGCTCGTCCCACCGCGGGACGCGGCGCGACGGCAGGGCTGTGAGCTCAGTGGTTCAGGGGGCTGACGGCGTGACCGAAAGCCCCCACCTCGTCCGACTCAGGACTCGACATGGCCCGCACGCTACCCGACCGACGTCGGCCAGGGCACCTCGGTTTCCGGGGACCCGGACCGCGTCTCCGACGTCGTGTTCCGCACCGGCCACGCCGGCCCTACGGCCGTGTCGGGGCCACTCAGTCCTGCCCCGCACGCGGCAGGACCTGGACGGTGTCACCGACCGCTCGCTCACCGGCCGCGTCCGACGGCACGTTGACCAGCACCCCGTCGACGGCCATCGTGCTGGAGCCGCCACCGTCGAGGTTGAGTGCCTGGACGGCACCCAGGGACCGCATGAACCGGGCGGCCTCGGCGAGCGTGAGACCTTCGCTGACGCCGGGCTGCCGGCCGTCGACGGTCACCAGCAGCAGCCTGCCGTGCCGGTCGATGCCGGCCAGGGTGCGGGGCTGGCGGACGTTGGACCAGGCGAAGCCGAAGGAGAGGTCGAGCGGGTCCAACGTGCCCTCGGTGGCGGCGTCGATGTGGACGCGGCCGTTCCGGACGAGGGTGGGTGCCGCGCTGACGATGTCGTCGTCGGGACCGAGGCGCAGCTCCCGCCCCGCAGCGTCCCGCACGGTCTCGCGCAGGTGCAGCCGTCGGCCCACCTCGGCATGCTCGGCCAGCCAGTTGGCTGCCGCCCCGGTGCCCTGGAGGACGGAGCCCCCGGCAGGCACGGAGCCGCCCCGGTCGCCACGGGAGACGACGACATCCTGCTCGTCCAGGACGACCTGGACCCCGGCGCCCGTCGGCAGCGGTGCCCCGAACGAAGCGGTGAACCTCACCAGATCGTCCGCCAGGGAACACGTGAGGTCCTGACGGGGCAGTTCGGTGGGTACGGCCCCGGGACGCCCGCAGTTGCGCACCTTGCCCGGCACCCGGTTGATGCCCTCCACCGCGTGGACGGCGGATCCGGCGCGCACGGTGGCGCTGCTGGACAGATCCGCGACACGCACGTGCCGTCCCCCGTCCTGGAGGACCAGCGCCGCGCGAGAGCCGACCGCCATCGACTGCAACTCACCGTCCACCACCGACAGACCGGCGACCGTGCCCTGCACGCCATCCGCGTCGGACGTGACGAAGAACCCGCCGTTGACACCCACCAGGGACCCCAGCCGGGCGGCCACCGCCGAGGTCTTCTCCCGATCGGCCGCGTTGCCGCCGTCACTGACCTCGACCGTGCCCCGCAGCCGTCCAGGATCGACCACGGCCACATGGACGCGCTCCGCGTCGGCAGGCTGCCGCCCGTCGTAGCCCGTCCACTCCACGGACGTACGGAAACCGGCCCCCGACACCGCCGAGTTGAGAGTACGGGCCTCGGCCTGGGTGCCGTACTCCCCGACCCTGACCTGCCATCCCATCGTGCCGCGCGGTGTGTCCGCGTACGCGTCCCAGGTCACCCGCTCCAGGCGCGGTGCGAATCCGGCCGCCCGCAGCTTCTCGGCGGTGGTGTCCGCCCAGGACCGGTCGCCGAGCGGCGCCCACGTGGCGGCCCCGGTCAGGCGGTTGACCGCGGGTGCCTGGACCGTGACCGTCCAGACCCCGGCGGCCTCCGGGGCGCTCAACACCCCGGTACGGACCTCCACTCCGGGAGCCACGTACTGGGTCGTCCACGAGATCGCACCGCCGTCGACCGAGGTGTCCCGCTCGCTCGCGGCCGCCGACGGAGCGAACGCGATCAGGGCGAGCGCGGTCCCCAGCGCGAAGCTCCGCGCGGTCCGCCGCCGTCCACGGTGTGCCGTGCGTCCGGGTGTCTCGGCAATCACAGACATACCTCTCCTGACCTCTGACCTGCGCGGTGGGCGACGGCACCTGAGCACCGCACCCGTCATCACAGCTCCGCGCGAGGACCGTTGCGTGAAGACGCGGGCATGACCAGGGAAAGCCTCGCTGATATCAGGGAGACCGAGAAGGAGCGGATCGAGCCGTCTCGCGTTCCTTGGGGCAGAACTCGGCGTCGGGGGGGCTGCGTGGTGGACCGCTGCCCGACGGCATGAGAGCCGGCGGAGCATCGGTCGTGGAGTGCAGGGGAAGAGCACTGCTCAGACTGTGAGAGGCCGGTCTTTCCGTACCTTTCTGAACACTCTCTGGTGATCGTCCTTTCCGAGGTGTAGCGTCCTTTCCAGCTGTCGTGGTTCGCAGTACCTGCCCGCGCTTAGGCGCGGGCGTTTTGCTGTGCAGTGCCGGACCAGGGCGAGCACCTTCAGGACCGCGCGGTGCGGTTCTGACGTCTATTGAGAGGTACCAGCATGGCCAGCGGAACCGTCAAGTGGTTCAACGCGGAGAAGGGCTTCGGCTTCATCGCCCAGGACGGCGGCGGACCGGACGTCTTCGCGCACTACTCCAACATCAACGCCTCCGGCTTCCGTGAGCTCCAGGAAGGCCAGGCGGTGACCTTCGACATCACCCAGGGCCAGAAGGGCCCGCAGGCGGAGAACATCACCCCCGCCTAGTTCTGAAGGCAGTCTTTTCGGGCCCGCGAGCCGAGCTCGCGGGCCCGAAGCATGTGCGGCTGCCGGGATTCAGCGCACCGGGAAGCCGCAGGCGTAGCCCTGTGCCTTGAGCCAGGGCAGGACCCGGCGCAGCGCCTCGACGGTCTGGGAACGGTCGCCGCCCGCGTCGTGGAAGAGGAGCGTCGGTCCGTTGGACAGCTCCTGCTGGACGGTGGCGACGATGGCGTCGGCGCCCGGTCGCTCGAAGTCCTTGGTGTCCACGTTCCAGCCCAGCGGACGCATGCCCCGGGAGGCGGCGAGCTTGCGGCTGTAGGGCGTGAACGCGCCACCGGGGGCCCGGTAGTACATCGGCCGCACACCCCCGGACGCCTCCGTGATCATGCGTTCGGCGTCGAGGATCTGCTGCGACTGGTACGCCTGGTCCTTGGTGTCCATGGTGGTGTCGTGCGCCACCGAGTGGTCGCACAGCCGGTGCCCGGCCGCGACCACCTGCTTCACGAGGTCCGGGTGGGCCTGTGCCTGCGTCCCGACCATGCAGAACGTGGCCTTCACGCCGTTCTCCCGCAGCACGTCGAGCATCTGCGGGGTCCACACGGGGTCGGGGCCGTCATCGATGGTGATGTTGACGCCGCGCGCCCCCTTGTCGGAGGCGTGCGCGATGGTCACCGACACGGGCTTGACGCCGGTGCCCGGCGTGGCGGAACTCTCCGCCCGGGGGGACGTGCCGTCCACGGCACCGGCCTGCGCGGACCACGCAGAGGCACCGGCGGCCAGCACCGTCACACCGAGCGCAGCCCCGACGACCTTGCCGTACCAGCCCCGCCCGCCGCCGTGCTGTGCCATGTCCGTCCCACCTTCTGACAGTTACTCGTTGATCCCGCGTCGCCATACGACACCAGGCAGGACGACGGATGGTGGCCCTGGGATCCGCCTGTTACCGATCAAGGACAATTCCGGGGGAGTTCACGGACAACTCGGCGAGCGGCAGCCGGAACCGGGCTGGAAACTCGCCGACAGTCGTCAGCCGGGGAAGTCGGAGAAGTCGGGGAAGTCGTGGACGATCACCGCCCCGCACCCCGTACGGCATGGATCAGAGAGCCGCCCAGCGGCAGACCATGGCAAGCCGTCACCTCGAAGCCCGCCTCCGCCAACAGGCGTTCGTAGTGCTTCTCGGTCCGCTCCCGGCCGCCCACGTTGCACAACATATGGACGTCCCAGGCCACCGCAGGCGACGGCACCCCCTCGCCTTCGGGCAACAGCCGCTCCACGACGAGCAGTTCGGTGCCCGCCCGCATCGCCCGCGCACACCGCCGGAGAATGGTCAGGCACCGCTCGTCGTCCCAGTCGTGCAGCACTCGGGACAGCAGATAGACGTCGCCTCCCTCCGGCACCGCCACCGTGAAGTCCCCGACGACGAAGGAACACCGCGCGTCGAGCCCCGCCGCGGCCAGCTCCTTGCGTGCCGCCTCCAGTGCCTCGGGTCGTTCCAGCAGTACGCCCTCCAACTGCCCGTGTGCCCGCAGCACTCGCATGAGCAGCGCGCCGTTTCCACCGCCGACGTCGACGACGCGCCGCGCACCGGAGAAGTCCACCAGGGCCGGAACCGGCGTGAACATCTCCGCGCTCGCGGCCATCGCCCGGTTGAACAGCGAGCCGAGTTCGGGCCGTTCGGCGAAGTAGGCGAAGTGGTGCTGCCCGTAGCGGTGGGCGAAGGCTTCCCGTCCGGTGCGTACGGAGTACGTCAGCCCGGCGAAGGAGTCGTAGAACGGGCCGCCGTAGAGCTGGGCCAGCGGCCGGAGGGAGAACTCCGTGTCGGTGCACAAGGGTTGGCCGAGGGCGGTGAGGTGATACGTATCTGCGGCGGACGTCAGCAGGCCCAGCGCGCTGAGATAGCGCAGCAGCCTGCGCAGCGCGTCCGGATCGGTGCCGGTGAGAGACGCGAGGGCGTCGGCGCCGAGGCCGGGCCGGGCGGCGAGGTGGTCGGCGATTCCGAGTTCCGCCATGGCGGCGACGGCCTGGGTGGCCCAGGCGCCGGTCATGACGCCGAGCAACGAGACCGAGGGGTCCGGCAGCGGCTCGTGACGGCCGGGCAGCCGCAGTTCGAAGCGGCGGTGCCGCCGGGTGCGGAAGTACAGGACGGTCACGTTCTCATGGCCGTTGTACCCACCGCCGTCCGGCACCGCGCCGCCCCGCTCCTGGAGCAGCGTCCGCAGCCCGGCCGGTACCACCGCACCCGGCGCGGTGACGGCGAACGCGTGGTGCACCTCGTGCTCGGCGGCGCGTTCGTCGTCGGCGACGGCCTGCCTCGGAGAGTCCGGCGGCACGGGCAGCGCGAAGATCTCCACGCTCCGCCCGTCCACGGGAACATGCACGATCCCGACCGGGGTGTCGCCGACGAGCGCGCCGTAGCGGCGGACCAGCCGCTCGCGGACCACCACGCTCGGCGTGACCGGCCCCGGCTCGAACCCGTTGCGGCGCAGGTCGTCGCAGAGCCCGTCGAGGGAAGCGGGGAAGACGAGCACGGCGGTGTGGTCGAACACGAGGTGGCGGCAGACGTCGTTCCGTTCCTCGACCGTGAGGCCGGGCAGGAGTTCGGCGAGGACCTGCTCGGTGTCGTAGTCGCGGACATGGGCGGCCGCGCGGCCAATTCGCTCCAGGTCGGAAGCGGACAGGCAGGCCTGAGCGACAGGGAGGTTCATGAAGGGGTTTCCGATGATCGTGCGGACGGAACCGGGACAGACGTGCCCCGGGGATCAGATGCCGGTGTAGTTCTCGGCGAAGAAGTCCTGATGTGCGCGGGAGGTACGCAGGCTGTCCAGCCGGGCGTACTGGAGCGCCCGCCCGTAGCGGGCCTCGGCACCGCCGTCGGCCGGGCCGTGCAGGAGTGTGCTCATCCAGTGCGAGAACTCATGTGCCCGCCATACACGGGGAAGACAGTCCGCGGCGTACCGGGCGAGGCCGTGCTCGTCCCCGCGCGCCAGCGCCCCGTGCAGGGCCCGGGCGAGCAACTCGGCCTGGAGGACGGCGAGGTTGGCGCCCTTGGCCGCCGAGGGACTGATGAGTCCGGCGGCGTCGCCGGCCAGCCACAGCTGCTCGGAACCGGGGGTTTCCAGCACGTCGGAACGCAGGTCGACGACCGCCTTCTCCAGGACGGCGCCCTCGTGCAGGGGCCCGAACTCGGTCGTCCGCATCCGCGTCGCGAGCTCGGCCCAGATCCGGTCCTCGCTCCAGTCAGAGGAATCGGTTCCGCGCGGGCACTGGAGGTAGTACCGGGTGACGGACTCCGTACGGGCCATATGACCCGCGAACCCCCGCTCGTGCAGGGCGTATCCGACGGCCGCCAGGCTGGGCGGGGCCTGGACCAGCACCGCCAGCCAGGAGACCCCGTGATCCCACCGGTCCGTCCGCACCCCCCGGGCCGCCAGGACCCGGCGAGCGACACCCCGGTGCCCGTCGCAGCCGGCGACGTACCGACCCGCCACCTCCGCACCGCCGCGCACCCGCACCCGGCCCTGCGAGATCTCCTCGGCCTCGGCCTCGAACCGCAGGTCACCACCGCGCCGTAGGAACTCGGCCACCAGATCGCGCACCAGCTCCTGCTGGGGATAGACGGTGTGTGTCTCGCCCTGCCCCAACTTCCCGTAGTCCAGGGTGAACTCCCCACGGTCGCTGCGGAACAGACACGTGCCGTGTGCGCGCCCCCGGGTCAGCACCCCGGCGCCCAGCCCGTTCTCCGCCAGCAGCCGCACGGAGTTCGCCGCGAGGAACCCCGCCCTGGCCCGTCCCTCGACGGCCGCCCGGCCGCGCCGCTCCAGGATCACGCAGTCGACACCTCGGTCCAGCAGCAGATTCCCCAGAACCAGCCCCGCCGGGCCGGCCCCGAGAATCACCACGCCGACCTGCGTTCCCTTGTGGAACCGTTTCCTCATGCCCGCCTCTGAAGTGGAGCGTTCGACAAGGGGTTTCATATCACCCTGATCTCGGGCACAGGTACTCGAAAGTGATCAATTGCTCTGTAAGGGTGACTGTTACACGATTCAATGCCAAAGAACCTCTGCGGCAGGGGTGTTGAGCAGTGGTGAGAGCAGGCCCCGTGCGGGTGGTCGAGCCGGCGACGCAGACGGGTGGACGCACGCCGACGGGAGTCGGCCGACGTCCACCCGTCGTCAGATCAGGCGCCAGGCGTGTGCCGTCACCAGTTGTAGACGATGTCCCCGTTGCTGTTGACCATCTTGAACGTTCCGTCGCCCTGGTCGATCACACACCCGAAGCCGCCGTCCCCGGTCGCTCCGCAGAAGGTGTCGGCGCTGGCCGGCCCCGCCGCGGCGATCCCGCCACCCACGAGGACACCGACCGCGGCGACGGCGGCGGCGAGCCTCCCGGCTCGCCTGCGGCCCGGTGTGGTGGTGTTGTTGCGCTGCATGGCTAACTCCCTACTGCCGATGGGTTGTCGGTCACAGAAGGGTTCGTAGCGGACATTCGGTCGGCTTGCTCCGGCGTCAGCGGCCTCTGCGTACCCGGGCCGCCGCGCGGGCTTCCGCTGCCTTGCGGGCCTCGGCGGCCTTGCGGGATTCCTTCGCGGGGCGGCCCGAACGGTCGCCGAGACCGCGGAAGGGGATGTTGCCGGTGGTGGACTTCGTCCCCGTCGGCGGCCGCTTCGCACCGGTGATGGCGGTCAGCTGCGCCTCGCCGGAACGTACCTGTGTGACCGTCGGCCGGATCCCGGCTTCGGTCATCATCCGGTTGACGTCACGTCGTTGGCCGGGAGTGACCAGGGTGACGACGGTTCCGGACTCCCCGGCGCGTGCCGTACGCCCGCCGCGGTGCACGTAGTCCTTGGCGTCGGCCGGCGGATCGACGTTGACGACGAGGTCGAGGGTGTCGATGTGAATGCCTCGCGCGGCGACATTGGTGGCCACCAGCACGGTGATCGCGCCGTCCTTGAACTGGCCGAGGGTGTGCATGCGCTGAGGCTGCGACTTTCCGCTGTGCAGGGCTCCGGCCCGGACGCCGCTGGCCCGCAGGTGACGGGTGAACTGGTCCACGGCGGCCTTGGTGTCCAGGAACATCAGGACCCGGCCGTCCCGCGCGGCGATCTCGGTCGCGGTCGCGTACTTGTCGGCGGGGTGGATGTTCAGCACGTGGTGTTCCATCGTGGTGACCGAGCCCGCCGCCGGGTCGACGGAGGCGAGCACCGGGTCGTGGAGGTGGTCGCGCACCAGCTGGTCGACGTTGCGGTCGAGCGTGGCCGAGAACAGCAGCCGCTGTCCGTCGGAGGGGACCTGGTCCAGGATCTCCGTGACCTGCGGCAGGAATCCCAGGTCGCACATCTGGTCCGCCTCGTCCAGCACCGTGATCCGCACCTGGTTCAGGTGACAGTCACGGCGCGACACCAGGTCGGCCAGCCGCCCCGGCGTCGCGATGACCACCTCGGCTCCGGTCCGCAGCGCGGCCTGCTGCCGGTTGATCGACAGCCCGCCGACCACCGTCGTGAGGCGCACCTTGAGGGTCTGCGCGTACGGCGTCAGCGCGTCGCTCACCTGCTGCGCGAGTTCCCGGGTCGGCACCAGGACCAGCGCGAGCGGGCGCTTCGACTCCGCTCGCAGGCCCGCGGTCCGGACGAGCAGCGCGAGCCCGAAGGCCAGCGTCTTGCCGGAGCCGGTGCGTGCCCGGCCGAGGACATCGCGGCCGGCCAGCGCGTTGGGCAGGGTGGCCGCCTGGATCGGGAACGGTTCCGTCACGCCGAGGTCCGTCATCGCCTTCGTCAGCTCCGACGGCAGCCCGAGCGCGTCGAAGGACGCCACCGGAGGCAGGCCGGGCGACACCGACTCCGGCGTCGAGAGGTCGCCCTGCGACCCTGTCGCCCGCTGCGGTGCACCGGCACGGGAGCGTCCGGAGGTCGACGGCTTGGCGTTCATGAGGGGAACCTTCCTGAAGTGGCGCCCCGGAACGATCCGGGGCCCGTACCCCTTGGTACGGGCCCCGTCGATGTCGAAGCGTGACCCCATTTTACCAGCGGACACCCGGCGGCCCGCTGGTCCGGGCCCCGCGCGATCATGCCGAGGCTCCGTCGCCCGGATGGGAACATGTGTTTGGTTAGCGGTGCGGGTGCGGGTGCGGGTGCGCGGCATGTACCGGTACGTCACCTCTCATCAGAGGATGCCTGCCGGGCCAGGAAGTCCTCGAACGCCGCCCTCTGCTGCGGACCCATGAACCCTTGGCGGACGTCCCGCGCTTTCTCCCGGAGCCAGTGCGCCTCGGCGGGGTCCAGGAGCTCGGCGACGACGACGCCTCCACGGGCGACCGCTGTGCGCCCTCCTGCTCGACGGCGATAGAGAGTGAACGCGCCGAACTCGGCAGGGTGGGCAAGTTCCCTCTCCTCCTCCGCCACAGCCCGGTCCGCTTCCCCGGCGCCGCCCGACGGATAGGCGGTGGGTGCCCAGTGCTCCCAGAGCGCCAGCATGGCCGCGGGCACCAGCACCGCGCGTTCCGCCTCCTCGCGCCCCTCCCACAGGAACGTGACAGTGACGGGCTCGTCGACCGCCTCGGCCAGCCCGAGCACCCGCTCCACCTCGTCGTCGACCGGGTGCCCCACCACTACATCGATCTCGATCCCCATGCCGCCCGAGGCTACTTGCCGCCCCTGACATGCCGGTGGCTTGCCGTTGAGATGCCGGACGTACTGAGCGCGTACCCGTCCGCACGACTGCGCCTGTCGCGTGTCAGGCGAGGAAGTCGGCGATGAGGGTGGCGAATTCGTCCGGGGTGGCCAGACGGATGCCGAGGTCCTCGGCTTTGGCTCGCTTGGAACCGGCGCCGTCTCCGGCGACGACCAGGGTGGTCTTCTTGGAGACGCTGGAGGAGGAGCGGCCTCCGGCGCGTTCGATGAGCTCGTTCATCTCGTTGCGGGAGAGCTTCTCCAGCGCGCCGGTCATGGAACCGGTGACCACGACGGCCATCCCCGCGAGGGGCAGCTCCGCGCCTGGAACGTCTGCGTCGGTGTCCGCGGCGTCCGCGGTGTTGCCGTCTGCCGGGACCGGCGGGGTGGCGCCCGGTTCGGTCATGTTCACCCCGGCCGCGGCGAGCTTGTCGATGAGCGGGGCGAGTTCGGCGAGTTCGGCGACGATGGAGGGCGCCTTCTCGGTGCCGATGCCGTCGACCTGCTGCATCGCTTCGGCGTCGGCGGCCCGGATGTGGTCCATGGTGGCGAAGTAGCGGGCGATACGACGGGACATGGACCGGCCGGTACCGCGCACCCCGAGCGCGCACAGCACCCGTGACAGCGGCTGCTCCTTGGCCGTGGACAGCGCGGAGAGGAGGTTGTCGGTGCTGGTGTCACCCATCCGTTCCAGGGCCAGGAGTTGCTCGCGGGTGAGAGTGAACAGGTCGGCGAGGTCGGCGACCAGGCCGGCGTCGACGAGTTGGACGACACGGGTGTGGCCGAGGCCCTCGATGTCGAGCTGGTCGCGCCCCGCGGCGTAGGACAGGGAGGCGACCAGATGGCAGTTGCGGCCGTTCTCGCAGCGCCAGCGCTGTTCGCTGGTGTCGATGGCGGAGCCGCAGCGCGGGCACACCTCGGGGAAGACGATCGGCTGTTCGTCGCCGGTACGCAGATGGGCGACGGGAGCCTCGATGCGGGGGATGACGTCGCCCGCGCGGTAGACCATGACGTGGTCGCCCAGACGCAGATCGCGGCGGGTGATGTCGGCGGGGTTGTGCAGGGTGGCGTAGGTGATGGTGGAGCCGTCGATCTCCACCGGTTCCAGGACGGCGCGGGGCGCGATGATGCCGGTGCGGCCCACGTTCCACTCCACATCGAGCAGCCGGGTGACCTTCTCGACGGCGGGGAGCTTGTAGGCGATCGCCCAGCGCGGGGCGCGTGAGCCGGAGCCGGCGCTCTGCTGGTCGACGGCCAGGTCGGCCTTGATGACGACCCCGTCGATCCCGAACGGCAGCTCCGCACGCAGGGCCGCGATCTCCTGGACCCGCGTCAGGACCTGCTCGACGGTGTCGGCGGTGCTGCCGGGCACGGCGGTCGTCGCGGTGGTGTTCACGCCGAGCCCGGCGGCCCTCGCCATCAGGCCGCTGTGCGCGCTCTCGCCGAGTTGCTCCGCCAGTTCCGGACGGGTGTCGGGCAGGGGGAGCAGGCCGTAGCCGAAGAAGGTCATCGGCACGGTGTAGGCGCGCTCCTTGGCGCGCAGAGTGCCCGCCGCGGCGTTGCGCGGATTGGCGAAGGGCTGCCCGCCGTGCGCGGTACGCACCTCGTTGGCGTGCTCGAACTGCGCCGTGGTCATCAGGATCTCGCCGCGCACCTCCACGGTGACCGGCTCGGAGAGCTCCTCCGGGAGCCCCTCGATGGTGCCGATCGCGTGCGAGACGTCCTCTCCGGCGGTCCCGTCGCCGCGCGTGATCAGCTGTCTCAGGCGGCCGTGGGTGTAGCGGGCGGCGATCGCCAGACCGTCGAGCTTCGGCTCGACACTGAAGCGGGTGACGTCGTGGTCGATGCGCCGGGCCAGCGAGGCGGTCCAGGCGGTGAACTCCTCCGGCGAGAACACGTTGTCCAGACTCAGCATCGCCACCGTGTGCGGAACATCCCCCTCCACGGCCCCGCCGGCGACCTTCCCCGACGGAGAGTCGGGCAGCACCTCATCGGGATGCTCGGCCTCCCACGCCGCGATGCCACGCACCAGCCGGTCGTAGGCATCGTCGTCCAGGCGTGAGGTGCCGCCCTCGTAATAGGCGGCCGCGGCCTTCACCGCATCCTCGACCGCCTGCGCGTAGGCGGCGGCATCCACGATCTGTACAGCTGGTGTCGTCATGGTCATCATCCTGCCTGCCACCACTGACAATGCCGCCACGGTCCGCGCGGCCGGCCCGTGCCACACTCAGGTGCCCTGCTTGAAGGGCGTACCTGACGTACCTGACTCAGGAGTGCGCATGACGCCGCCCCTCAGGCGAATCGGCAGTGGCCTGATGTCCTGCATCGCCGTGGCTTGGTTCGGCTACCAGGCCCTGTACGGCGAGGGAGGGCTGCGTGTCCTCTCGATCGCCTTGTTGATCGTGGGCGCGGCGACCGCCGTGGGCGCGATCCTCGATCGTGCGCTTCCCTCACCGAAGCGGCGGCGGGCACTCGAGAAGCGGGACGTTGGCTGAACGGCTCGCCCCATGAGCGAAGACGCCCGCCTGGCAGGGGGACGTATGGCTCGGCCCTTCGGATCCTGAGCGATACCTCGGCGTCAGTCTGAGGACCGAGGAAGTGGTCGACGTGGTGGCACGGCACGGCACGGCACGGAACCGGGACACCGCCTTCACCGCCGTACCGGGTCGAGCGATGTCGGTGGCGCAAACTAAGCTCCCGCCCATGAGTGAGGCAGACGGAGGTCCCGGCAGACGAGTCGTCGACGGGCGCTTCGAGTTGGAGGCCCGCCTCGGCGGCGGTGGGATGGGCATGGTCTGGCGGGCCAGGGACCTGGTCCTGCACCGGCTGGTGGCGATCAAGGAGGTCCGCCCTCCGGACCGCGATCTTGCCGAGTACGACCCCGAGGCCGCACGGATGCTGCGCGAGCGCGTCCTGCGCGAGGCCAGGGCCCTGGCCCGGATCGACCATCCCAACGTCGTCACCATCCACCACATCGTCGACGGCGGCGAGGGCACCTACCCGTGGATCGTGATGGAACTGGTCGGTGGCGGCTCGCTCGCCGACCGGCTGGCCCAAGGGCCGATGTCCCCGGCCGAGGCGGCACGCATAGGCCGCGGGGTACTCGCCGCGCTGACCGCCGCGCACGACGCCGGAATCCAGCACCGGGACGTCAAGCCCGCCAATGTCCTGCTACGGCCGGACGGACGCCCCGTCCTCACCGACTTCGGTATCGCCGCGATCCGTGAGACGACCAGCCTCACCGCCACCGGCTCCATCATCGGCACACCCGACTTCATGGCACCGGAGCGCATCTCGGGCCACGAGGGCGGACCCGCGTCCGACCTCTGGTCGCTGGCGATGATGCTCTACAACGCGGTGGAGGGTCACCACCCGCTGCGCCGGGGCAGCACCCTGGCCACCCTCGCCGCCGTCCTCCACGAGGAGGTGCCACCGCCGGTGCGGGCCGGCCTTCTCGGCGACGTCCTGATGAGCGTGCTGGTCCGCGACCCGGCGGCGCGGGCCTCCGCCGCGGTCCTGGACCGCAGACTGGCCGTGATCGAGGCGGAGCCGACGACCGGCCCGACCGCCCCGCGCGACGAGCCCACCTCCTACCCGCTGGCCGCGCCGTCCACGCCCACGAGCCCTTCGTACCCCGGAGCACCTGCCACCCCGCCTGGATTCGGCCCCGCGACCGGCCGGCCTGTATCAGGACCGACGGCTCCCCAGTCGGTGGTCGGTCCCGCCCGAGCGCCACGCCGACGCACCCCGAACCGCCCCGTGCTGCTGGGCTTGTCAGGCACCTCGCTCGTCGGCGCCGTAGCCCTGCTGTGGTGGCTGCTGCCCCTGGACGGCGGCACCGCCGACCTGAGCACGGGCGGCCCTTCGACGTCCTCGTCGTCCTCGACACCCACGTCCTCCTCGACACCCACGTCGGGCTCGGCCTCCACCGGATCGGATGCGAAGGAGACCACGACCGGGAGCATGCTCACCCCGGCCAACATCCGCATCGCCATCAAGGCGTTGGAGAAGGAGAGCGGCCGGAAGAGATTCGGCGCCTTCTCCGTCTACGACGAATACGTGACAGCCTGGATGATGGTCGACGGCAGCGACTCCGCGTACGAGACGTACGACTACCGCCCGGGCACGGGTGCGGAGAAGAGCATCATCGACAGCACCATGCCGAGTGGCTACAAACCCTTCGCCCCCGAAGACTTCAGCTGGGACAAGATTCCCGCTCTCCTGGAAGAGGCGGAGAAGAAGCTGAACGTCAAGAATGTCGAGACCCGTTATGTGCTGGTGCGCCAACCCAATGTCTTCGAGCCTACGTTCGGACTGTCCGTCTACTTCTCGGACAAGTACGGCCGTTCCGGCTACCTGCAGACCGACACCAAGGGCAAAGTGACGGATGTGAACCCGGCGGAGGACTGACAGCTATGTGCGGTCCGCTGTCGTGCATCCGCTATGCTTGATCTTGAGCCGGTCGCCAGAACTCCTGGTTCCTGGTTGTGCGTTGGTGGTCCAAGGAAAGACGTCCCGCTTCCTGCGGGGAGATGCAGGTGCAAGGCCTGCCCGGCGCTCCACGATCGAGCCCGTCCCGGATGCGTCCGGGGCGGGCTCGGTGCATTTCCGGCCTTCTGGGCCTCGTGAGCGGTGGCGCTTTCCCGTGACACGGCACATCTCGTGCGCGCCTGTGGCACTGTGGAGGTACTGGCCCGTCGCTCTCCCCCGTAGCGGCGGGCCAGACCTCTGTCACGATCATCAGCGGTGTGGTGCAGGCCGGTTGTCGGGGACTGTGGGTGCGATGTAGGTGGCTTGTCGGTGGGCGTTGGGATCTTTCCGGAGGAGGCCGGCCGGAGATCACCGGGCGGCCCGATTCCCGAGGAGCCACCATGCGCACACCTGTCACGATCATCGGCGCCGGACTCGGCGGACTCACGCTGGCCCGTGTCCTGCACGTCCACGGCATCCCGGTCTCGGTCCACGAGGCCGAGTCCTCCCCGTCGGCGCGGACACAGGGCGGGATGCTCGACATCCACGACTACAACGGACAGCTCGCCCTCGAAGCGGCCGGCCTGCTGGACGAGTTCCAGGCCATCGTCCTGGAGGGCCGCCAGGCGATGCGGGTCCTCGACCGGGACGGGACCGTCCTGTTCGAGGAGGGCGACGACGGCACCGGCGGACGCCCCGAGGCGCAGCGCAGTGAACTGCGGCGGATCCTGCTCGATTCCCTCCCGGCCGGCACCGTCCGATGGGGACACAAGGCCGACGGCACCCGTGCCCTCGGCGAGGGCCGCCACGAGGTGACGTTCACCGACGGCACCACCGTCGTCACCAGCCTGCTGATCGGCGCGGACGGTGCGTGGTCACGGGTGCGGCCGCTGCTCTCCACGGCCGTACCCGAGTACGTCGGCACGTCGTTCGTCGAGACCTACCTGTTCGACGCCGACACCCGCCACCCCGTCTGCGCGAAGGCGGTCGGCGGTGGGTCGCTGATGGCGCCCTCCCCGGGCAGGGAGATCTTCGCCCACCGGGAAAGCGGCGACACGCTGCACACCTACGTGGCGCTGAGCAAGCCGCACGAGTGGTTCGCCGCGATCGACTTCACCGATGCCGCCGCGGCCACGGCGAGGATCGCCCAGGAATTCGCCGGCTGGGCACCCGAACTGACCGCACTGATCACGGACGGCGACACCGCGCCGGTCCTGCGCCCCCACTACGCGCTGCCGGCCGGGCTTCGGTGGGACCGGGTACCGGGGGTGACGCTCGTCGGCGACGCCGCCCACCTCGCGGCCCCGAACGGCGAGGGCGCCAACCTGGCCATGCTCGACGGCGCCGAACTCGGCCGAGCCCTTGCCGCGCACCCCGACGACATCGAGGCCGCGCTCACCGAGTACGAACAGGCCATGTTCCGCCGCAGCGCCGAGGTCGCCACGTTCGAGGGTGCCGAACTCCACCGGATCGACTCCGAGAACAACACGGCCCAGGGTCTGGTCGCCGCGTTCACCCAGGCCAAGCAGGCCCCATGAGCCGGCGGCCGACCGTCAGTCGTCCAGCGGGGCCGGCGTCCTGGCGCAGAGGTACGGGCGCGCGAGCAGTAGGCCGGTGCCGGTGAGGACGATGCCGATGTAGACCGGCGCGAGGTGGATGAAGTCGGTGTAGTGGATCACTCCGTGGACGACGACGGCGGGCAGGAAGCCGGCCGTCGCCGCCGCGGCCAGGGTCCAGAACACCCAGGCCTCACCCCGCCGCCAGCCCCACGCGCTGAGCAGGAGGATCGCCACCGCCGCGGACATCAGGGCCCCGCCGAACCCCGCGCGGTCGTGGGCGACGAACGGCACGAGCCGGGGATTGACGGCTTCCAGCGTCTGCGCGCTGGTGCCCAGGAAGGTCAGGTCGGTGGGTACGAAGACGCCGGTCAGGCCGACCACGGAGATCACGGCTCCGCCGACGAACAGCCCGGCTCCCGTGACGATCAGGAGGAGCTGGCCGGTCAGTGCCCGTCGGCGTTCCGGCTCCGGTCCCTCGGGCGCCAGGCGCCAGCGTGGTCGGTGCGGGGTGCGGCGGACCCCGGCCACGAACATCGGGAACAGGACGAGGGTGGTGGCCGTGTGCAGGGGTTCCACGAAGCCGGTGACCAGGAAGTAGAACAAGGTGGGGAAGCCGATCGCCCCGGACAACAGGTACACCTCGCGGGCCCAGGGCCAGCCGCGTCTGATGCCGCCCACGGCGAGGCCGGTGTAGAGGGCGCCGATCGCCACCATCGTGCCGGCCATGGTGATCCGGTCGTGCTGGAGGAAGTGCACGAGGTGGTGGTTGGCGTGGTGCAGGTCGTGCAGGGTCATACCGAGGTAGTCGCGGTCGTACCAGAGCAGCACCGGCCCGAGGGTGATCGCCGCGGCCCCGAGCCCGCCCCCCGTCATCCCGAGCCCGACGAGCAGCGCCCACCACCAGGCGGGCCAGCGGCGGGGGTCCAGGCCGACGTCCCGCAGGCCCGGAGCGGGCGCGGTCGGCGTGGCCGCCTCGGTGACCCGGGCGAACCAGCCCGGCCCGGAGCCGACGAGCACCGCAGGCCGGGCGAGGACGACGGTGCCCGGCTCCTGGAGGGCGGTGGCCGCGGCGGTGACCGACGGGTCGGACACGCGGACCACGTGCGGATCGTCGCCGGTGGTGAACCCGTCGACGTGGGGTTTGAGGGCGGCCTCGGTCTCGGGGTCGCAGGCGCGGACGACCAGCGGGATCGTCCGGCCGGCGGCGGCCTCGCGTACGGTGTCCGCGTCGGCCGCCGAGACGGGCCCCACCTCGACGACACCGGCCCCGAGCGGGGGCATGGCGTGTACCGCTTCGCGGGCGAGCGAGGGCGGGACGGATATGCCGAGGCGGACGGTCACGGGTACGCCGACGATGTCCCCGGCGAGTTCCCGCGGCGGATGACGGTGACCGAATCCCTGGGCGATCAGCCGCGCGCCTGCGGGGCGGGAGCCGATCCGGGCCAGCAGCCCCAGCGCGGTGCGCTGCGAGCGGCGTCGGCCGAGGACCGCGGCGGCCGCTTGCTGCAGCGGGTGATAGGTCCAGTCCGGCATCAGCGGGTCTCGCTCCGTGTCGCGGGCGTCGGGGCATCGGGTGCGGTCCAGCCGAGGACCGGAGCCATGGAACGCAGCGTCACCCGTGCCGGTGTCAGCCGGGCGGCGGTGTCGCGCAGCAACACCGCGGGCGGCCACGACAGTTGGCCGAGCGCGCCGAGGCGGGCGGAGCGGCGGGTGACGGCCTGGGTGCGCGGGCGGCGCAGCAGATCGTACGAGCGGAGCGCGGCGGCGGTGTCCGGGGTGCCGTCGAGGCAGTGGGCGAGCGTGACCGCGTCCTCCAGCGCCTGGCACGCGCCCTGGCCCAGGTTGGGGGTCATCGCATGGGCCGCGTCGCCCAGCAGCACGACACGGCCGCGCACGAAGGAGGGCAGGGGCGGCAGGTCGTACATGTCGTGGCGGAGCACCGCGTCCGCGGGGACGGCGGCCAGCAGGGCGGGAACGGGATCCGGCCAGGATCCGAACCGGCGCAGCAGTTCGGCGTACTCGGAGGAGGCGGAGGCCGCTCCTGCCGGGAGGGACGCGGTGGCGAAGCAGTACAGCCGCCCGCCCGGCAGCGCCGTGTAACCGAACCTCTCCCCGCGGCCCCAGGTCGCCGCGCCCACGGAGGGCGGCTGGGGGAGGGGCTCGGTGACCATGCGCCAGGCGGTGTAACCGGCGTATCGGGGGCCGGCCGCGGCGGGCCACAGGGCGTGGCGGACCACACTGCGCAGCCCGTCGGCGCCGATGACGAGGTCGGGCCGGGACTCGCCGCCACGGTGAGCCACGACCGGACGGTCGCCGTCGTCGTGGACCGCGGACACCTCGCTGCCCGGCCGCAGGCTGTCGGCGGGCAGTGCCTGGGTGAGCGCCCGCAGCAGGTCCGCGCGGTGCAGGACCGTCAGGGGGTGGCCGAAGCGGCGTGCCAGTTCCGCGTTGTCCGTGCGGGACAGCCACCGGCCCCGGCGGTCGCGTACGCCGCCCGCGGCCTCGACGGCGCCGAGTGCCGAGACGGTGTCGGCCAGGCCGAGCGCCTCCAGCGCGCGCAGCGCGTTCGGCCACAGGGAGATGCCGGCGCCGATCTCGGTGAACTCCGGTGCCCGCTCCAGCACTTCGACGCGCCAGCCCCGGCGGTGCAGGGCGATGGCCGCCGCGAGGCCGCCGATGCCACCGCCGACGATGGTCGCGGCGCGCTGCGGCATGGTTCCTCGCTCTGTACTGAGGGGCACTGCCCCCGCTCTGATGGCCGTCGGTCCGGTGCCCGAGCGGTGTGCGACGAGACGCGGATCCGGCTGAGCAGCGCCTCATAGCAACATGTCGACAGAGACCTGTCAACGTGACTTCCGCTCCCTCGACGGGCGCCCCGGTGTTCAGGCCGAGTTGATGACGACGCACTTCACCTGGGTCCAGTCCTCCAGGTAGTCGGGGCCCATGGAGCGGCCGAAGCCGCTGTGCTTGTAGCCGCCGAAGGGTGCCCCGATCGCCCCGGCGGGGCCGCCGTCGCCGAGGGTGTTGACGGCGACCTGTCCGGCCTGGACCCGGCGTGCCAGTCGTATCGCGCGGCCCACGTCGTGGGTCCACACGGTGGCGGTGAGGCCGTAGCGGGTGCCGTTGGCGACGGCGACGGCCTCTTCCTCGTCCTCGTAGGTGAGGACGGAGAGCACGGGGCCGAAGATCTCCTCCTGGGCGATGCGCATGTCCGGGGTGACCCGGTCGAACAGGGTCGGTTCGACGAAGTGGCCGCCGTCGTAGGGCGCCCCGGTCAGCTTGCCGCCGCCGACGACCACTTCGGCGCCCTCCTCACGGCCGATGGCCAGGTACTCCAGCACCCGCCTCTCCTGGCGGGCGTTGATGAGGGGGCCCATGTCGACCGGCTGGTCCCACATCCCGACCCGTACGGCGCGGAAGGCCCGGGCGAGTTCGTCGACGAGGCGGTCGTGGAGGGCGGAGTGGACCAGGACACGGGAGCCGGCGGCGCAGACCTGGCCGCTGTTCATCACGATGCTGCGCACGATCGCCGGTACGGCCCTGGTGAGGTCGGCGTCCGGGAGCACGATCTGGGGGGATTTGCCGCCCAGCTCCAGTTGCAGCGGGATCAGGTTGCGGGCGCAGGCCTCCATCACGGCGGTGCCGGTGGCGGGTGAGCCGGTGAAACTCATCTTGCGGATGCCGGGGTGTGCGGGCAGGGCGGCTCCGGCCTCGTCGCCGTAGCCCGTGACGACGTTGAGGACACCCGGCGGGATGCCCGCCTCCTGGGCGAGTCGGGCCAGGTACAGGGCGGTGAGCGGGGCGTCCTCCGCCGGCTTGAGGACGACGGTGTTGCCCGCGGCGATCGGGGCGGCGGTGTTGAAGACGGTCATCGGGCCGGGCGCGTTCCAGGGGATGATCGCGCCGATCACGCCGTACGGCTCGCGCAGGGTCAGGCCCAGGACGTCCGGGGAGCGGGTGGGCAGGGTGTCACCGAAGACCTTGTCGGCCTTGCCGGCGAGATAGGTCAGCCGTGCGGCGATGGGGGAGGGTCCGACGGGACGGCCGACCTCCATGGCTTCCAGCCGGTTGATGTCGTCCTCGTGTGCGCGTACCGACTCGGCCCAGCGGTACAGGAGTTCGCCGCGCACGGCAGGGTCGGTGTCACGCCAGGCGGGCAGTGCGGCCTCGGCCGCCCGTACGGCGTCGTCGATGTCCTCGGCGGTGCCGCGCGGGACGCGGGCGATGAGTGCTCCGGTGGCCGGGTTCACGACGTCGATCGTGGCCTTGGAGCGGGCGGGGACCCACTCCCCGCCGACGAGATGCGTTCCCTCCGGCAGCAGCGCGGCGATGTCGACGGCGGCGGGGACGGTGGTGGTCATCATGCTCCTTGTACGAAAGGGGTGTTGAGTGGTCAGGCGACCGGCTGGGACAGGGGAAGAGCGGTGCCCGCCGCGATCTCCTCGCGGCGATGGCAGGCCACCGCGACGCCGTCGTGCTCCACGAGTGCGGGCTGGACGGACCAGCAGTTCTCCTGGGCGAACGGGCAGCGCGGAGCGAAGGCGCAGCCCGCACTGACACGTCCCGTGGTGGTGGTCGTGCTCGTGAGGCGCCGCTCGGCCTGGCGGCGCCGCTGCGCCACCGGGTCCGGGACGGGAGCCGCGGCCAGCAGGGCACGGGTGTAGGGGTGGGCGGGGTGCTCGGCGACCACCGCCGCCGGACCGCGCTCGACGACGCGGCCGGCGTACAGGACGACGATGCTGTCGCTGAGGTGGCGCACCACGGCCAGGTCGTGGGAGATGAACAGGTAGCTGAGGCCGCGCGTGCGCTTCAGGCGGGCCAGCAGATTGAGGACCTGCGCCTGGACCGACAGGTCGAGGGCGCTGACCGCCTCGTCGCACACGACGAAGTCGGGCTCCATGACCAACGCCCGTGCGATGGCGATGCGTTGGCGCTGGCCGCCGGAGAACGCGACCGGGTAGCGGTGGGTGGCGCCGGGCGGCAGCCCGACGTCGTCCAGGGCGCGCAGGACACGCTCGCGGATCGCGTCCGTGGACAGGCCCAGGTTGTACCGGAGGGCCTCGGCGAGGGTGTCGCCGACGGTGTGGGCGGGGTTCATGGAGCCGTACGGGTCCTGGAAGACCACTTGCATACGGCGGGCCAGCAGCCGGCGGTCCGCGCGCGAGCTGTGCGTGATGTCGGCGCCGTCGAACTCGACCCTGCCGCCGGTCGCCGGCACCAGCCCCAGCACCGCGGAGCCGATGGTCGACTTGCCGGAACCGGACTCGCCGACCAGGCCGACGGTCTCCCCGCGTCCCACGGTCAGGTCCACGCCGCGGACGGCGTCGACGTCGCCGCCGCGCAGCCGGGAGCGACGGTAGGTGACGTCGAGTCCGCGCACCCGCAGCAGCTCACTCATGGGTTCCCCCTCCGATCAGTTCCAGCGGGCGGAGGCACCGCGTCGACCGTGTCGGCCCGACCAGATGAGAGATCACGACGGGTTTCTCCTTGCAGGCGTCGGTCACCCGCGGGCAGCGGTTCTGGAAGTGGCAGCCGACGGGCCACTGGGCCGGGGGCGGTACCGCGCCCTCGACGGCGGGCAGCGGCCGGCCCGGCAGGGCGTGGTGGGGGTCCGAGCCCAGCAGCCCGGCCGTGTAGGGGTGGGCCGGCGTGGTCACCAGCGCGGTGACCTCGGCCTCCTCGACGACCTCGCCGGCGTACATGACCACGGCCCGGTCGCACAGGTCAGCCAGCACGCCCCAGTCGTGCGTGATGAGGATGAAGGCGGTGCCGGCCGACCGGAGCTCGCGCAGCAGGTCGAGGATCTCGGCCTGCACGGTCACGTCGAGCGCGGTGGTGGGTTCGTCGGCGATCACCAGGGACGGTTCGCCCGCCAACGCGGCAGCGATACCGACGCGTTGGGCCATGCCGCCCGACAACTGGTGGGGGTAGCTGCCGGCGACCCGGGCCGGGTCGGGCAGTCGTACCTTCTCGAAGAGCTCCAGCGCGCGCCGCCGGGCCTGCCTGCGGGAGCAGCCGGTGTGCAGGCGTACGGCCTCGGCGACCTGGGCACCGGCGGTGAACGACGGGTCGAGGCTGGATATGGGGTCCTGGGAGATCCATCCGATACGGCGTCCGCGTACCGCGCGCAGCGTCGCCGCGTCGGCCCGGGCGAGGTCGGCGCCCTCGAAGCGGATGGTGCCGGAGGCGATCCTGCCGCCCGCGGGGAGCATGCCCAGCAGGGAGGTGGCGGTGACGGTCTTGCCGCAGCCGGTCTCGCCGACGATGCCCAGGACGTCGCCGGCTCGCAGGTCGAACGAGACGTCACGGATGACGTCGGTGGGCGTGCCCTCGATCCGCAGGGACACCGTCAGGCCGCGCACCGACAGCAGGGCGTCGGCGTCGGGCTCCTCGACGGGGACCTTGGCGCGCACCGGTGCGGACGCGGGCGAGGCTCCCCGGGGCCGGCCCGTGCGGCGGGAGGGCGGCTTGTCGGCCGGGGGCGCGTACCGTTCGGCGAAGGTGTCGCGCAGGCCGTCGGTGAACAGTCCGAGGGCCAGGACGAAGCTGATGATCATGAAGCCGGACGGGACCAGGAGCCAGGGATCGGTGCCGATGTTCTTGGACGCCTCGGCGATCATGCTGCCCCAACTGGCCTCGGTGGTGCCCAGACCGAGGAAGCCGAGCCCGGTCTCCAACAGGACGGCGTAGGCGCCGAACACGGAGGCCTGGACGAGGATCGCGCCGGTGACGCGGGGCAGGACGTGCCGGCGGATGATGACCCGGTCGCGGATGCCGCCCGCGACGGCTGCCCGGACGTACAGCTCCTGCCGCACACCGAGGGTCGCCGAGCGGACCACCCGGGCCAGCAGAGGTGCGCCGAGGAGGCCGTTGGCGGCCATGGCGGCGCTCTCGTTGTTCGTGAAGACCGCGAGGACCACCAACAGGACGATGATGACGGGGACGGCGGAGATCAGGTCGGCGCTCTTGAGGACGAGCCGGTCGAACCAGCCGCCCCGGTAGCCGGCGATCATTCCGGCGGGGACGCCCAGCGTCAGATAGACGGTCAGGGTGATGACCACGCCGAGGAGGGTGATCTGCCCGCCGTGCATCAGCCGGCTCAGGACGTCACGGCCCAGCTCGCCGGTGCCCAGCCAGTGGGCGCCGCTGGGGCCTTGGAGCGCGGCGGTCAGGTCCTGCTCGTCGGGGTCGAACGGCGAGAGCGGACCGGCGAGCAGGGTCACCAGGACGACGAGGAGGAGGTAGCCGGCGGAGACGAGGGCCGCCCGCTTGCGCACGAACCGTTTCATGTCCGCACCTTCGGGTCGAGCATCGTGTACACCATTTCGATCAGCAGGTTGATCAGCATCACGGTGACCGTGAAGACGAGGGCGACGCCCTGGACCATGGGGATGTCCTGGGTCTGCGCGGCGGTGACGGCGAGGCCGCCGAGGCCGGGCATGACGAACAGGGTCTCGGCGAGGACGGTGCCGCCGAAGAGGGTCACCACGACGACGCCCAGCACGGTGACGATCGGGGCGGCCGCGTTGCGCAGCACATGCCGGAGGACGACCGACCGTTCAGGGATGCCGCGGGCCCGCAGCACGCGGACGTACTCGCGGTCGAGCTGGGTCAGTACGCCGTCGCGGGTCTGCTTGGCCACCGGCGCGGTGGCCGGCACCCCCAGGGTCAGGACCGGCAGCACCAGGGACTGGAACCACTGCACCGGCGACTCGGTGAGCGGCACGTATCCCGACACGGGGAAGACGGGAAGCTGCACGGCGAACGCGGTCATGAGCACCAGGCCGAACCAGAAGTTCGGCACCGCGAGCCCGACGAGCGAGATGCCGTCCACGGCCCGTCCGAGCAGGCCGCCCTTGAGGGCGCTGAGCACCCCGAGCGCCACTCCCGCCACGGCGGCGACCAGGATCGCGCCGCCGATCAGGGAGAGGGTGACCCCCAGGCGCGAGGTGAGCTGGTCGCTGACGGGCACCCCGGAGGTGATCGAGTCGCCGAGGTCACCGTGCAGGGCGCCGGTCAGCCAGTCCCAGTAGCGGACCGGCAGCGGGTGGTCGAGGCCGAGCTGCTTGTCGAGGGCCGCGACCTGGGCGGGGGCGGCGTTGGCGCCGAGGATGGTGCGGCCGGGGTCGCCCGGCACCAGGCTGGTCAGCACGAACGTCAGGACGCTGACGCCGAACACCACCGGGATCGCGCCGAGCAGCCAGCGGAAGAGGATCCTGTGCATCTCACCTCACTCCTTTCTTGGGCCGGGCGGCCCCCGCGGTCAGGTGGGGGGCCGCCCGGAGTGCCTACTTGGTGGCGTAGAAGGCCAGCGGGCTCGCGAAGGGCGCTCCGGCGCTGACCTTCACCCCACCGGTGCCGGGACGGACGTAGTAGTTGACCGGGGTGAAGGCGACCGGGGCGAACCAGGCGTTCTTCACCAGGTACTCCTGCATCTGCCGGTCGAGGTCGGCCCGCTCGGTCGGGTCGGCGGCGGCCGCCTTGTCGAAGAGCTCGGTGAGCTCCGGCGAGGTGCTGCCGAAGCCGTTGAAGACCTTGGAGCCCGGCATGAACAGGTCCAGGCCCTCCAGGTACATGGGCTCCTCGGTGAAGCCGCCCGAGACCGCCGGGTACTTCTTGTTGGTCTGGTTCTCGACGAAGGAGGTGATGCTGGTGACCGCGGTGACCTTGACCTTGATGCCGACCTTGGACAGCTGGCCGGCGATCGCCTGAGCCATGGTGTCGAAGCCGACGAACGTGGCAGCCAGCACCGGGAGTTCGAAGCCGTCGGCGTAACCGGCCTCCTTCAGCAGCTCCTTGGCCTTCGCCGGATCGTAGGGGTAGTAGTCGGCCATGGCCTCGGAGTAGCCGTCGCCGCCCTTGATCACGGTCTGGGTCGTCGGGGTGCCGGCGGAGCCGAGGAGCGCCTCGGTCACCGCCTCCCGGTCGATGGCGTAGTTGATCGCCTGCCGTACCCGGACGTCACCGAGCGGCTCGGACACCTCGCCCTCGCGGTCGATGAGGCTCAGTCCCTGAAGGATCACCGGGAGGCCGACGGTGGACATGCCAGCCGACTTGGCGGAGGCGGCGGAGGTGTAGTCGCCCTTGTAGACGTCGATCTGACCGGTCTTCATGGCGTTGACCGCGGTCTGGCCGTTCTGGACGATCCGGATCACGATCTTCTTGTAGTGCTGCTTGGACTTGTCGTAGTAGTTCGGGTTGGCGGAGTAGGTGTAGTGGTCGCCCGCGACGCTGTCGGAGGGCTCGTAGACATAGGGGCCGGCGCCCTGGCTGGTCCTGGTCGGCGTCAGGTTCGCCGCGTCGGCCAGGCCCTTGGGGCTGATGATCTGGCCGATGCCGTAGGACTGGGTCAGCAGGGTGGGCAGGATCGGGTTGGGCTTGGCCAGCTTGATCGTCAGCGTCAGATCGCCGGTGGCCGTGATGGTCGCGTCGGTGAGGTAGTGGGCCTGGTTGCCCTGGGCCTTCTTCGCGTACTCCAGGGAGGCCTTGACCGCCTCGGCGGTCACCGCGGTGCCGTCGGCGAACTCCACCCCGTCGCGCAGGGTGACCGACAGCTCGGTGTTGCCGGTACCGACGTACTTCCAGGACTTCGCCAGCGCCGGTTCGACCGTGCCCTCGGGGGAGAGGTAGAAGAGCGACTCGTAGGAGAGCATCGTGAAGTCGACGAAGCCGAGGTCGGCGGTGCCCGGGTTGAGGCCGGGAGGGGCCTGCTGCTCGGCGACGGTCAGGGTGTCGCCGGGCACCGCCTTGCCGGTGCTCTGGGCGTCGGTGGTCGTGTCGGTACCGCCGCCGCAGGCGGCCAGGGTGAGGGAGAGAGCGGCGCACAACGTGGCCAGGGCGGCGCGGTGCGTTCTCGTGGTGGGCCGGTGGGGTGTGCGGTCAAAGGTGCGCATGTCTTCTCCTTGCGCCACGGGAGTTCCGCCACGGCGGCGGAGACCGGAAGGGCGGGCAGCTGAGGGTGAGGGGGAACAACCGCGCGTGCCGGGCGCGGGGCGACGGTGGTCGCGGGACCCGGGTGGCACCCACGACGGGGTCCACCTGCGCATGTTCACGGGAGGGTGCGAGCCGCCCGGCGAGGGGCCGGGAGGGAGGGGCGGTCGCGTCGCTGGGGACCGCCGTGCGGGGACGGCCGGAGACGGGCCGTGTCGGGCCGGCGGTCTTCGGGGATGAGCGGCGACGAACCGGAGGTGCTCCCGCTGCTCGCGAGGATCAGGCTCAGATGCTGCGGGCTCGCCGGGGGCTGACCGGAGAACCAGGGCGTGGGTGTCTCGTGCCGCGGTGCGGAGGAGACGCGCTCGGCCCAGTGGTGTAACCCTGCTGAAACGAAGCTCTGCTGTCCAGCGTCCGTGCAAGGTGAATCGGGTGACAGGCGCGGAAGATAAGCGTGCGGATCATGGTGTGGCGCGGGGGCCGGACCTTGCTGTAGGTGCCGGCCTCACCGGGTGGCCACCGCTGCCGCTCAGCCCAGCAGGCCGTGCAGCGCCTCCGCGGTCGTACGTGCGAGGCCGACCCGGCTCAGGAGGGCCTCGCGGGTCTCCAGGAAGGTGATCGTCGAGACGTTGACCGCGCCGATGGCCGTGCCCTTGGAGTCGCGGACCGGTACGGCGAGGCAGCGTACGCCGAGTTCGTTCTCCTCGTCGTCCAGTGCGAAACCCTGTGCGCGGACCTGGGCGAGTTCCGTGCGGAGTTCGGCGAGACCGGTGAGGGAGTTGTCCGTGCGGGGCGGCAGGCCCAGCCGGTCCACCAGGGCGGAGAGTTCCCCGTCGTCGAGGCCGGCCAGGACGCACTTGCCGATCGCGGTGGTGTGCAGCGGCAGTTGCATGCCCACCCGGGAGGAGTCCTGCACCGGGTTCGGGCCCGACACCTTGACCAGCAGGGTGATCACATCGCCGGTGCGCACGCCCATGTGCACGGTGTGCCCGATCCTGCGGCCCAGCACCTCCAGCTCGGCGCGCATCACCTGGTCCTCCTCGCAGCCCTGGGTGATCCGGGCGGCGAGGGCCCGGACCCGGGGTCCTGGGCCGTAGCCGCCGGAGCCGTCCGCGGCGAGGAAACCGGTGGTCACCAGGTTCTGGAGGATGCGGTGCGCGCTGGCCTTGGGTACTCCCGCGGCCGCCGCGACATCGCCGAGCCGGTGCGGATAACCGGGCGCCGAAGCCGCCTCCAGCAGATTGAGGGCCTTGTCGGTGGCGTTGCCCGCGAGGGAACTGCGCCCTCCGCGGCTTGCGGTCTGAGAGTCCTCTGAAGTTTCGATCCCGGGCATTGACAGGCTCCCGTCGCAGGGTTTCACTGATGAACGTTCCACTAGAAGATACGCCATTTCACGTAATGGAACGCCCGGGTGGTGGGTCGGAGGGCTGCCGCACCCACCTCGGAGACCCGGGTCCGCACCACGACAACTCATCTCCGAGAGGACGACCCCGTGGCCGAGAAGGTTCACAAGGTACGCACGACGCTTGAGCAGATGGCAGAGATCGAACAGCAGTGGATCGACGAGGTCCGTGAGGACCAGGAACTCACCACCTTCGGTCTCTACCCGCAGCCCTCGCGCGGCAGCGCGGACGCCCAGGGTAACTACCAGCTCTACCTGCCGCCCCGGTACGAGAGCGAGCCGGAACGACGGTTCCCTGTCATCTACTGGCTGCACGGCGGATTCGGCAACGCCCGCCAGGGTTCGGAAATGGTTGCGCGGATCGACAAGGCCATCCGGAACGAGGTGATCCCGCCGACGATCGTCGTCGTGCCGCAGATCCTCCCGATCGGCTGGTACGTCGACTCCAAGGACGGCGCCCGCCCGCTGGCCCAGATCACCGCCTTCGACCTCGTCCGGCACATGGACGACACCTACCGGACGATCCCCGAGGCCACGGCCCGCACCGTCGAGGGCTTCTCCATGGGCGGCTTCGGCGCCCTGCACCTCGGCCTGAAGTACCCGAAGATCTTCGGGAAGGTCTCCGCGGTCGCCCCCGCGATCCTGCGCGACCTCAAGGACGAACCCGAGGACCGCGTCAACAACACCTACTTCGGCGACCAGGAGTACTACGACCTCTGCCACCCCTGGAGCCTGGTCCTCGCCAACGCCCCCGAACTGCGCCGCACCAGCCAGGTCCGGTTGCTCTCCGGCCGCCTCGACACCCGCCTGGCGCCCACCATCCGCGACCTGGACGCCCGCTTCACCGAACTCGACGTGGCGCACGACTTCTTCGAGTTCCCGGACGCCGACCACGAGTACCCGGACATCATGGACGGCTACGGCGACAAGTACTACGCCTGGTGGCGCACCGTCTGACCGGCCGCCCACCCGTTCGACAGCGGCGGGTTGAGCACCCCGTCCGGGGTGTTCCCCGCACCCGAGCCACCGCATCGCCCCCTGCTCCCGCCCGCCCGGCCGATGGTTCACCGTCACCGGCCCGCCGGTGACGGCCGCCCGCGCCCCGGGGTGCCTCCCCTTTCACCCGTCTTCGGCCTCGGCATCGCGCCCGCGGCGATGGGTGGCCGCGCCCCGGGCGCGGGCCTTTCCCAGGGCACCCTCACCGCTCCCGTGGGAGCGACCGCGACTCGGCGACTCCCGCCCTTCGGCAACTCCCGCTTTCGGTAACTCCCTCCCCTTTTCGAAAGGCACCACGACCATGCGCCTGACCCCGCTTCCCAGCCTGACCCCCGAACAGACCGAACTCCTCGAAGCGATCGTCGGCCCCGGAGTCGAACCGCCCCCACCCTTCATCGCCTGGGCACACAACATGGAACTGGCCCCCTGGGTAGAACACCTCGGCCGTTATTGCCGCAATGAGTCCCGCTTCCCGCAGCGGCTCCGGGAGCTCAGCGTGCTGATCGCCGGCCGCCACTTCGACAGCCAGGCCGCCTGGAACGCCCATATCCAGCAGGCCCTGGAGGAAGGCATCCCGGCCGAGTGCCTGGACCGCCTCGCCCGCGGCGAGGACCCCGGCTTCGAGGCCGAGGACGAACGCGTCTTCCACGCCTTCGCGCACGAGATGCTCTACGACCACTTCGTCACGGACGAGACCTACGCCGAGGCCATCGGACTGTTCGGTGAGGAGGGTGTGCTGGACCTGATCGGCTGCATCGGCAGCTTCAGCATGTCCGCGATGATGCTCAACACCTTCCGCATCCCGCTCCGGCCGCACCTGCCCCGGCCCTTCGCCGACGTCGACGGATTCCGACGGGTCGCCGGGGGCGAGGCCTGATGCCGCGTTCCCCCCTTCAGCTGCTCGACGGACTCCTCGACGAGGAAGGCATGGAGAGCGCCGCGCACAGATTCGTCCTCGGCGGCCCTTTCGGAGCGGAGCCGGCCGAGACCACCGCCGAACGGCTCGCCCACTTCGCCGACGCCGGCGGGCTCCTCGTCGAGACCTCGCACAGCTACGCCGGCGGCAAGGCCGAGGCCGCCGTCGGCGACTGGCTGCGCCGGAACCCCGGCACGCTCGGTGTGGCCACCAAGGTCGGCCACGACACGACCGGCGGCGACATCCCGCTGAGCCGGGACACCGTGTTCGCGCACGTACGGTCCGCGCTGGAGAACCTCGGCGTCGACACCATCGACGTCCTCCTCTACCACTGCGACGACCCCGCCCGCCCGGTCGCCGACCTCGCGGACACTCTCGTCAGCCTCGTGCGGGCCGGACACGTCCGCCGGGTCGGGGTCTCCAACTGGCGGGCAGAGCGGCTGGCGGAACTCGCCACCGCACTCGGTGAGCGGGGCCACACCCCGGTCGCCAGCTACCAGTTCAGCCTCGCCGAACCCGACCCGGCGCTGCTGGAGGGCAGCCTGCACGCCGACAGCGCCGTCCTCGACGTCGTACGCGAACACCGGCTGCCCCTGATCGGCTGGTCCTCGCAGGCCCGCGGCCACTTCGCGCGCACCGGACCGAAAGCGCACCACGGCAAGCCCGACCCGTACGACACCGCGGACAACCGCGCCCGACGGCTCCGCTGCATCGAACTCGCCGGACAGCTCGGCTCCCGGCCCGAGACCGTCGCTCTGGCCTGGACCCTCCACCACCGCGGTGTCTGGCCGTCCATCGGAGCGAGGACGACCGCACAGATCGACAACTCGCTCCAGGCCCGCCGTCTCACGCTGACCGACGAGCAGGTCCGCCGGCTCCGTGACGGCCGGTGAGCCCCGACCGACCGGCCGGCACCGGACGCACCCCGCGACTCGGTCATCGCGTCCCGGCGAAGGTCGCCGTCTGCGTCGTGTTCGTCGCGGCGAACTTCATGGCGATCATGGACACCACCATCGTCAACGTCGCCCTCCCCGCCATCGGCCGCGACTTCGGCGTGGACACCTCCGGCCTCAGCTCCGTCAACGTCGGCTACCTCGTGGCCCTCGCGGTCTTCATCCCCGTCTCCGGCTGGCTCGGCAACCGCTTCGGCAGCCGACGCACCGCACTGACCGCGCTGCTGCTGTTCACCGTGGCCTCCGGCCTGTGCGCCACCGCCGACTCCCTCGAAGCGCTCACCGGATACCGCATCCTGCAAGGCGCCGGCGGCGGACTGCTCGCCCCCGTCGGGATGACGATGATGCTGCGCGCGTTCCCGGTGGCCGAGCGGCTGCGCGCACAGCAGTACGTCATGTGGCCGACCGCCGTCGCCCCCGCCCTCGGCCCCGTCCTGGGCGGCCGGCTCGTGGACACCGCCTCCTGGCACTGGGTCTTCCTGGTCAACCTGCCCGTCGGAATGCTCGCCCTGCTCTTCGGGCTGGGCGTGCTGCCCGACTTCCCCGGCCCGGGGGCGCCCCGTTTCGACGCGCTGGGGTTCGTCCTGGCCGGCGGCGGACTCGCGGCGGTCCTCTACGCCCTCACCGGGGCCCCGGACCGCGGCTGGGCGAGCGGCGGCACCCTCGTACCGCTGGCGGGCGGCATCGTGTTCCTCGCCCTGCTGGTTCCCTGGGAACTGCGCGCCGGACATCCCATGATCGATCTGCGGGTCGCCGAGGACCACCTCTTCCGTACGACCCAGCTGGTGCTGCTGCCCACCGGGGCCGCCTTCATGGGCGTCCTCTACCTGTACCCCCAGTTCCTCCAGAGCGACCTCGGCTACGACGCGTTCCACTCGGGCCTGGCGGCCTTCCCGGAGGCGCTCGGCATGCTGACCGCCTCCCAGCTCGTACCCCGCCTCCACGACCGGATCGGCCCACGCCGCCTGATGGTCGGCGGCGGTGCCGGAGCCGCGCTGATCATCGTCCTCCTGGCGATCCTCACCGCCACCCCGCACCCCCTCGCCCTCTACCCCTCGATGTACCTGCTCGGCCTCTGCGTCGGCCTGCTCTTCGCGAGCGCCCAGAACGCCGCCTTCGTCGCGATCCCGTCCTCCCGCACGGCCGACGCCACCACCCTCCTCAACATGCAGCGACAGACCGCCGGCGCCTTCGGAGTAGCCCTGGCCGGGACACTCGTGGCCTCCCTCACCTCACCGAACGCCGCCGACAGCGCCTTCGGCCACCGCATCGCCTACATCGCCCTGGCCACCCTGTGCCTGTGCGCCGCCCTCCTCGCCCTCCGCGTCAGCGACCGGCGGGTCCGGGAGGCCTACGCCGCCACCGAACCATGTCCCACCCACGACCGGGGTACTGGCGAACGCCCCGTCCTTCGCGGTGGGCCACGACGGTCAGCTTCGCCGTGACCGCGGGGCCGGAACCGTCCGTCCAAGGCGGGCCAGCGGGGACAGGGTCATCACCAGCGGGGACACCAGCATGCCCGCGGCCGTCACCCAGAGAGTCGTGCGCGACCCCCACTCCTCGGCGAGCAATCCGCCGAGCAGGGAACCGAGGGGGGACAGTCCCATGCCGACGAACGTGATCGTCGCGGCGGCGCGGCCTTGCATGCCGTCCGGAGTGACCGTCTGCCGGACGGCCATGACCGTCACGTTCACCAACTGGCTGCCGGCCCCGAACACGAAGTTGACCGCGAGGAGCGCGGGAACGGTCACCGCGGGGGAGCCGTGGAGCGCGGGTACGCACAAGAACACCCCGTCGCCGAGAGCCGCCCCGGCCACGAGTACCGGGCCGTACCCGAACCGGTTCGGCAGCCGCGCGGCCAGCAGGGAACCCAGGAGCGCGCCCGGCCCTGTCGCCGCGAGTGCGAGTCCGACGGCGGTGCCGGAGAGGTGCAGTTCCCGCGGCAGATAGAGGAGATAGACGGTCATGACGGCCGCGAAGGAGAACTGGAAGGCGGCCGAGGCCAGACAGACCGTCCGCAGGGCCGTATCGCCGACGACGAAACGCAGACCCTCGTGAATCCGCCGCCAGACCCGGGAGGGACGCCCCGGACGGTCCGGACGGTCCGGAATCGATTCGGTCCGGCGCAGTCGTCGGATCGACAGGAACGACAGCGCGAAGAACAGCGCGCTGGAGGCGGCGGCGATCGGCGCCGACAGCAGGGACACCAGCGCGCCGCCCAGGGCGGGACCGCCGATCTGCGCCGCGGACCGGCTGCCCTCAAGGGCACTGTTGCCGCGCACCAGTTGATCGCGACCCACCAGCCGTACGAGGCACGCCTGGTACGCCACGTCGAAGAACACCGACAGGGCCCCGACGGCGAAGGCGATCACGAACAGCGTGGGCAGGCCGAGCCAGCCGAAGAGGCCGGCCACGGCGGCGGCGCCCAGGGCAACGGCCCGGCCCGCGTCCGTCAGCACCATCACCGTGCGCGTGCGCCACCTGTCCACCCACGCGCCGACGAACAGCGAGAGCAACAGGACCGGCGCCTGCCCCACGGCACGCAGGACACCCAACTCGGTCGCACCGGCATCGAGCGCCAGGACGGCGAACAGCGGAAGCACCACCAGCCCGGTGTGCTCCCCGAGTTGGGAGGCCGTCTGCCCCACCCAGAGTCCGCGGAAATCACTGTCCCGCCACAGGCTCGACGCCACGGGAATCCCTCGGGTTGCCGACAACGAGGCCTGCCACCGGGCACCCGACAGGTGCGCAGCCGGTTCCGGTTCAGGCAGGAGAAGGCTCGCTGTGCCGCGACATCAAGGGCAGCACGCGATGACGGGCCGGTCACGGCCTACGACGTCAACGCACGCTCGGAAGACCGACCATCTCTTCTCAACTCCTCCTGGGCGACGGCGACTCGACTCGCCTGGACGACTCGCCGCGCGCAAACGCTATCCGCCGTCGGCCCGACGCGAAAGCCGATTTCGCCCGCCTCAGTTCCCTGATCCGTCGCCCGTCGGTGGGCAGGGGGCCCGGGGGAGTTCCACGGTGACGCGGATCCCGCCAGAGGAGCGCGCAGTGAGCGTGAGTGTCCCGTCGTGTGCCTGGGTGATCGTGTTGACGATGGCCAGGCCGAGGCCGACGCCTTCGTGGTCGGTACGGATGCGCTCGGTGCCGCGCTGGAACGGTGCGGTCAAGGTGGAAAGCAGCTGGGGGGTGAGCTTCTCGCCGGTGTTCTCGACAGTGAGCACCACGGTCTTGGGGCGGACGCCGGTGGTCACCCACACGGTGCCCTGTCCGGGCAGGTTGTGGACGATCGCGTTGTGCAAGAGGTTCATGGTCAGCTGGAGCAGCAGCGCGGGAGAGCCGTCGGCGGGGGCGATGTCGCCGGAGGTCTCGATGGTGACGCCGAGCTTCTCCGCCAGGGGCAGGAGTGTCTCGGTGGCCTCTTCCGCCAGGAGGGAGAGGTCGGCCTGTTCCCGGGTGAAGGACCGCTGGCCGGCACGGCTGAGCAGGAGCAGCGCTTCGGTGAGGTCGATCGCTCGGGTGTTGACGGTGTGGAGGCGCTCGATGATCTCGACGGTGTCCTGTGCCGGATCGCCACGGGCCACGTCGATGAGCGACTTCGAGATCGCGAGCGGGGTGCGCAACTCGTGCGAGGCGTTGGCCGCGAACCTCCGCTGTTCGGCGACGTGTTCTTCGAGGCGGGCGAGCATGGTGTCGAAGGCGTCGGCGAGTTCGCGGAACTCGTCGTTGCGGCCCGGCAGCCGGACCCGGTGGGAGAGCGATCCGGTCGAGGCCAGCCGGGTGGCGTCGGCGATCCGGGTCAGCGGGCCCAGCATCCGGCCGGCGAGGAGCCACCCGCCGACGAGACCGAACACCAGCAGGAACGCCAGCACGGCGAACGCCCTCGGAGCGAAGACGCCCAGAAGGACGGACCGGATGGGAAAGACGCCACCCGTGGGCCTGTCGTCGGGGTTGATGAGCATCGCGCGGTCGGGGACGTAGCGGAGGAGGAAGACCCATACCGCCGTGAGCAGCAGGGCGCCCGCGACCATGAGGAATCCGGCGTAGCTCAGGGTGAGTTTGAGGCGAACGCTCAGACCAGGTGCTCTATCCATGGTCTCGTCCCTCGTGTCCGGCCTGCGGTTGTGTGGCGATGCGGTAGCCGACGCCCGGCACGGTGGCGATGATCCAGGGCTCGCCGAGCCGCTTGCGCAGCGCGGAGACAGTGATGCGCACGGCGTTGGTGAACGGGTCGGCGTTCTCGTCCCACGCCCGTTCCAGGAGTTCCTCGGAGCTGACGACACCGCCCTCGGCGGCGACGAGGACTTCGAGCACCGCGAACTGCTTCCTGGTCAGCGCGACGTAACGGTCGTCGCGGTACACCTCGCGGCGGAACGCGTTGAGCCGTAGGCCCGCGATCTCCCGCACGGGAGGCCTGTTGTGGGCGCGTCTGCGGTCGAGTGCTCGGAGCCTCAGCGCGAGTTCCTGGAGCTCGAAGGGTTTCGTGAGGTAGTCGTCGGCGCCGAGTTCGAACCCGGAGGCCTTGTCGTCGAGACGGTGGGCCGCGGTGAGCATGAGGATGGGCATGCCGCTGCCGGAGGCGACGATGCGCTGGGCGATCTCGTCACCGGACGGGCCGGGGATGTCGCGGTCGAGGACGGCGATGTCGTAGGCGTTGACGCTCAGCAGTTCCAGAGCGGTGCCGCCGTCACCCGCGATGTCCGCCGCGATCGCCTCCAGACGCAGCCCGTCGCGGATGGCTTCGGCCAGATAGGGCTCGTCCTCGACAATCAGCACACGCATGCTCCGAGGCTACGAGGCGGCGCATATCGTCGGCATATCGAAAACCGCATACGTGCCGGCAACACCGTGCTGCCTTGACTGGCGGTATGACACGAACCCCATTACCCGCACGAACACCGACTCACCGGATGCGATGGCTCCTTGGTGTCGGCCTGTTCGTCGTCCTGGCGGGGATCATCGCGGCCCTCGGCCACCAGGTGGCGAGGTCCACGTCCGCCTCGCCCCGCCTACCTCCCTCGACCGCGTCACTCACGAGCCCGCATCGCGGTGAGCCCCGTGGCGGACTCGGCGAGGCCGGCGGTGCCGTCCCCGCCGGGGTCACGGTCTTCGACGACGAGCTTCCGGCCTTGACCGCCCTCGACCCGGATCTGCTCAAGGCCCTCCGTGAAGCCGCGACGGCTGCCGCGGACACCGGCGTGATGCTCTACGTCAACAGCGGCTGGCGTTCCCCGGAGTACCAGGAGCGGCTTCTTCGGGAGGCGGTCTCCGAGTACGGATCCGAAGAGGAGGCCGCCCGATGGGTGGCCACCCCGGCGACGTCTCCCCATGTGTCGGGGGACGCGGTCGACATCGGACGCTCCGATGCGACGGCGTGGCTGTCCGCGCACGGCGCCGAGTACGGGCTGTGCCAGATCTACGAGAACGAACCCTGGCACTACGAACTGCGCACCGAGGCGAAAGCCCGGGAATGCCCGCGCATGTATGCCGACCCCACCCAGGACCCCAGGATGCAGCAGTGACCAGCAGTGATCGAGGACAGACGGTGACGCAGCCTGATACGGCTGATACGACGGAGACCGGACAGGGCGGTGCGGGCAGGCCGGGGACCGACACCGCCACCCGGCCCGCGGGCATCCGCCGGGCGATCCGTGTCATCTCCCGGCCGGAACCGTGGAAGCGCGGCCCGGTGCTCGCGGCGCTGGCGCTGCTGCTGGGCCTGCTCATGCTGCTGCACGCGAAGATCCCGAACCGGATCGGGGGCCTCGGCAGCCTGACGGAGACCTTCCTGCCGTGGTTCGGCCTGTTCGTCCCGCCGCTGCTGGCCACGGCGCTGTGGCGGCGCTCCGCCTCCGCGGTGGCCGCTCTGCTGCTGCCGGTCATGGTCTGGCTGAACCTCTTCGGCGGGCTGCTCGGCGACAAGTCCCACGCGGGCGGTGACCTCACCGTGGCGAGCCACAACGTCGGCGCCGACAACCGCGATCCGGCCGGCACCGCCCGTGACCTGGCCGCCTCCGGTGCGGACGTGCTGGCGCTGGAGGAGCTGACCCCGGAGGCCCGGGGCACCTACGAGAAGGGTCTGGCGAAGACGTACCCGCATCACACGGTCCAGGGCACGGTCGGGCTGTGGAGCAAGCTGCCGCTGTCGGACACCCGGCCGGTCGACACCGAGATGGACGCCGGGCCACTGGGCGACACCAAGCCGGCCGCCGTCAAGATGACCTACAACCGGGCCCTGCGTACCACGGTCGCCACGGACAAAGGTCCCCTCGCCGTGTACGTCGCCCACCTGGGGTCCGTACGGGTGACTCCCAGGACGGGCTTCTGGACGGACTCGCGGGACAGGAACGCGCGGGCGCTCGCCAAGGCCGTCGCCGCCGAGCGGAACGACCGGGTGGTACTGCTCGGCGACCTGAACGGCACCATGGACGACCGCGCGCTCGCCGGCGTCACCTCCCGGCTGGACTCGGTGCAGGACACGGCCGGGGACGGATTCGGCTTCACCTGGCCGGCGACGTTCCCGGTGGCACGGATCGACCAGATCCTGGTCCGGGGGGTGCGGCCGGTCAGCTCGTGGGTGTTGCCGGCCACCGGCAGCGACCATCTGCCGGTGGCGGCCGGGATCAGCTGGTGAACGCCGCGACAGAGGTCCGGTCGTGCGCCGAGGCGGACCGCCACAGGGCGGTGGCGAGCCAGACCAGGACGATGCCGACGACGATGTGCAGTGCGCTCGTGAGCACCGAGTCGGGCAGCGCGATCAGGAAGGCGAACAGGGGCAGTGCGACGGCGTACCCCCACGCCGGAACCTTCGGCAGCATGCGGGCGCGGATCGTCGCCGCCCCGAACAGGGCGCAGCCCACGGCGAAGACGACGGCCGAGGCGAGGAGCGCGGGAATGGTGGGGCCCGTGAGTTCCGCTTCGATGACGTCGTCGTCGAAGTAGAAGAGCACCAGGTTCGAGGCGAACGCGGCCCCGCCGAACAGGCCGAGGCCGATGAGGTTGACGAGGTAGGCGGTTTCCCCGAAGCGGCCGGTGGCAGGGCTCTGCCAGTGGTGGAGCGCGGTGAGGAACGGCAGGGCGAACGCGGGGGAGAGGGCCAGGAGGAGGCTGGTCACGGCCGTTTCGCCGGTGAAGGCCTCGACGGCGGCGGGCAGTGCGATGAGCAGGCCGGACAGCACCCCGCAGAGGGCGCCGAGGCGGGTGAGCCGGGCAGGGGCGGACGCGGTACTCGACGGTGAGGCCATGAGAGCCAACTCCGGTTCGTCGAAGGGCAGGTCAGGACGGAACCGTAGAAACGGAGCAGTCGGTCGGGGCAGATGCCGGGCGGCGACAACCGGGCGGGAGGTCACCGGCGTGCGGGGCCGGTGGAGTGCCGTTCGGCATGTGCTGTTCGGCATGTGTCGTTCGGCCACACCTCGTGGGTCCCGGCCGGAGCTCTCCCGTCGGTGTCGCCTGGCACGGGCGTGCGGCCTAGCCTGGGCGGTGGCTTCGGGGGTGGGGGGTGTGCATGTCGGCGTATGTGCCCGTGCCGTGGGTGTCACCGCTGCTGTACGGCGCGGTCCTCCTCGGCGGCGTCTACTACCTGGCGGCCGACCTGGGCGCCGGCTCCGGGCTGTTGTCCTGGCGTACGGCCGGCTTCGTCGCCGGGCTCGCCGCCCTGTGCGCTCTGGACGTGGCGGGGCGCCGCCGGAACCTGTCCCCGGTGCCGACGCTGCTCGTGCGGTGCGTACTGACGGGTGCCGTGGTCGCCCTGGACACCTCGGAACTGTCCCAAGTGCTGTTCGTGCTCCTGCCGTTCACCGCCTACTTCGCGTTCGGCCGCACGACGGCGCTCGTCCTGGGGGCGCTGTGTCTGGCCGGACTGCTCACCGGCTTCGTCCTGACCGCCCCCGCCTGGTATCGCGACATGGAGTACGTGTCCGACCTGCTGATGGTCGCCGTCGGCCTGGTGCTGGCGATCTCGATGGCCGCCGTCGCCGTCGGCGAACAACGGGCCCGGCGGGAACTGCAGGAGTACGCCGCGCGGGTCGCGGAGCTGTCCGCGGCGACCGAACGCAACCGGCTGGCCCGCGACATCCATGACAGCCTCGGCCACCATCTCACCGCGATTTCCGTGCAGTTGGAGATCGCGTCCGAGTTCCGCGCCCTGGACCCGGACGCGGCCGGACGGGCGATGACCGAGGCCAGACAGTCGGTCAAGCTGGCGCTCGGCGACGTACGGCAGTCGGTACGGGCGCTGCGCGACGACGCACCGCGCCCGTCGCTGTCGGCCGCGCTCGCGGGATGGGCGCGCGACGACGGTGCGGGGCCTTGCGTCAGCGTGCAGGTGACAGGCGACGAGGACGGCTACGGCACGGCCGCGCTGACCGCCTTGTACCGGGCCGCGCAGGAGGGGCTGACCAACGCGCTGCGCCACGCGCGGGCTTCGCGGGTGTCCGTGGCGGTCCGGCTCACCGAGGACACCGCACGCCTGGCCGTGACCGACGACGGCTGCGGCTTCACACCGGACCGGGCGGCCGGCGGATTCGGCCTGACCGGCATGCGTGAACGGGTGCACCTGGTGGCGGGAAGCGTCGACATCGACAGCAGGCCGGGCGAAGGCACACGACTCACGGTCGTCGTCCCGCGGCGGGAAGGCGAGCGGTGAGCCAGGAGCCGACGGCGGTCCGGGTGCTGGTGGTGGACGATCAGCAGCTGATCCGGGACGGCATCGCCGCACTGCTCTCGATCCGGCCCGGCATCACCGTCGTCGGTACGGCGGTCAACGGGCGGGAAGCCGTGGAGAAGGCCGTGGAACTGGCACCCGACGTCGTGCTGATGGACGTACGGATGCCGGAACTCGACGGCGTCGAGGCCGTCGCCGTGCTGCGCGGCCGGGCACCGGAGTGCCGCGTCGTGATGCTGACGACGTTCGACGACGAGGAGTACGTCGTCCAGGCGCTGCGCGCGGGCGCCAGCGGCTATCTGCTCAAGGACCTGCCGGCCGAGGAACTCGCGCACGCGATCCGCCTGGCGCACTCCGGAGTCACCCAACTCGACTCCTCGGTGGCCGCCCGGCTCGCCGCCGCGCTGCCCCACCCCGCTCCCGAGCCGTCCGCCGCCGCTCCCGGCCTCAGCCCGCGCGAGATCGACATCCTGCGGCTCGTGGCGCGCGGCCGCACCAACCGGGAGATCGCCGCGCAGCTGTACCTCAGCGAAGGCACCGTCAAGAACCACGTCTCCCGCATCCTCAGCCGGCTCGCCCTGCGCGACCGTACGCAGGCGGCACTGCGCGCCCGCGACCTCGGTCTGCTGTGAGACCACGGTTGTCTGGCGGCTGTCCGGCCATGGACGAACGCGCATACCGCATCGGCATCCGAGTTCGCTTACCGCTACAGCGGTCGCACGTAGCCGGTCCAGGTGTGCAGGGTGCGGAACCCGCACCGCTCGTAGAGGCTCAGCGCACCGTTGGCGTCGGCGCTGTCCACGTTCAGACCGGCTCTGCGATAGCCCTGCTCCTGACCGGCCCGCAGACAGCTGGTGAGCAGTGCGGTGGCCACGCCGCTGCCACGCCAGGCGGGACGGGTACCGAGCCGGTCGATCCAGCACTCGCGGACGCCGGTCATCGCGGTCTCGGCGTCGTACTCGTGGCTGAGGAGATACCCGGCGACCTCGTCCCCGTCCAGCGCCAGGAACGACACGTCGGGCCGGAACGACCGGGCGCCGGTGGCGCCGTGACGCCACCGGTCCGCCGTGGCCGGGGTGTGACCCCAGTTCTCGCGGAACGCTTCGTTGTGCGCCGACCGGGTCGCGTCGTCGTACGCGGCGGTGAAGGGTACGACGCGCAGCCCGCCCGCCGGGGCCGGCACCGGAATCCCGTCGCCGTCCAGCGGCCGACGCATGTCGAAGAACCAGCGTCGCGCCTGGAACCCGGCTCCCTCGTACAGGTCGCGCTTGGCGGTGTTCGGTGCGTGGATCTGGATGTGCGCCTCGCCCGGCAGGTCAGGAAACCGCTCGTGATGCAGCTGCGCGGCCCGGGTCACCTGCCACTTCACCAGGTCGGTGCCCACGCCTTGGCCGCGGGCGTCGGGTCGCACCGCCCCTTCGACGTACACGAGGTGTACGTCGGTCGCGTCCGGCAAGCCCGTCGCCCTGGCGTAACCGATCAGCTCGCCACCGGACCACACCCCCACCGAGTCGTGGGGCAACTCGACGTGTGGGTCGCCCAGTTCATCGGCGAGGTCCTCGGCGTCGTAGTGCTCGTCGGTGCCGTCGGTCGCCTCCACCGCGGCGAACAACTCGGCCAGGGCCGGGGTGTCTTCGAGCGTGAGTGGCCTACGGGTCGGCGTCGCATGCATGGGCGGCACGATAGGTGTCACCGAGTCCGTACGCACCTCGGTTTCCGGGCGACCGACTTCGAGGAGGTCACGGCGACTCGGCGCGGACCTGGCGTGTGGTGATGACCGCCCTCTGCATGCGCTAAGCTTGATCACGAGCTGGTCGCCACAACTTCGGTTGTCCGGCAGTGCGTTGGTCGTCTAAGGAAAGACGCCCCGCTTCCTGCGGGGAAATGCAGGTGCAAGGCCTGCCCGGCGCTCAACCCGGGGCCTGTCCGCAAACGCGGACAGGCCCCGCACCATTTCCGGCTCGCCCCGGACACCGACGGGCCGGCGCGCCCGTCAGTGCGGAGGCGCAGGCATCGAGCCCGGCCGATGTCCCCGGTCGGGAAGATCGCGGATCCGTCGGACGGGCGGCATACTCTGAGCCCCGTCCGTACTGTCTGGGGGAGTCGTGACAAGCAGGTTCACCGAGTTGGCCGTCGACTGCCGTGACCCGGAGAGGCTCGCCGCCTTCTGGTGCGAGGTTCTGGACTTCAAGGTGATCGACCGGAGCGAGGCCAAGGTCGAGATCGGCTCCTGGGAGCCGACGGTCGAGGAGGTCCGGGCCCGACAGATGCCGCCCACTCTGCTGTTCGTTCAAGTGCCCGAGGGCAGGACGGTGAAGAACCGGCTTCACCTCGACGTCAGCCCGATCGACGGCAGTACCGAGGACGAGGTCACCAGATTGCTCGCCCTCGGCGCCACGAAGACGGATGTGGGCCAGGGACCGGACCGAAACTGGGTGGTCATGGCCGACCCCGAGGGCAACGAGTTCTGCGTCCTGCGGACCCTGGCACCGCGGAACTAGGCCGTGGGCGGGCCCCCGTACCCCATCCCGTCCTGTCATATACCGCGCTTTTCACGGGGCCGAGAAGGCCTCGTTGACCTACGCCCGTGGCCAAACCTCCGGCCCCACGCCTGGCCGGGGGCTTCGATCCCTCGGTAGGTCAGCAGGCAAAGCGGCAACAGCACGGCGAAGAACGCGACTTCGAGCAGGAGACTGTCCTGCCGCCGTCGGCCGGCCGTGCCGTCGATCACCGCGAGCAGCACCGGATGCACCAGATAGACCGAGTAGCTGATCGTTCCCAGCCCGGTCAGCGACCGCGGTATGCGTCGGCGGCGCGACAACAGTCCGGCGCCGAAGGTGAGCACAGCCATCAGGAACGCGATGATCCAGCCGCGCCGTGCGAAGTGGTCACCGTCGCCGTACCAGTACGCGCTCCCCACGGCACAGGCGACCACGCCGACAGCCGTGCAGGCCGCACGGAGCCAGGTGCTCTGACCGTTCTCGGCACGGTGGACGGCGGTACCGAGGAACATCACGGCGAGGATCACCAGGCCCTCCCACAGCGGGACCGTGCCGTTGAACAGGACCAGGACGAGCGCCAGCACTCCGCCCAGGACGCCCCCGAACCCCCGGAGCACGGGCGACCCGGCGCTCGCACAGCCGATGGCGACGGCCATGGCGATCGAGGCGAACGCGATCAGCGGACCGGTGCCGACCAGCCCGGACAGGGCAGAGGCCGGCAGCACCACCCCTGCTGTCACACCGGCAGCGGCGAGTGCCGCGAGGACGACCGCGACCTCCGCGGACTGTTGGTGAAGACGGACCGTGAAGAGGGCGACGACCAGCAGGTAGAAGGCCATCTCGTAGGAGAGCGTCCACAGGACCAGCAGGAGACCGGGTGTCCCCAGTAACTCCTGGAGCATGGTGGCGTGGGCGACGATCACGGTTGCGGCGCTCTGCCGGTCGAAGTCGCGGATCTCCGCGAGACCAAGGAGGTCGGCGGCGACGAGCATGGTGACGGCGGCCGCCGCCAGCGGGTACACGCGGAAGATCCGCCCGATCCAGAACGTCCTGACGCAGCCCCGGCGTTCCAGCGAAGCGGGCACGATGTAGCCGCTCACCAGGAAGAACACCATGATGGCGTAGCGGCTCGTGTTGAACTGCGGCATCAACTCCCGCCGGAAGTCGCCCATGAAGGTGTACGAGGAGTGGTCGAACACCACGACGAGTGCGGCGATGCCCCGCAACGCGTCCAACCAACCCAACCGCGATCGTGAACCCACGCGAAGCGAAGGCGTCGAGGCAGCGGAGAGGGGTCGGGATTCCCTGCGTGGGCGAGGTCGTCTTCGATGAGGTGCTCGATGGGCTTGTCCTGAAGGGGTCTGCACGGCACCGAGTCCAGCGGCCGGAGCATTGTTCGGCAGTACCGTTCTGGGGGCCGAACAATGAGGCGGGGCGCGCGAGTCGTCGGGTGTCGTCGAGGTGCGTGGGGCGGCCGCCCGTCGTGGTGCGGGGGCGGCTGAAGGGGGTGACGGGGTGGCGGGGCGTCGTGAGGTGCCGTTGGATCCGGCGGCGGGTCCGGTGCAGCGGTTCGCGTTCGAGTTACGCGAGCTGAGGGCGGAGGCGGACGGGATCACCTACCGGTCGCTGGCGCAGCGGGCGGGCTACTCGGTGACCACGCTGTCGCAGGCGGCGGCGGGCGAGCAGTTGCCGACGCTGGCGGTGGCCCTGGCCTATGCGGGGGCGTGCGGGGGAGACCTGGCGCGATGGGAGGCCCGGTGGAAGGAGGCGGTGGAGGAGGCGGCCGGTGACGGCCACGGGGACGACGACGGATCACTCACGCCGTACCGAGGCCTGACCCGGTTCGAGACCGGGGACAGCGGCCTGTTCTTCGGCCGGGACCGACTCACCGCCGACCTGGTCGAGTTGCTGCGCGGCCGACGGTTCGCCGCGGTCTTCGGCCCCTCCGGCAGCGGCAAGTCCTCCCTGCTGCGGGCCGGCCTCGTACCCGCGCTCCGGAGCACCCAGGAGCCTGTCTCTTATACAACTCT
>NZ_JABERD010000039.1 GCF_013044505.1 Streptomyces sp. S3(2020) | reverse complement strand
GTGCTGGACGACGGGGTGCTGGACGAGGGGGCGGGCGCCGGGGAGACAAATCCTTCCGCGGCCGGCAGTCCCCTGGAGGAGGGTCCGGCCGGGGAGGGGCCGCCGGTGACGGGCGGGACTCCCTCGGACAGCCAGGCACCGGACGGCCTCCCGGCGGGTGAGGCCCCCGCGGGCGAGGCCCCCGCGGACGAAGCCCCGGAGGGCGCTGCCCGCCAGGGCGAGACGCCGGGCAGCGGTTCGACGGACCCCGGCGTCCCGGAGGGCGGTGCGACAGGGGCAGCGGCAGCGGCGGTCCCGGGCGGCAGCCCCTCCGTGGGCTCCCTCCGAGCCGACGCCGACGCCGCCGTGCGGGAGGTGCTCGCGCTCGTCGACGGGCGGGCCGGGGACGATGTGCAGCTCGGGGCCCGGGCCGCCGAGGCGTGGGCGATGTTCGCGGAGCTGGCCGTCGGCGCCGGGGAGCTGAGGATCGGGGCGGATCTGTTCCGGCATGCCGCGGAGGGGTTCGTGGGGGCCGGGCTGCCGTGGTTCGCCGTGGAGTCCGAGGCCCGGCTGGCGCAGCTCGCGCACCATATGGGCGAGGTCGAGGAGGCCGAGCGGGCGCTGCGGGGCGCGCTGGAGCACGGCGGGCCGCATCTGGAGGCGGTCGGACGGGCCCGGCTGCATCTCCAGCTCGCCGAGGTACTGGGCGGCCGGGGTCTGGTCGAGGAGGCCGCCGAGCATGCCCTGGAGGCGGCGCACTGGGCCGACGGGGCCGGTGAGGGGCCGGCGCTGGGCGCGTGGGCGCGGCAGCTGCTCGGCGGGTTCCTGCTGCGGCAGGGGCGGTGGGCCGAGGCCGCGGAAGTGCTGGAGTCGGCGCTGCCCGACCTGGCCGCCGAGACGCACGGCGACGGCGCGGTCGTCCAGGTGCAGTGGTGGCTCGGTGACTGTCTGAGCGAGATGGGCGAGCACCGCGCGGCGGCCGAACGGCGGTTGCAGGCGGCCGAGATCGCCAGGATCTGGCCCGAGCAGCACGACCACGCGACGCTCGCCCATCTCGCTGCCGAGTCCCTCGGCCAGGCCGGGCTGTCCGTCGAGGCGGACCAGGCCTACGTCCGCGCCGGCGAGCTGTGGCGCTCGCTCGGCGACGTCCACGGCCTCGTCCGTGCCCTGCGCGCCCGCGCGTGGCTCGCGCTGGGCACGGAGGACGGGCAGGGCGACGCCCGGGAGCTGATGGCGGGCGCGGTCCGGGAGTGCGAGGAGGCGCTGGGCGCGGACGCCGCCGACGAGGAGGCCCGGCAGCGGCTCGTCGCCGAACTCGGGCACACGCACCGGCAGTTCGGCGACCTGCTCGCCCGTTCCGCCGCCGAGGACGACGATGACGACTCCATCCGGGCCGCGATGGAGGACGCCCTGTCCCAGGTGACGGAGGCCATCGTGGTGTTCGCCTCGCTCGGCGACGACGCCCTGCACAGCCGTACCGGCGCCGAACTCGCCGCGGGCTGGCTGGAGGCCGACCTGAGCCGCCCGGACCGGGCGGCGGCACGCGCGCGTGCGGTGCTGGCGGCGTACCAGGCAGACCGAGCGGACCGAGCGGACCAAGCAGACCAACCGGCCCAGGCATACGAGACACACGAGGCGTACGAGGCGTACGACGAGAGCGGTGCCGACGAGACCGCGCTGGCGCGACAGGCGGAGGCGCGGCAACTGCTCCAGGTCGTGGAGGACTGAGCGGCTACTCGACCCCGATGAGCAGCAGGGCGCCTTGCCGGCCGCCCCGGTAGACCACCGTGTCGACGCCGAGGTGTCCCTCACGCACGCGTGCTTCGAGGTGGTCGGCGATGGACTCGGGTGCCTCGTCGCCGAGGACGAGGGTGACGAGTTCGCCGCCGGCCGAGAGCATGCGGTCCAGGACGGTCTCGGCGGCGGCGGTGACATCCGAGCCGATGACGGACACGTCACCGTCGATGAGTCCGAGGACGTCGCCGGCCTGGCAGATGCCGGCCATGGTCCAGGACTGGCGCTCGGCGACGGCGACCTCGGCGTAGCGGGTCGCGCCGGCCGCCGAGGTCATCGACACGACGTCCTCGTCGAAGCGGCGCCCGGGCTCGTGCACCGCGAGCGCCGCGATGCCCTGGACGGCGGAGCGGGTCGGGATCAGGGCGACGCGGATGCCCTCCGCACGGGCTTGCTCGGCCGCCGCGGCCGCGGCGTGGCGCAGGTCGGCGTCGTTGGGCAGCAGGACGACCTCGCGCGCGTGGGCCCGTCGTACGGCTTCGACCATCTCCCCGCTGGCGGGCGGCTCCCCGGGGCGCGCGAGCACCGTGGTCGCGCCGGCCTCGGTGTACAGCCCGGCCAGGCCCTCTCCGGGCACGACGGCGACGACGGCCCGCTGCACCCGCTCCCGCGGCGGCCGCTCACCGCCCCGCGTGTGCACATCGCCGAGCCCGAAGTGCGTGATCCGGATCCGGTACGGCCGCCCGGCCTCGACTCCCGCCTCCACCGCGGCGCCCGCGTCGTCGACGTGCACATGGACGTTCCACAGCCCGTCGCCGCCCACCACGACGAGGGAGTCCCCGAGGGCGTCGAGACGCGTCCGGAGCCGGGTCACGGCGTCGTCCTCGGCCTCCAGGAGGTAGATCACCTCGAAGGCGGGCCCGCCGTCCTCAAGGGGGGTGTCAGCGCAGTCGTCGGCGTCGGGAAGGGCCGCCTCCTCGGCGTACGCCGACGCCCGGCTGTGGGCCCCGCCGTCACCCGGGCCACCGTGCGCACCGGACGACGTCCCCCGCAGATGCGGTCCGGAAGCCACCGCGCTCCCCGGCGCCTCCCCCGTGAACGTCTCCACCAGCGCCCCGAGGACCGCCACCAGCCCCCGCCCTCCGGCGTCGACCACTCCGGCGCGCTCCAGCACGGCCAGCTGGCCCGGCGTCGCCGCGAGAGCCTCCCGTGCCCCGTCGTAGGCGGCCCGCGCGACCGCCCCGCAGCCGCCGTCGGTCGTCCCGGCCGCGTCGGCCGCCGCCGAGGCGACCGAGAGGACCGTTCCCTCGACCGGGTGAGCGACGGCCTGGCGGGCGGAGTCGGCGGCATGCCGGAAGGCGAGCCGCAGGCCGGCGCCGTCGGTGTGAGTGGTCTCACTGTCCGCGGCGAGCACCTGGGCCATGCCGCGCAGCAGCTGCGCGAGGATCGTGCCGGAGTTGCCCCGGGCCCCTATGAGGGCACCGTGCGCCATCGCGCGTGCCGCGTCGGCCGACGACGGCTTCCCGGCGCCCTCCGAACCGTCCCGGTGGCCTCCGGGACCGACCTCGTGGCCCTCGAACACGGCCTCGACGGCCGCGACGGCGGACTCCATGGTCAGGTACAGGTTCGTGCCGGTGTCCCCGTCGGCGACGGGGTAGACGTTGATCGCGTCGATCTCCTCGCGCGCCCGCCCCAGGGCCGTCAGCGCGAGGCCGCACCAGGTGCGTACCGCGAGAGCATCGAAGAATGTCTGCGGCACCTGCGCCACCTGCGCCTCCCTGAGCTGCCCGGACGTGGACGCAGCGTAGACCCCGGAGAGGTGTCCGCCGGAAGAGGGCCTGGAGCAGGCCCGTGAGCAGCCATGGTAGTTTCGTTCTACTGGCGCAGTCGTTGTATGCTGCTCCGGTTGCCCGATCCTGATCGGGCCATTCCCCCTGGCAGCGCCACCAAGATCTCTGATCCTACGATCTCGATCCCGGCATGCTGGGATCTATCCGTAAGTGCATCTGAAGTCTTTGGAGTGACCCGTGGCTGCCAACTGCGACGTCTGCGGCAAGGGGCCGGGCTTCGGCAACAACATCTCGCACTCGCACCGCCGTACGTCCCGTCGCTGGAACCCGAACATCCAGCGCGTCCGTACCGTGGTCGGCGGGACGCCGAAGCGCGTGAACGCTTGCACCTCGTGCATCAAGGCCGGCAAGGTCTCGCGCTGACGCACAGTTAAGCGCGCGGCCACTGCTGGTTCGCTGCATCAAGCCGGTCCACCTCTCGGTGGGTCGGCTTTTTGCCGTGCTCATGGCTGGACCGGCAGAGTCGTTGCCCCGCCCGCGGGCCAGCGGAACCGCCACCCGTGATCGACGGGCCCGATCCCGCCGCCGAGCGCGAATCCGGCCCTGATCGCCCCGGTGACGTACTTCTTGGCGGCGGCCACCGCCTCGGGGACGTCCTGGCCCTTCGCGAGCTGTGCCGCGACGGCGGACGCGAGGGTGCAGCCGGTGCCGTGCGTGTGGCGGTTGTCGAAGCGCTCCGCGCGCAGCCAGTGCTCCTCGGAGCCATCGGTGAGGAAGTCGACGGCGTCTCCGGACAGATGGCCGCCCTTGATCAGCGCCCACCGCGGCCCGTACGCCAGCACCGCGGCCGCGGCCGCCCGCATCTGCTCCTCCGACTCGACATGGAGCCCGGTCAATTGGGCCACCTCGTCGAGGTTCGGCGTCGCCACGGTGGCGACCGGCAGCAGCTTGGTCCGTACGGAGTCCAGCGCGGACGCGGCCAGCAGCGAGTCGCCGTGCTTGGAGACGCCGACCGGGTCGACGACGGCCGGAACGTCGGTCGCCCCGATCAACTCCGCGACCGCCTCGACGAGTTCCGCCGAGGCCAGCATGCCGGTCTTCACGGCCTGTACGCCGATGTCGTCGACGACACTGCGGTACTGGGCCCGCACGGCCTCCACCGGGAGCTGCCAAGCGCCCTGCACGCCCAGGGAGTTCTGCGCGGTGACCGCCGTGACGACGCTCATGCCGTGCACACCGAGCGCGAGCATCGTCTTCAGGTCGGCCTGGATGCCCGCGCCGCCCCCGGAGTCGGAGCCCGCGACCGTGAGCACCCGCACCGGCGCGCTCACGACTCGATGTCCCCGAAGTGGTCCCAGCCGCCCTTGCTGGTCCAGGGCGCCCCGTCGACCGTCACCTGGGGCAGCGCCGAGGGGTTGAGGACCTCTCCGATGACCTTCCAGCGGGCCGGGAGTTTCACGTCCGGCGGGAAGGTCGCCACGATCGCGTGGTCCTCTCCCCCGGTGAGCACCCACTGCATGGGGTCGACGCCGACGGCCTGCCCGATGTCGTTCATCTGGGACGGGATGTCGATGGCTCCGGAGCGGATGTCGATGCGGACCTTGCTGGCCTCGGCGATGTGCCCGAGGTCGGCGATCAGCCCGTCGCTCACGTCGCACATCGCGGTCGCGCCGAGCCCGGCGGCCGCGGGGCCCGCGTGGTACGGCGGTTCGGGGCGCCGGTGCGCCTCCACGAAGGCGCGCGGCGAGCGGAAGCCCCGGGAGAGCACCGCGTACCCGGCCGCGGACCAGCCCAGCCAGCCGGTCACCGCGACGAGGTCGCCGGGCTGTGCGCCGCCGCGTGTCACGGGCTCCTGGTTGCGCAGATCGCCGAGCGCGGTGATGGAGACCATGATCGTGTCTCCTCGTACGACATCCCCGCCCACGACCGACGCGCCCGCCACCTGGCACTCGTCGCGCAGCCCGTCCATGAGCTCGCTCGGCCAGGTGACCGGGAGTTCGGCCGGCACGACCAGTCCGAGCAGGAGAGCCGTCGGCACGGCGCCCATGGCGGCGATGTCCGCGAGGTTCTGTGCGGCGGCCTTGCGACCCACGTCGTAGGCCGTGGACCAGTCACGGCGGAAGTGCCGTCCCTCCAGGAGGATGTCGGTGCTGGCCACGACCCGGCGGTCGGGAGCGGCCACCACCGCGGCGTCGTCGCCGGGGCCGACCCGGACCGACGGGGTGGTGGTGAGACGGGAGGTGAGCTCCCTGATGAGCCCGAACTCCCCGAGCTCACCAACAGTGCCCTTCATTGCCCTTTCGCCCCTTCTGTCCCATGCTGTGCCCGGTCGCGCGTGACCAGTGTCCTCGATACGGTCGAAGAGACCGTCAACTTCTGTCATGCCTGCACCCCGGCGCGGAGGCCGCGGGTCCCGCAGGTCTCCCCGCGGCGAGCGGCGACGCGATACCGTGGCGTTCCTTTTCCCCACATGATCCTCGTGGCCGCCCTGGAGGTTCCGTGGTACAGGCGTACATCCTGATCCAGACGGAGGTCGGCAAAGCGTCGACCGTCGCCGAGACGATCAGCAAGATTCCTGGGGTGATCCAGGCCGAGGACGTGACAGGACCTTATGACGTGATCGTGCGGGCGCAGGCCGACACCGTGGACGACCTGGGCCGCATGGTGGTCGCGAAGGTCCAGCAAGTGGACGGCATCACTCGCACCCTGACCTGCCCGGTCGTCCATCTGTAGCCCCCGTCTACCCTTGGCCGGTGAACTTCTTCCGTCACCGGCACCGCACTGTCCTCGGGCTGCCCGCCCTGGTCCTGCTGATCGTCACCACAGGGTGCTCCTCAGCAGACGACAGTGACTCGGTGACGGTTCCCAGCCCCACGGCGAAGGTCGCGAAGCTGTGCCGAAACCTGGACAGTGTCCTGCCGGACAAGGTCGACGGTCTCGACCGGCATGATCCCGAGCCCGCGTCCGCGCTGACGGCGGGCTGGGGAAGCCCGGCGATCATACTGCGCTGCGGTGTCACCCGGCCGCCGAAGATGGTCGACCCCGAGGTGGCCAACGGAAGCGACCCCGAGGCGATAGCGGGCGAGGTGAACGGCGTCGAGTGGCTCATGGAGAAGCAGGACGACGGCTCGACCCGCTTCACCACGGCCAACCGACAGGCGTACGTCGAGGTGACGGTGCCCGAGGGGCGGGACACCGCGGGGATGCTGACCGACATGGCCTCGTCGGTCAAGAAGGCGATCCCCTTCGGGAAATGAACCGTACGGCTCCTAGCGGAGCCCCGTGGAGCGCCTGAGCGCGGCCTGGATCAGCCGGTCCACCAGCTCCGCGTAGCCGATCCCGCTGGCCTCCCACATCTGCGGGTACATCGAGATCGGGGTGAAGCCCGGCATCGTGTTGATCTCGTTGATGACGAACTCACCGTCCTCCGTGAGGAAGAAGTCCGCGCGGACCAGGCCCTCGCAGGACGCCGCGTCGAAGGCCGCCACGGCGAGGCGCTGGACCTCCGCCGTCTCCTCGGGAGTCAGCGGGGCCGGGACGATGCCCGGGGTGGAGTCGATGTACTTCGCCTCGAAGTCGTAGTACGCGTGCGCGTCCGGCGGCGGGATCTCCGCCGGGACCGAGGCCCGCGGGCCGTCCTCGAACTCCAGGACGCCGCACTCGATCTCACGGCCGCGCAGCGCCGCCTCGACGAGGATCTTCGGGTCGTGCCGCTGGGCCTCGGCGATCGCCTCGTCCAGCCCGGACGGGTCGTCGACCTTGGTGATGCCGATCGACGAACCCGCGCGCGCGGGCTTCACGAACAGCGGCCAGCCGTGCTCACCGGCGAGCTCGACGATCTTCTTGCGGGCGGCCGACTCGTCCTGCTCCCACTCGCGGGGCCGAATCACCACGTACGGGCCGACCTTGAGCCCGAAGGAGGTGAACACCCGCTTCATGTACTCCTTGTCCTGGCCGACGGCCGAGGCGAGCACGCCCGAGCCGACGTAGGGGACACCGGAGAGCTCCAGGAGGCCCTGGAGGGTGCCGTCCTCGCCATAGGGGCCGTGCAGGACGGGGAAGACGACGTCGACCTCGCCGAGCGCCTTGGGCACCGATCCCGGCTCGCTGTAGACGACTTCACGGTTGGCCGGGTCGACGGGGAGCACCACGCCGCCCTCCGGCGACTCGGCGAGCTCCTCGATGTCCGGCGTACGGCGGTCGGTGATCGCCATGCGTTCCGGCTCGTCGGCGATGAGGGCCCAACGCCCGTCCCTGGTGATGCCGATCGGCAGGACCTCGTACTTGGTCCGGTCGATGGCCTTGAGGACGGCGCCGCCGGTGACCACGGAGATCCCGTGTTCGGAGCTGCGCCCGCCGGACACGACGGCCACGCGCGGCTTGCGAGGCGGCTGCTCGGGGCTCTGGGGGAGGTTCTCGGTGCTCATATCGCGTTGAGAGTACCCGTTGGTAGAGCCCCGATACAGCGTGGCTCAAGGGGCGTCGCTCAGCGTCGTTCGGGCTTCGCGCTGCGCGACATCAGCTCCTTGACGGCGACCACCGGAGGCTTGCCCTCGTGCACGATGGCGACGACCGTCTCGGTGATCGGCATGTCGACGCCGTGCCGGCGTGCCAGATCCAGCACGGACTCACAGGACTTGACGCCCTCGGCGGTCTGCTTGGTGACCGCGATGGTCTCCTGGAGGGTCATGCCCTTGCCGAGGTTGGTGCCGAAGGTGTGGTTGCGGGACAGCGGCGAGGAGCAGGTCGCCACCAGGTCGCCGAGACCGGCGAGTCCGGAGAACGTCAGCGGGTCGGCGCCCATCGCCAGCCCCAGGCGCATCGTCTCGGCGAGGCCGCGTGTGATGAGCGAGCCCTTGGTGTTGTCGCCGAGCCCCATGCCGTCCGCGATGCCGACGGCGAGCCCGATGACGTTCTTCACGGCACCGCCCAGCTCGCAACCGATCACGTCCGTCTCGGTGTACGGCCTGAAGTACGGCGTGTGGCAGGCCGACTGGAGCCGCCGGGCCACCGTCTCGTCCGTGCAGGCGACCACCGCGGCGGCCGGCATGCGGGCCGCGATCTCGCGGGCGAGGTTGGGTCCGGTGACCACGGCGATACGGTCCCGGCCGACCTTCGCGACGTCCTCGACGACCTCGCTCATCCGCATGGCGGAGCCGAGTTCGACGCCCTTCATGAGAGAGACGAGGACCGTGTCGGGCGCGAGCAGCGGCACCCACTCGGCGAGGTTGCCGCGCAACGTCTGTGAGGGGACGGCGAGTACGGTGAAGTCGGCGTCGCGCGCCGCCTCGGCGGCGTCCGTCGTCGCCCGCAGGTTCTCCGGGAGTTCGACGCCCGGCAGGTAGTCCGGGTTGGTGTGGGTGGAGTTGACCGCTTCCGCGAGTTCGGCGCGGCGGCCCCACAGGGTGACCTCGCAGCCCGCGTCGGCCAGCACCATGCCGAAGGCGGTGCCCCATGATCCGGTGCCGAAGACGGCCGCCTTGACCGGCTTGCTCACTTGCTCTGCCCCTCTTCCTGCTCGACCTTCGCCTCAGCCTGCGCGGAGGTCCTGCGCCGCTGCTCGATCCGCTCCTGGCGCGGGTCGTAAGGTGACTCGGGCGCTCGCTCGCCGCGGATCTCCTCCAGTTGGCGGGTGACCGCGGCCATGATGACCTCGGTCGCCTCCTTCAGGAGTTCCGGGCTCATCTCCTTGTCGTAGAAGCGCGACAGGTCCACGGGGGGACCCGCGAGGACGTGCGAGGTCTTGCGGGGGCGGAGGTTGAGCTTCTTGGCGTACGGCGGGAGCAGTTCGTTGGCGCCCCACTGCGCGACGGGGATCACCGGGCACTTGGTCTGGAGGGCCACGCGCGCGGCGCCGGTCTTGCCGGTCATGGGCCACTGGTCGGGGTCCCTGGTGATGGTGCCCTCGGGATAGAAGGCCACGCATTCACCGCGTTCCACGGCGTCGATCGCGGCCCGGAAGGCGCTCAGCGCGTCGGTGGTCTCGCGATAGACGGGGATCTGTCCGGTGCCACGCATCATGGCACCGATGAATCCCTTCTTGAAAAGACCGCTCTTCGCGAGGAATCGCGGAACGCGGCCGGTGTTGTACTGAAAGTGTGCGTAGGCGAAGGGATCGACGTGCGAATTATGGTTCACCGCGGTGATAAATCCGCCGTCGGCCGGAATGTTCTCCATTCCTCGCCAGTCCCGCTTGATCAGAACCACCAGCGGCGGTTTGGCGATCACCGCTGCGAGGCGGTACCAGAAGCCGATTCTGCGGCGGGGCACGCGGACACCTTCCTCTAGGGCCTGGGGGGCCGCACAAGTGTCGCCCCAGGCCGACGGTCTGTCGAGAACACCGTACGCCTAGCGGCGACGACCGCCAGATGGCCCAGGTGACGGCTGAGTGACAATGCTCGCGACAAGAGAGGGACGGAACGCTCGTGCAGTGGACCTTGGTCATACCCCTGAAGCCCCTGGCGCGCGCCAAGAGCAGGCTCTCGGACACCGCCGCCGACGAGTTGCGTCCGGGCCTGGCCCTCGCCTTCGCCCAGGACACGGTGGCAGCCGCGCTGGCCAGCCCCGCGGTCGCCGATGTGGCAGTCGTCACGAACGACCCCCTGGCCGCCCGCGAGCTGGCCGCCCTGGGCGCCCGAATCGTTCCTGACGAACCCCGGGCGGGCCTGAACGCGGCGTTGGCGCACGGGGCGGGTACCGTACGGGCCCGGCGCCCCGAAAGCGCGGTGGCGGCCCTGAATGCCGATCTGCCGGCCCTGCGCCCCGTGGAATTGGCCCGCGTCCTGGATGCGGCCGCCGAATTCCCCCGCGCTTTTCTCCCGGATGCGGCTGCAATCGGTACGACGCTGCTGGCGGCCCGGGACGGCCGGGAATTGCGCCCGATCTTCGGAACGGATTCCCGGGCCCGGCATCGTGCGTCGGGGGCGGTGGAACTGTGCCTCACGGGGGTGGATTCCGTACGCCAGGACGTGGACACGGGCGAGGACCTGAGGGCGGCGCTGGCGTTGGGGGTGGGTCCAAGGACGGCTGCGGCAACGGCGGGACTATTGATCAGGGGCCAGTAGGAGCGCCCCATAGGGGCGCGGGGAACTGCGCGACCAGCCACGACGTACCCGCACCCGACAACGAACCACTACCCTGACGCCCATGCAGGCCACCGCTTACACGTACGACGCCGACACCCGCACCGGCAGCGTCCTGCTGGACGACGGCACCCCCGTCCCCTTCGACGCCCCGGCGTTCGACGCGGGCGGTCTCAGGCTCCTCCGCCCCGGCCAGCGTGTGCGCATCGAACTGGAAGACTCCAGGGTCACCCTCGTGACCCTGCAAACCTTCTGACCCCTCTCGACAAAAAACGCCGCGGGCCGGACTCCACAACGGAGTCCGGCCCGGCGCGTGAGTACCCCTGCGCCTCTACCGCTTGCGGGCGGTGGTCTTCTTGGCGGTGGTCTTGCGAGCCGTCGACTTCTTGGCGGGGGCCTTCTTGGCCGTCGCCTTCTTCGCCGGGGCCTTCTTGGCCGTCGCCTTCTTGGCGGTGGTCTTCTTCGCGGCGGTGGTCTTGGCGGCGCCCGTGGTCTTCTTGGCCGTCGTCTTCTTCGCCGTGGTCTTCTTCGCGGTCGCCGTGGTCTTCTTGGCGACCGTCTTCTTCGCCGTGGTCTTCTTCGCGGCGGCCGTCGCCTTCTTCGCCGGGGCGGCCTTCTTCGCGGCGGCCTTCTTGACCGTCGCCGAAGCCCCGCCGGTCAGGCTGCCCTTGGGCGCCTTCTTGACCGCGACGTCGTTCTTCGGGAGCTTCTTCGTGCCGCTCACCAGGTCCTTGAAGCCCTGGCCCGCACGGAAGCGCGGAACGGAGGTCTTCTTGACCCGAACCCGCTCGCCCGTCTGAGGGTTGCGGGCGTACCGGGCCGGACGGTCGACCTTCTCGAACGAACCGAAGCCGGTGACCGAGACCCGGTCCCCCGCCACGGTCGCGCGGACGATGGCGTCCAGGACCGCGTCGACCGCGTCGGCGGCCTGCTGACGGCCCCCGACCTTGTCGGCAATCGCTTCTACGAGCTGCGCCTTGTTCACGTCTTCCCCTTCGGAGACATTGCCCGAACGAAACTGTTCAGGCTTTTTCGCACGTTAGGCAGATATATACCGCAAATCAAACACGAAACGGGCTTATCACCCTTGTGCCGCAACGGATTCGGCTGTCTCGGACTTGCTCAGCGTTCCTCTTCGGGGATTCGACCCGCGTCGAGGTCCGCCGTGAAGGCCTCCAGACGCCTTGCCGCATCGGCGAGATCGTGCTTGGCCGCGGCCGTAATGACCAGCAGCTTCCGGGTCAGCGCCATCCGTACGCCCTCCGGGACTTGCAGTGCGCGCACTCTTGTGTGCGCTTCCTTGAGTTGGTCCGCGACTGCCGCATAGAGCTTGAGTTGGCCGTCGTGTTCCATGCACAGATTGTGCCATCTGGGGCGAGTTGTCGCCTGCTCAGGGTGCAACTGCCGCCTCAAACGGCCTTCCGGGCGTTTGCGGAAGCCACGCCCGTACATGTCGCGTACCCCGGCAACACCCCTCCTAACGTGGGGAGTTGAAGACGGTCACGGGCCCGCGCAGGGCCGTTCGGGTGCAGACACAGCCGTACCCCCGATCGGGCTGATCGGGGGTACGGCGGGGGTGTTGCGGTGGCCGAAAGTCGACCTGTTGGACGGCTCCGGGTCAGACCTCGAGCGTCCGCGGCTTGTACGAGGGGCGCTTGGCCTCGAAGGCGGCGATGTCCTCCTCGTTCTGGAGGGTGATGGAGATGTCGTCCAGCCCGTTCAGCAGCCGCCAGCGGGAGTTCTCGTCCAGCTCGAAGCTCGCGGTGATGCCCTCGGCGCGCACCTCGCGGGACTCGAGGTCGACCGTGATCTCGGCCTGCGGGTCGTTCTCGCTGAGCTCCTGGAGCGCGTCCACGATCTTCTGCTCCAGAACCACCGTGAGCAGGCCGTTCTTGAGCGAGTTACCGCGGAAGATGTCGGCGAACCGGGAGGAGATGACGGTCTTGAAGCCGTAGTTCTGGAGCGCCCACACGGCGTGCTCACGGGAGGAGCCGGTGCCGAAGTCGGGGCCGGCGACCAGGACGGTCGCGCCTTCGCGCTCGGGCTGGTTGAGGATGAATTTCTCGTCCTTGCGCCAGGCCTCGAACAGACCGTCCTCGAACCCGTCCCTGGTCACCTTCTTGAGCCAGTGAGCAGGGATGATCTGGTCGGTGTCGACGTTGGAGCGGCGCAGCGGGACGGCCCGGCCGGTGTGCGTGGTGAATGCTTCCATGGCTCTCAGACTCCAGCGGGCACAGGGGCGTCGGACAGGTCGGCGGGCGAGGCCAGGTGGCCCAGCACGGCGGTCGCGGCGGCGACCTGCGGCGAGACCAGGTGCGTGCGACCGCCCTTGCCCTGCCGGCCCTCGAAGTTGCGGTTGGAGGTGGACGCGGAGCGCTCACCCGGGGCCAGCTGGTCCGGGTTCATGCCCAGACACATCGAGCAGCCCGCGTGCCGCCATTCGGCGCCGGCCTCCTTGAAGACGACGTCCAGGCCCTCGGAGACGGCCTGGAGGCCCACCCGCGCGGAGCCGGGGACGACCAGCATCCGTACGCCGTCGGCGACTTTGCGGCCCTTGACGAGTTCGGCGGCGGCGCGCAGGTCCTCGATACGACCGTTGGTGCACGAACCTACGAAGACGGTGTCCACCTTGATGGAGCGCAGCGGCTGACCGGCCTCCAACCCCATGTATTCCAGGGCCTTTTCGGCGGCGAGGCGCTCCGAAGCGTCTTCGTACGAAGCAGGATCGGGGACGTCCGCCGAAAGCGGCGCACCCTGACCGGGGTTGGTGCCCCAGGTGACGAACGGCGACAGTTCCTCGGCCTTGATGACGACCTCGGCGTCGAACTCCGCGTCCTCGTCCGACTTCAGCGTCTTCCAGTACGCGACGGCCGCGTCCCAGTCCTCGCCCTTGGGTGCGTGCACCCGGCCCTCGAGGTAGTCGAAGGTGGTCTGGTCGGGAGCGATCATGCCCGCGCGGGCGCCGGCCTCGATCGACATGTTGCAGATGGTCATCCGGGCCTCCATCGAGAGCTTCTCGATGGCGGAGCCGCGGTACTCCAGGACGTAGCCCTGGCCGCCGCCGGTGCCGATGCGGGCGATGATCGCCAGGATCAGGTCCTTGGCGGTGACGCCGTCGGGCAGTTCGCCGTCGACCGTGATGGCCATGGTCTTCGGACGGACCAGCGGCAGCGTCTGGGTGGCCAGCACGTGCTCCACCTGGGAGGTGCCGATGCCGAACGCCAGACCGCCGAAGGCGCCGTGCGTGGAGGTGTGGGAGTCGCCGCAGACGACCGTCATACCGGGCTGGGTCAGACCCAGCTGCGGGCCCACGACGTGGACGACACCCTGCTCGACGTCGCCCAGCGAGTGCAGGCGCACACCGAACTCGGCGGCGTTCTTGCGCAGCGTCTCCAGCTGGACACGGGAGACCGGGTCGGCGATGGGCTTGTCGATGTCGAGGGTCGGGGTGTTGTGGTCCTCGGTGGCGATGGTCAGGTCGAGCCTGCGCACCGGGCGACCGCTCTTGCGGAGGCCGTCGAAGGCCTGCGGGCTGGTCACTTCGTGCAGCAGGTGCAGATCGATGAAGAGGAGGTCGGGCTCGCCCTCGGCGCGCCGGACGACATGGTCGTCCCAGACCTTCTCCGCGAGTGTCCTACCCATCGCTTTCCCTCCGGCCGGCAAATGGTGCGCCGGCCCAACTAGAGATCTTCAGGAAGCGGCGCCCGCACCCCCTGGTTTCCCGGGCAGCCGCCACCAGGCCCGTTGGTCCGCGGGCCGCTGTGTATCCAAGGGTTGCGCGTCTCACGAAAAAAGGAACTTGCGTTTCACAGAGTGAGACGTGAGTATCGTTTCATGGACAACAGTAGCGGCGTCGGCGTTCTGGACAAGGCAGCCCTTGTCCTCAGCGCCCTGGAGTCCGGTCCGGCCACCCTCGCGGGTCTTGTGGCGGCCACCGGACTGGCACGACCCACGGCCCACCGGCTGGCCGTGGCCTTGGAACACCACCGTATGGTGGCGCGCGACATGCAGGGCCGTTTCATTCTCGGCCCTCGGCTGGCGGAGCTGGCCGCGGCCGCGGGCGAGGACCGCCTCCTCGCCACCGCGGGCCCGGTGCTCACGCATCTCCGTGACATCACGGGCGAGAGCGCGCAGCTCTACCGCCGCCAGGGCGACATGCGCATCTGCGTCGCCGCGGCGGAGCGGCTGTCCGGCCTTCGGGACACCGTCCCGGTCGGTTCGACGCTCACGATGAAGGCCGGCTCCTCGGCCCAGATCCTGATGGCCTGGGAGGAGCCCGAGCGCCTCCACCGCGGCCTCCAGGGCGCCCGTTTCACGGCCACCGCGCTCTCGGGCGTACGACGCCGGGGCTGGGCCCAGTCCATCGGCGAGCGCGAGCCGGGGGTGGCCTCCGTCTCCGCGCCGGTACGCGGCCCCTCCAACCGTGTCGTGGCCGCCGTCTCGGTCTCCGGCCCCATCGAGCGCCTGACGCGCCACCCGGGCCGTATGCACGCCCAGGCGGTCATCGACGCCGCCTCCCGCCTCTCCGAGGCCCTGCGCCGCACCGGCTGACGAGCCCGGGACATCACAACGGGGAGGGCCCGCCCCAACGCCGCGGCAGGCCCTCCCCGTCCCCCGGTCCCCCGTCATGTGGCTTCTTCGGCCACCTTCGCCTTCGCCGACCGGTGCGCGAAGCGGTCCTTGCCGGTACGCCCCCGCCGCTCCAGCGGCACCTGACCGTGCGCCGCCGCCAGTCCGAAGGCGGGCATGTCGGCGTAGATCGACTCGTACGACCCCTCGGGCACGACATAGGTCTCGTGCCACAGCCCGACGTGCTGCCTGGCCTTCCCCGCCTTCTCCTTGCGGTTGATGATCGCCCACGCCCGGCGGTGGAACATGTCCGGTGCCTGCGCGTAGGCGTAGAGCTTCTCCTTGGACTCCCAGTACTGGACGACGTAGTACGTCCGCGGGTTGGCTGTCAGCAGGACATGGCCGAGCAGTCCCCGCTCGGGCGCCTTCCCCAGCTCGCGCAGCATCCGCGGCATGGCCAGCAGCACCGGGAACCAGTGGTGCACGGCCCAGAAGTGGTTGATGCGCATGCCGATCAGCAGGACGACCACATCGCCCTCGGTGTCGGCGGTGGTGCGACCCGGTACCGGCTTGGCGAACATGACGAGCCCCCGTTTCCCCTGTCGGACAGCGGCACTATCCTTCCGAGTGATGCTTGGATAGTGGCACTCCCCAATGAAGGGCGCAAGGCATGCGGCTGGCCGAACTGAGCGAGCGCAGTGGGGTGTCCACCGCGACGATCAAGTACTACCTGCGCGAAGGGCTGTTGGCGCCCGGCCGCCAGATCAACACGACGACGGCCGAGTACGACGAGGAGCACCTGCGCCGGCTGAAGCTGATCCGCGCGATGATCCAGGTCGGCCGGGTGCCGGTGGCGACGGTCCGGGAGGTGCTCGGACATGTCGACGACGAGTCCCTGCCCCGTGCGATGCGGCTGGGCGCGGCGGTCTGGGCCATGCCGCAGGTGCCGGAGCCGGCCGCGGACGACGAGTTCGTGCGGGGGGCCCGGGTCGCGATGGAGGAGCTGCTCCGGACGCTGGGGTGGTCCAACGCCCAGGCCATGACGACGGTCTCGCCCGCTTTCCGCTCCCTCGTGGTGGCGACGGCCGCGCTGCGCCGCCTCGGCTACGACTGGGACCCCGAGACCCTCGTGCCCTACGCCCGGCTCATGCACCAAGTGGCCGAACTGGACATGGAGTTCATGGAGTCGCATGTCTCGGAGGCCGAGAAGGCGGAGGTCGCGGTGCTGGGCGTGGTGCTCGTCGAGCCGATGCTCCAGGCGCTGCACCGGCTGGCGCAGGAGGAGGAGTCGACGCGGAGGTACGGCTACGAGTAGGACGCCGGGAACGGCGAAAGCCCCCCACCGAGGTGGAGGGCTTTCCCTGTGCGTACCCCCGACCGGATTCGAACCGGCGCTACCGCCTTGAGAGGGCGGCGTGCTAGGCCGCTACACAACGGGGGCCCTAGCGATCCTGCATGCGTTCAACTTAGAACGCCGCAGGTCCGAGCTGGTCTACCTGGACTCGAACCAAGAATGACGGTACCAGAAACCGTAGTGTTGCCAATTACACCATAGACCAATAAGGTTTAAACCTTTGCGTACCCCCGACCGGATTCGAACCGGCGCTACCGCCTTGAGAGGGCGGCGTGCTAGGCCGCTACACAACGGGGGCCCTAGCGATCCTGCATCAAGATTGGCGGGAGCTACCCTGACCATCCTCGCGGGAAGGATCTGTACCCCCGACCGGATTCGAACCGGCGCTACTGCCTTGAGAGGGCAGCGTGCTAGGCCGCTACACAACGGGGGCTTCGCGGAGTTGATCTCCGCCTGCAGATGAGCTCTGCGAGCTGGCCTACCTGGACTCGAACCAAGACTAACTGAACCAGAATCAGTCGTGCTGCCAATTACACCATAGGCCACTGGAACGCAAGCCCCGAAGGGGTTTTTGTTCTAGTTCGCCCCGTCGGTTCCGGCCTTTCGGCCCGCTCTCCGGCGGCGCAGGAAGAACATTACCCGAAGGTGGACGGGGCTCCAAAACGGGTATCCGCGCCGAGGAGCGCGGGGAGTTCGGCGAGGGTGGCGATCCGGTGCGGGCCGACGGGGGCGCCGCCGGTCGCGTACACACCGTCACGATCGATCCAGAAGGAGCGCAGGCCGGCCTCGGCGGCACCGCGTCCGTCGATCTCCGGGTGGTCACCGACGTACGCCACCTGCTCCGGGGCGAGTTCAAGGACCTCGCAGGCCGCGTGGAAGGCACCGGGCTCCGGCTTGGAGACGCCGAGTTCGGCGGCGCAGAGGACGGCCTCGAAGCGGTCGTACACGCCGAGGGCGCGCAGCTTGCGGTCCTGGACATGGATGCTGGAGTTGGAGAGCACCGCGTGCCGGTGACTGGTGGCGAGGGCGTCGAGGACGGGCAGGACGTCCGGGAAGAGGGCCCAGACCGTCTCATAGTGGGCGACGTACCGCTGGAACCAGGCGTCGGCCTCCGCGTCGCTCAGCGCCTCGCCCAGGAAGACCCGCACCCGGTCCCGGCGCTGCCCCTGGAAGTCGACCTCCCCCGCCGAGAACCGCGCCCACTGGACGTCGGTGATCTCCCGCCAGCTCACGATGGCCTGCTCGACGCTCTCGTACGCCTCCAACAGCCCCTCGGCCGCGAGGTGCAGGCGCATCCCGGCGCGGTCGGCACCGGTGTAGTCGAAGAGGGTGTCGTCGACGTCCCAGACCACGGCACGGATGCTCATGGTCCGACGGTAACCCGGGGGTCGGGCTTGCGGGGCCGATACGACGAAGGGCTTCGACTGGCACACTGGGGCCATGGGCGAGTACCGCATCCAGTTCACCGTCGAGGCCCGCGCGGCCTACGACAGCCTGCCCCCTTCACGTCAGGCGCACCTGGACCGGGCCATGCGGATACTGGCGCGTGACCCGTACCGGAAGCACTCGACCGCGCCACTGGGCCCAGACGATAATCTGCGCAAAGCGTACGTAGCTCCCGGCGTGATGTTGGAGTACGTGGTGGCTGGCGCGATCATGGTCGTCGTTGTGGTCTGGATCTTCGACGAGAGCGCGTACCTCATCGACGAAGCAGACGCCCAATGACATATGTGTGAAGGGGCGGTACCCGGACTTCCGGGTACCGCCCCTTCACACGTGTGTGCGTTACGCCGCGAGCTTCGCCAGGGCCGCGTCGATGCGGGCCAGGGTCGTCTCCTTGCCCAGTACTTCCAGGGACTCGAAGAGGGGCAGACCGACGGTGCGGCCGGTGACGGCGACCCGGACCGGGGCCTGGGCCTTGCCGAGCTTGAGGCCGTGGGCCTCGCCCGCCGTCAGGACGGCCTCCTTGAGGGATTCCGCGGAGTTCCAGTCCGCCGACTCCAGCTTCTCGCGGGCGGTCGTCAGGAGGGCGTCGCTGCCCTCCTTCATCGCCTTCGTCCAGCTCGCCTCGTCGAAGACCGGCTCCGCCAGGAACAGGAAGTCGACGTTGTCCGTGATCTCCGAGAGGACCTTCAGCCGGGTCTGGGCGTGCGGGGCGATCGCGTGCCACTTCGACTCGTCGAAGTCCTCCGGCGCCCAGGGGGCGAACGGGGCCTTCAGCCAGGGGGCGCAGCGCTCGGTGAAGTCCTTCACGTCCAGCAGGCGGATGTGGTCGCCGTTGATCGACTCGCACTTCTTGAGGTCGAAGCGGGCCGGGTTGGGCTGGACGTCGGCGATGTCGAAGGCCGCGACCATCTCGTCCATCGTGAAGATGTCCTGGTCGGCCGAGAGCGACCAGCCGAGGAGGGAAAGGTAGTTGAGCAGGCCCTCGGGCAGGAAGCCGCGCTCGCGGTACAGGTTGAGCGAGGACTCCGGGTCGCGCTTGGAGAGCTTCTTGTTGCCCTCGCCCATCACGTACGGCAGGTGGCCGAAGGACGGGGTCCGCTTGGCGATGCCCAGCTCGGTCAGCGCCTTGTACAGGGCGATCTGGCGCGGGGTGGAGGAGAGCAGGTCCTCGCCGCGCAGGACGTGGGTGATCTCCATCAGGGCGTCGTCGACCGGGTTGACGAGGGTGTACAGCGGGGCGCCGTTCGCGCGCACGATGCCGTAGTCCGGCACGTTCTCCGGGGTGAACGTCAGCTCGCCGCGGACCAGGTCCGTGAAGGTGATCGTCTCGTCGGGCATCCGGAAGCGGACGATGGGCTCGCGGCCCTCGGCGACGTACGCGGCGACCTGCTCCTCGGTCAGCTCGCGGCAGTGGCCGTCGTAGCCGGAGGGCCTGCCGGCCGCGCGGGCCGCCTCGCGGCGCTCGTCCAGCTCGGTCTGGGAGCAGTAGCAGCGGTAGGCGTACCCGCCGTCCAGGAGCTTCTGCGCGACCTCCTTGTAGAGGTCCATGCGCTGCGACTGGCGGTACGGCGCGTGCGGGCCGCCGATCTCGGGGCCCTCGTCCCAGTCGAAGCCCAGCCAGCGCATCGAGTCGAGCAGCTGGCCGTAGGACTCCTCGGAGTCGCGGGCCGCGTCGGTGTCCTCGATGCGGAAGACGAGCGTGCCCTGGTGGTGCTTGGCGAACGCCCAGTTGAACAGGGCGGTGCGGACCAGGCCCACATGGGGGTTACCGGTGGGCGAGGGGCAGAAACGTACGCGGACGGGTGCGCTAGCCACGCTTGACAACCTTGTTGGTGAGAGTGCCGATGCCTTCGATGGTGACGGCGACCTCGTCGCCGACGGTGAGCGGTCCGACGCCTGCCGGGGTGCCCGTGAGGATCACGTCGCCGGGGAGCAGCGTCATGGCCTCGGAGATGTTGACGATCAGATCCTCGATCGGGTGGATCATCTCGCTGGTGCGGCCGAGCTGTCGCTGTTGGCCGTTGACCGTGAGCTGGATCGTGAGGTCGCTCGGGTCGAGGTCGGTCTCCACCCAGGGGCCGAGCGGGCAGGAGGTGTCGAAGCCCTTGGCCCGGGCCCACTGCTTCTCGCGCTTCTGGACGTCGCGGGCGGTGACGTCGTTGGCGCAGGTGTAGCCGAGGATGACGTCCTTGACACGCTCACGCGGGACCTCGCGGCACATCCGGCCGATGACCACGGCCAGCTCGGCCTCGTGGTGGAGTTCCTGGGAGAAGGACGGGTACTGGATCTCGTCGCCGGAGCCGATCACCGAGGTGGACGGCTTGAAGAAGGCGAACGGGGCGTCGGGGACCTCGTTGCCCAGTTCCCGCGCGTGCTCGGCGTAGTTGCGGCCGTAGGCCACGACCTTGTTGGGGAGCACCGGCGGCAGCAGCCGAACCCTTGCTTTGGAATTGGAAGGGGCCAGCGGGACCTTCGTACCGGAGAGCTCGAAGTCCGCGAACGGGATGCCCTTGATGATGTCGAGGACGAGCTCGTCAGGCTTGTCGCCCTCGACCGCGCCGAAGGCGACGTTCCCGTCGATGGAGAATCTGGCGATGCGCACGGGATCCTTGCGCCCCTCACTTGAGCCGTCTGGAGTCTGACGCTCCAGGCTAACGCGGCAGGGGCCGGCGCCTCGCGCATTACGGCGGGCGCCCGATGGTCGTACGAGCGAGCGTGATCTACTCGGCGGAGGCGGCGACCGGGACGTCCATCAGGATCGTGCGGCGCGGGTTGGCGGTCTGGGCCGGGAGGTCGACGGAGTGCTCCGGGAGCTCCGGGGTCTGCAGGTCGTCGGCGTCCTCGAGGTGCGCCAGCGTCGTGCGCCGCGGGTTGGCTATGTTGCGGAACATCATCGTCGTCTTCACGGTTGTACGAGACCTTGTCGTCTTCGGGCGCCAGGCCGGCCCCAAGGGGCCCCGAGCAGGCGCAGGTTGTCAAAGTGTTACGTCATGTAAAGCGTCAGGCTAAACATGCGATTCCCCTCCGAAGGCGTGAAGACCCCATGATCCGCATGTGAGTTTGCTCACGGGGTGAGACGCAAAGCGGTCAATTCAGGCCCGCACGTCACCCCAACGAAACGGACATTGACCCCCTGAAGCCACCATTCCGCTCCTGATCATGGCGACTGGGACACCCTTGTCACGCAAGGGATCCGTTCGGGTACGTCCGGTTTTCAGCGGATCACCTTCTACGTCTCGTGACGCGTCCCTCACGTGCTGTCACGGAAGTCACAGCCTGGCCTACGGCCCTTGTTGGAGATCCGGCACTGTGCTGGAATCTCACGGAACCGCCGCAGGAACGAGCCGGCGCACAGGGGGCGCAACGCGCGCCGGGTGGCGGCGAGTAAGGGGGAGCCAGCGCCGGTCACTGACGACCATCGGGGGGCGTAATTCAGGACGCCCCCTAGTACGCCGACACCGTGCCTTTCCGTTCAACCGGAGAGGCGCCTGGTCCAGAGGTTGCGACGCTAGTGCAGGGACGTTTCAAGAGGGATGGCAGCGCTTCGGCGGAGCCGGAGCCGCACGGCGGGACTGGCCCCATGAATGGCGGTTCCGCGCCCCAGCACGCCCAGAACCCGGGCCTGGCGGCCCCGACCGGCGACGGGGGCGAGCGCTCCGGTCGACCCGGCGCGCCGTCTTCCGGACCCGCGAACCCCGCCGCCCCGACGGTGAAGGCGCCGAAGGCCCCGACCGGCCCCGGCTCGCGAATAGCTCTGCGCAACTGGCGTATCTCCACGCGCCTGGTGTCGCTGCTCGCGCTGCCCGTGGTCGCGGCCACCTCGCTGGGCGCCCTGCGCATCAGCGACAACATGGACGACATCCAGCAGCTCGAGAACATGAAGCTGCTGACGGACATGACCAAGCAGGCGACCGCGCTGGCCGACGCTCTCCAGAGGGAGCGCGACCTGTCCGCCGGTCCGCTGGCGCACGGCTCCAGCTCGGACCAGTACACGATCAAGGGACTGCGGGACAAGACGGACCGCGCTCTTGAGGACTTCGTCGACTCCTCGGAGGAGATCGACACCGAGGGCAGCGGCCTCCAGGGCGTCCGCGAGAACGTGGTGCTCCTGGTCAGCAGCCTGCGCGACATCGAGAAGATCCGTAACACCGCGTACGAGCAGAAGGGCAACTCCACCCAGACGGTGGAGTCCTACCACCGCCTCGTCACGCAACTCCTCGACCTGTCCCGCGACATGGCGCAGGCCAGCAGCAACCCCGACATGATCCAGCGCACTCGTGCCCTGGCGGCCTTCTCCGCCGCCAAGGAGTACTCCTCCGTGCAGCGCGCGGTCCTGGCGGCGGCCCTGCCCCAGAACAAGACGACGTTCGGCGACCTCTCCGAGAACGACCGTCTCTACGCCCAGTCGGCGCTCACCAACGAAAGCGCCGACATCAAGAGTTTCCAGTCCATCTACGGCAAGACCGGTGCCGTGGAGCTCCTGGAGCCCATCAGCGACAACAACTCGACCATCCAGGCGGCCGACACCTACGCCAGCCGTGCGTTCGCCCCGGACGGTCTGGAGAACCTGGACAAGCGGTCGTACAAGGACTGGGTGGACGACAGCTCGGCCAAGATCGACCAGATGGGCAAGATCGAGAAGACGCTCCTCGACGAGATGGAGCAGAAGGCCCGCGAGCTGCGCAACGAGTCGGAGCAGGAAGCCATCATCTCCGGTGCGCTGATCCTGCTCGTGCTCGGCATCTCGCTCGTCGGCGCCTTCGTCGTGGCCCGGTCCATGATCCGCTCGCTGCGCCGCCTGGAGGAGACCGCCACCAAGGTCGCCCAGGACCGTCTGCCCGAGCTGGTCAAGGCGCTGTCCGAGTCCGACCCGCAGGACGTCGACACGTCCGTGGAGTCGGTCGGTGTGCACTCCCGGGACGAGATCGGCCGAGTGGCCGCGGCCTTCGACGACGTGCACCGCGAGGCGGTCCGCCTCGCCGCCGAGCAGGCCCTTCTGCGGGGCAACGTCAACGCGATGTTCACCAACCTCTCGCGCCGCTCCCAGGGCCTCATCCAGCGTCAGCTCTCGCTCATTTCCGAGCTGGAGTCGCGTGAGGCCGATCCCGATCAGCTGTCGTCGCTCTTCAAGCTCGACCACCTCGCGACCCGCATGCGTCGTAACGGTGAGAACCTCCTGGTCCTCGCGGGTGAAGAGCCCGGCCGCCGCTGGACCCGCCCGGTCCCGCTGGTCGACGTGCTCCGCGCCGCCGCCTCCGAGGTGGAGCAGTACGAGCGCATCGAGCTGGCCTCGGTGCCGACCACCGAAGTCGCCGGCCGCGTCGTCAACGACCTCGTGCACCTCCTCGCCGAGCTGCTCGAGAACGCGACCTCCTTCTCCTCGCCGCAGACCAAGGTCAAGGTCACCGGTCACGCGCTGCCCGACGGCCGCGTCCTGATCGAGATCCACGACACGGGTATCGGCCTCTCCCCCGAGGACCTCGCGGCGATCAACGAGCGGCTCGCCTCGCCGCCCACCGTGGACGTCTCGGTCTCCCGACGCATGGGTCTGTTCGTGGTCGGCCGGCTGTCGCAGCGCCACGGCATCCGCATCCAGCTGCGCCCGTCCGACTCCGGTGGTACGACCGCGCTGGTCATGCTGCCCGTCGACGTCGCCCAGGGCGGCAAGAAGCCGCAGCCCAAGCCCGGCCAGGGTGCCGGCGCCCCGTCCGCCGCACAGGCGGCCGCCGGTATGGCCGCGGCCCGTCGTGGCCCCGGTCAGCAGGGCGGCCCGCTCGGTGCGGGCGCGCCCCTCGGTGGCGGTGCCCTCGGGGCCGGCGCCCAGCCCGGTGGCCGGCTCAACCCCGGTCAGGGGCCGCGGGCCGCGCTCCCGGGTACGGGCAACGGCGGTCGTCCGGGTGCGCCGGGCGGCGCGCGCGGACCCCAGGCCCCCTCGGCTCCTCCGCAGGGCCGGCCCGCCCCGGCCGGTGCGGGCGCCGCGTTCGGCGGTCAGGCGCCGGGTGCTCCGCAGGGCCTGCAGGCCGCGGGTACCTCCGCGCCGCAGGATGCCTTCGGTGGCAGCCGCGGTCCCGTTCCGCCGCAGCAGTCCGCTCCCGCGGGCAACTCGGGCAACGAGCAGCAGGGCCGTCGCCGTGGACGTCAGCTCCCGGGCCGTGGCGGTCCGCGGGCCGAGCTGCCCGGCGGCAACGCCCAGCAGCCCCGGACGCCCAGCTGGAGCGACGAGAACGCGCAGCCGCAGATCTCGCACGCCTCGCTCGACACCCCGCGCGGCCATGACGAGCAGGACCCCTCGCAGACGTCCCGCATGCCGCGGATCGACGACCGGCAGGGCCCGGGCGCGACCACGGAGATGCCCGCGATCCCCCGGTCCGACGGCCGCCAGGGTCCCGGCGCCACCTCCGAGTTCGCCCGCCCGGACTTCGACGCCCCGCAGAACACGGGCCAGTTCGCCCGCCCCGGCACCTCGCAGGGTCCCGGCGCCGCCTTCGACGCCCCGCAGAACACCGGCCAGTTCGCCCGCGCCGACTACGACGCGACGCAGAACGGCACGGGTTCGTTCGTCCGCCCTGACGTCTACGGCACCCCGGGGCAGAACAGCCCCTCGGCGACGGGCCAGTTCACGGCTCCGCAGGGGTACGACAACGGCTCCACGGGCCAGTTCCCGATGCCGGGCCAGGACGGCTCCACCGGCCAGTTCGAGCGGCCGCAGGCGAACGGCGGACGTGGTCCGGCCGACTTCGCCGTCCCGCGTCCCCCGATCCCGCCGCGTCCGCCGCGTCCCGCCCGTCAGGAGCCCGAGGCACTGCCGCCGGCGACGGGTGCAGGCGACGGACGGACGCCGCTGTACGACACCCTGGAGACCAACTGGTTCCACGGTCAGCAGGGTCAGCAGGACCAGGGCGGCAATGCCCAGGCCCCGCAGCAGCCGCAGACTCCCGCGGCTCCCGCAGCCCCCGCGTCCGCTCCTCAGCGGACCGCGGCCAACGCCTCCTGGCGCAGCTCGCCGAACGACGACCTCGTCCGGCAGGCCGAGCGGGTCCGGCAGCCGGCCGCGGGCGGTGTCACCACCTCCGGCCTGCCGCGCCGGGTGCCCCGGGCGAACCTCGTCCCGGGCACGGCTCAGCAGCAACAGCACCAATCCGGTCCGGCGGTCTCGCGTGCGCCTGATGACGTACGTGGCCGTCTGACCAATCTCCGTCGGGGTATCGCGCAAGGTCGTCAGGCCGGCACAGGCCAGACGGGCAGCTTCCCGAGCCCCACTCACCAGCAGGAGCGTTAGTTGAGCCCGATGAGCCAGGCGGCACAGAACCTCAACTGGTTGATCACCAACTTCGTGGACAACACCCCCGGGGTGTCCCACACCGTCGTCGTGTCCGCCGACGGCCTTCTGCTGGCGATGTCCGAGGGTTTCCCGCGCGACCGTGCCGACCAGCTGGCGGCCGTCGCGTCGGGTCTCACCTCACTGACGGCCGGGGCCTCCCGGATCTTCGAGGGCGGCAACGTGGCACAGACGGTCGTCGAGATGGAACGGGGTTTCCTGTTCCTGATGTCCGTCTCGGACGGCTCGTCCCTGGCCGTGCTCGCGCACCCCGAGTGCGACATCGGTCTGGTGGGCTACGAGATGGCCCTGCTCGTCGACCGCGCGGGTGCGGTTCTCACGCCGGATCTCCGCGCCGAACTACAGGGCAGTCTGCTTCACTGACCGGCCCCGGATCCACCTGTCTCACCAAATCACCGTCCGGCCGCCACAATCCCCCCACCGGCCATGTCAGACGGCTTGACTGACCGACTTGCTGTCCCGCCCGGAGGATTCATGACCCCGCCCACCGCCTCTCATGATCCGTACGCGGAGCCGTACGAGGATGAGGGCGACCAGCCGCTGGTACGTCCGTACGCGATGACCGGCGGCCGGACCCGGCCGCGCTACCAGCTCGCCATAGAGGCCCTGATCAGCACGACGGCCGACCCTGCGGCACTGATGGGCCTGCTCCCCGAGCACCAGCGCATCTGCCACCTTTGCCGTGAGGTGAAGTCGGTGGCCGAGGTGTCGGCGCTTCTGGCCATGCCGCTCGGTGTGGCCCGCATCCTCGTCGCGGACCTCGCCGAGGCGGGTCTCGTCGCCATCCACCAGCCGGGCGGCGACGAGAGCACCGGCGCTCCGGACGTGACACTGCTCGAAAGGGTGCTCAGTGGACTTCGCAAGCTCTGACGGAGGTCGGGCGACCACCTCCGCAAAGATCGTGGTGGCCGGCGGCTTCGGCGTCGGCAAGACCACGTTCGTGGGCGCCGTCTCCGAGATCAACCCGCTGCGCACCGAGGCCGTCATGACGTCCGCTTCCGCGGGCATCGACGACCTCACGCACACCGGGGGCAAGACGACCACCACGGTGGCCATGGACTTCGGCCGTATCACCCTGGACCAGGACCTGATCCTGTACCTCTTCGGTACGCCGGGCCAGGACCGCTTCTGGTTCATGTGGGACGACCTGGTGCGCGGTGCCATCGGCGCGATCGTGCTGGTGGACACCCGCCGTCTCGCCGACTGCTTCCCCGCGGTCGACTACTTCGAGAACAGCGGCCTTCCCTTCGTCGTCGCGCTCAACGGCTTCGAGGGACACCAGCCCTACGCACCCGAGGAGGTCCGCGAGGCCCTCCAGATCGGTCCGGACACCCCGATCATCACGACGGACGCCCGGCATCGCTCGGATGCGAAGAGTGCGCTGATCACGCTGGTCGAGCACGCCCTTATGGCACGGCTGCGGTAGCACTCAAATCATCCGTGCCGTACGGAAGTTGTCGTAGACGCCCCGGAGCCGGCTGTGTCCTTTGACACGGTCGGCCCTGGTGTTCATAACGTTTCGGCAGAGGAATCGGGTGGTACGGCCACGCGTCGTTGTCAACCGGTCTCGCTGCGCTCACGAAAGCCCCGTCATTTGACGGGGCTCGCTCTTTATGACCGTTTTATCTAGGGCTTACATCACTCCGAATCCCCGCCCTCCCATGTTTGGAGGACCGTAGGCCGCCATGCTGGAATGCCTGAACTGCCCAATAGTCAAAGACGTACTCACTAGTCGATGGCGTACTGGGCTCTGAGAGACTGCGGCACAACGTTGGTGCCGACCCCGCCGGAAGGTTGTTGGTCGAGTGAGGCGAAGCAAGAACGGTCCCGAGCCGTCGGCCCGGGGCAACTTCACCCCGCCGCCGCGCGGAGCGGCGCCCGCCCCTGTGCCCGGTTCTGAACCGACGGCCGCACCCGCTCCGAGCGGCGGCCGTCTCTCCCCGCGCAACTGGCGCGTGCCGACGCGGCTGAACGCGATCCTGCTCATACCCGTGCTGGTCGGCCTCGTCATGGGCGGCTTCCAGGTGAAGAGCTCGATCGACACCTGGCAGCAGGCCGAGGACGCGGAGAAGACCGCGCGTCTGGTCCGGGCCGCCCTGACCTACGGCGACGCCCTCTACAACGAGCGCGACTCCACCGCCGCCCCGCTGCTCCAGGGCCTGGGCGAGGAGGACAAGACGGTCGTCGCCGCCCGCAAGGCCACGGACACCGCCGCCGACGCCTTCGACGAGGCCGCGCAGAACATGCCGCAGACGACGGGCCTCCAGCGGCGCCTCCAGATCTTCCGCGAGGAGGAGCCGAAGCTCCAGCAGCTGCGCGCCGCCGCGTACACCTCGAAGCTCTCGGGCGTGAAGACCGAAGAGGGCTACGTCCAGGTCGCGCACCCCCTGATGGAGTTCTCCAACGAGCTCGGTCTCGGCACCGGAAACATCACCAGCTACGGCCGTACCGTCTACGCCATCGCGCTGACCAAGGCCTCGCTGTCGCTCGAGCGCTCCATCGGCATGCACCTGCTGATCAAGCCGGGCACCGACGCCAAGAGCTTCGCCGCCCAGCGCACCGCGCTCACCTCGTACGCCTACCTCGAGGGCATCGCCATCGAGGAGTACATCGGTGGTGGCACCGAGGCCGACGCCCAGAAGCTGGACACCCTGCAGAAGCAGGCAACGGCCGACGGCGCCGCGATGGCCAAGCAGGCCAAGCAGGCCAACGCGAACTACGTGGCGCCGCCCGCCGACCCGGTCGACATGGTCAAGGCCATCGGCGCGCTGCCCTCCACCGACAAGTCCGAGCGTGACCTGATCGCCGCGAAGGGCGTCACCGCCGAGAACTGGTGGGCGGTCAACACCCTCAAGTACAAGGTCTACCGGACGATCGAGTCCGACATGGCCGACAAGGCCGTGGACGAGGCCGCCAGCATCGCCGACGACGCCCAGCGGGACGCCTTCATCACCGGTGCCGCCGTCGTGGTCGCCCTGCTCGCCGCGTTCATCCTGGCCGGCATGGTGGCCCGCCAGATGTCCCGCTCGATGCGCCAGCTGCGCAACGCCGCCTTCGGTATCGCCGAGCAGCGCCTGCCGATGCTGGTCGACCAGCTCTCCCGTACCGACCCCGGCCGGGTCGACACCCGGGTCACGCCGATCCCGATCACCTCGACCGACGAGATCGGCGAAGTCGCCCGCGCCTTCGACCAGGTCCACCGCGAGGCCGTCCGGCTCGCCGCCGAGCAGGCTCTCCTGCGGGGCAACATCAACGCGATCTTCACCAACCTCTCGCGCCGCAACCAGTCCCTGATCGAGGGCCAGCTGACCCTCATCACCGACCTGGAGAACAACGAGGCCGACCCGGACCAGCTGGAGAACCTCTTCCGCCTGGACCACCTCGCGACCCGTATGCGCCGCAACGGCGAGAACCTCCTGGTCCTCGCCGGCGAGGAGCCCGGCCGCCGCTGGGACCAGCCGGTCCCGATGGTCGACGTGCTGCGCGCCGCCTCCTCGGAGGTGGAGCAGTACGAGCGCATCGAGCTCTCCGGCGTCCCGGAGGCCGAGATCCACGGCCGTGCCGTGACCGACCTCGTGCATCTGCTGGCCGAGCTGCTGGAGAACGCCACCACGTTCTCCTCCCCGCAGACCAAGGTCCGCGTCACCGCGACCCGTCTCCCCGACGGCCGCGTGATGATCGAGATCCACGACAAGGGCATCGGCCTCACCGCCGAGGACTTCGCGGACATCAACCACAAGCTGGCCAACCCGCCGACCGTGGACGCCGCGATCTCGCAGCGCATGGGCCTGTTCGTGGTCGGCCGGCTGTCCGACCGGCACGGCATCCGCGTCCAGCTGCGTCCCTCGGGCGAGCAGGCCGGTACGACCTCGCTGGTCATGCTGCCGGACGCGATCACGCACGGCGGTGGCGGCGAGCAGCAGGCGCCGTCCCACGACGAGTTCACCGTCTCGCAGATCATCCCGGAGCAGGGCTACCAGGGCGAGGACTTCAACAGCGGTCTGCCGATGCGTACGGCCGCCGAGCTCGGCTTCGACGACAGCCGCTACACCGAGGTCCCGGACGACATACGCGAGCTGGACCCCGTAGGCCGCTCCCTCATGCGTGAGGAGCGCCGCGCGGCGCTGGAGGCCCAGCACGGCCAGCCGTCCCTGGAGGGCCCCGCGGCCCCGTCGTACGTCGAGGACTTCGACGCGCAGCAGGCCGCCTACGACAACGGCCGCGGCGGCTTCCAGCAGCCCGCCGGGTACGAGGAGCAGCAGCAGTCGGCGTACGCCGAGCCGCAGCACGCCACGTACGAGGAGCCGCAGCAGGCGTCGTACGACGAGCAGTACTACGCGCCCAACGGCGGTGTGCCGCAGAACGACGCCTTCTCGCCGAACGGCGGCTACCCCGAGCCCGCGTACGCGGAGTCGGCCCAGGCCGCCCCCTCGTCCGTACCGGAGTCCATCCCGGCCTTCGAGGAGCGGCGCTACCAGGACGACTGGCCGCAGCAGGACGGGTACCAGAACGGGTACCAGGGCCAGTACGCTCCCGAAGCGGAATCCGTGCAGGCCGCTGACGTCGGTGAGCGCGAGCACGTAGGCTTCGACCGTCCGGGTCCGGCCCCGTCGGCCGCTCACGACCTGACCGAGGCGGGGCTTCCCCGCCGTGGATCCGGCGGGGGCGGAGCGAACGGCGCGGCCCGTGCGAACGGAACGAACGGCACGGGCACCACGACCGACATGTTCGGTTCGCGGCACGTGGCCCAGGAACCGCCGGCCTCCGCACCGGAGAGCAACGGCAACGGTGACTGGCGCTCGGCCAACGACGAGCGCTGGCAGCAGGCTTCGGCACTCAAGAAGCCCAAGGCGGGCGGGGTCACCTCCTCCGGTCTGCCGAGGCGGGTGCCCAAGGCCAATCTGGTCGAGGGTGCCGCCGAGACCACCCCCCAGGGCGGCCCACAGGTCTCCCGCGCTCCCGAGGACGTGCGGGGCAGGTTGAGCAACCTGCGTCGCGGTGTCGAGCGGGGCCGTAGCGCAAGCAGTGAAACGAACGGTCAGGGCTTCGGTCCTGACAGCACCTACAACCAGGAGCGTTAGTGTGAGCCCGATGAGCCAGGCGGCACAGAACCTGAACTGGTTGATCACCAATTTCGTGGACAACACCCCCGGGGTGTCTCACACGGTGGTGGTCTCCGCCGACGGACTCCTTCTGGCGATGTCCGAGGGTTTTCCACGTGACCGCGCCGACCAGCTTGCGGCCGTCGCCTCCGGGCTGACCTCGCTGACCGCTGGTGCCTCGCGCATTTTCGAGGGCGGCAGCGTGAACCAGACGGTTGTGGAGATGGAGCGGGGATTCCTCTTCATCATGTCCGTCTCCGACGGTTCCTCGCTCGCGGTTCTCGCACACCCCGAGGCCGACATCGGTCTCATCGGGTACGAGATGGCGCTTCTGGTGGACCGTGCCGGTACGGTCCTGACGCCCGATCTTCGAGCGGAGCTCCAAGGGAGCCTTCTCAACTAACAGACAGACGGTGCGTTTTGGCGTCCCGAGGCCATAAGGTTTCGGGACGCGGCTCCACAGTGATGCGGTGCCCGGCACAGTCGGAGGAGGAGAGAAAGTGGCAACACCCCCAGGCGGTTCATCGTCCGGTAATTGGTCGTACGGCCCTGGCCAGGGTCAGAACGACGGTTCCCAGAACCCGAACCGTTACAACTTCCCCTCCGCACCGAGCCATCGGCAACCGTACGCGCCCCAGGGCCCCGGGCCCTCGCCGTACGACCAGCCGTCGGCACCGCGCATCCAGCCTGTGCAGCCGCAGCGCCGCGCCCCTGAGCCGGCGCCCGCAGGGGCGTCGAACAACCCCTTGGTGCGCCCGTACGCCATGACCGGCGGCCGGACGCGCCCGCGCTACCAGCTCGCCATCGAGGCACTGGTGCACACCACCGCGCAGCCGCACCAGATGCAGGGCCAGTTGCCCGAGCATCAGCGGATCTGCAACCTCTGCCGGGAGATCAAGTCGGTAGCCGAAGTCTCGGCTCTGCTCACGATTCCTCTCGGCGTGGCCAGGATCCTCGTCGCCGACTTGGCGGAGGCGGGCCTGGTCGCCATTCATCAGCCCGGCGGCGACGAGAACGCCGGCGGCCAGCCAGACGTGACACTGCTCGAAAGGGTGCTCAGTGGACTTCGCAAGCTCTAGCGGCGGTCCTTCCCGCTCCACCACTTCAGCGAAGATCGTGGTGGCGGGTGGCTTCGGCGTGGGCAAGACCACGTTCGTCGGGGCCGTTTCGGAGATCAACCCGCTGCGCACCGAGGCCGTCATGACGTCCGCTTCCGCGGGCATCGACGACCTCACCCACACCGGTGACAAGACCACCACCACGGTGGCCATGGACTTCGGCCGTATCACCCTGGACCAGGACCTGATCCTGTACCTCTTCGGTACGCCGGGCCAGGACCGCTTCTGGTTCATGTGGGACGACCTCGTGCGCGGCGCCATCGGCGCGATCGTCCTCGTGGACACCCGCCGTCTCGCCGACTGCTTCCCCGCCGTCGACTACTTCGAGAACTCGGGTCTCCCCTTCGTCATCGCCCTCAACGGCTTCGACGGCAACCAGCCGTACAACCCGGACGAGGTGCGCGAGGCCCTCCAGATCGGCCCGGACACCCCGATCATCACCACGGACGCGCGGCACCGGGCGGACGCGAAGTCGGCGCTGATCACTCTGGTGGAGCACGCGCTGATGGCGCGCCTGCGGTAAGTGGGCTTCATGCGGCTACTGGGCTGCCTCTGACGGTTGTTTGCCGTCTGCGGGCAGCCCTTTGGCTTGTCGCGCCCACGCGGCGGAGCCGCACATCGATACAGCCTCGCGCCCCTGGGGACGTTGAAGGGCCCCTCGCCATCAAGCGAGGGGCCCTTCAACGTCGTACTGCAACTCTCAGTGCCAGCTGTGCGGGGCGCGGAAGCCGCCCTCGCGCTCCAGGCGGCGCCAGCCGGCCCTGGGGCGGGCCTGGTCGGGCTCGGTGGGCTGGGCGGCGGCGCGGGCCAGGAGGATCGCGGTGATCGCGGCGACTTCCTCGGGCCCGGCGTGGCCCTTCTCGACGCGGATGTCGGGAGTGTTCATGGGTGTCAGTCTCCGTGAGAGAGGTTTCCGCAGGGGTGTCGCGGAGGGTCCGCTGGGTTACTGCGGGGGGTTGCCGTGCTTACGGGACGGCAGGTCGGCGTGCTTGGACTGGAGCATGGCCAGGGAGCGGATGAGGACCTCGCGGGTCTCCGCCGGGTCGATCACGTCGTCCACCAGGCCGCGCTCGGCCGCGTAGTACGGGTGCATGAGCTCGGACTTGTACTCCTTGACCATGCGGGCCCGCATGACCTCGGGGTCCTCGGCGTCGGCGATCTGCCGACGGAAGATGACGTTGGCGGCACCCTCGGCGCCCATCACGGCGATCTCGTTCGTCGGCCACGCGTAGGTCAGGTCGGCGCCGATGGACTGGCTGTCCATGACGATGTACGCGCCGCCGTAGGCCTTGCGCAGGATCAGCGAGATCCTCGGCACGGTCGCGTTGCAGTAGGCGTAGAGGAGCTTCGCGCCGTGCCGGATGATTCCGCCGTGCTCCTGGTCGACGCCCGGGAGGAACCCGGGGACGTCCAGGAAGGTGACGATCGGGATGTTAAAAGCGTCACACATCTGGACGAAACGCGCAGCTTTTTCACTCGCCTCGATGTCCAGGACACCGGCGAGGGACTGCGGTTGGTTGGCCACGATGCCGACGACCTGGCCGTCGAGGCGGGCGAGCGCGCAGATGATGTTCCGCGCCCAGCGCTCGTGGACCTCCAGGTAGTCGCCGTCGTCGACGATCTCCTCGATGACCTTGGCCATGTCGTAGGGCCGGTTGCCGTCCGCGGGGACCAGGTCGAGCAGGACGTCACCGCGGCGGTCCGCGGCGTCCGTGGACTCCACGCGGGGCGGGTTCTCACGGTTGTTCTGCGGCAGCATCGACAGGAGGTAGCGCACCTCGGCGATGCAGGTCTCCTCGTCGTCGTACGCGAAGTGGCACACGCCCGAGGTCTCGGCGTGCACATCGGCGCCGCCCAGCCCGTTCTGCGTGATCTCCTCGCCCGTCACGGCCTTGACGACGTCCGGGCCGGTGATGAACATCTGCGAGGTCTCACGGACCATGAACACGAAGTCCGTCAGCGCCGGACTGTAGGCCGCACCGCCCGCGCACGGGCCCAGCATCACCGAGATCTGCGGGATCACCCCGGACGCCTTGGTGTTGCGCTGGAAGATGCCGCCGTACCCGGCGAGCGCCGAGACGCCCTCCTGGATACGGGCGCCGGCGCCGTCGTTCAGCGACACCAGGGGCGCTCCGGCCGCGATGGCCATGTCCATGATCTTGTGGATCTTCGTGGCATGGGCCTCGCCCAGCGCACCGCCGAAGATCCGGAAGTCGTGCGCGTACACGAAGACCGTGCGGCCCTCGACCGTGCCCCAGCCGGTGATGACACCGTCGGTGAACGGCTTCTTGGCCTCCAGGCCGAACCCGGTCGCCCGGTGCCGGCGCAACTGCTCGACCTCCTGGAAGGAGCCCGCGTCGAGGAGCAGCTCGATGCGCTCCCGGGCGGTCAGCTTGCCCTTGGCGTGCTGCGCCTCGGTCGCCTTCTCGCTCGGTCCGGCCATCGCCTGCGCACGGATCTCGTGCAGCTCGGCCACTCGCCCGCGTGCGTCCGTCGGCTCACCCGGCGCGTCATCCAAAACGGTCATGTAGTGACCTTACGAAGCACGGCGAGGAAAGCGGGCCGTCGACTCCGAACAGTCTCCGGCCCGTTTTCCTGGTACCCCTGAACAGAACCTCGGAGGCATGCAGCCGTTCCGACTGCTCAGGGGGCTTCCCGCTTGTAGAGATCACACAAAGCCGTCAGCTGAGAGCCACCTCACATTCCTGTGCGGCGCATGCCTCCCCCGGAGTGATTCTCAGCCGCAGACGACGGCCCGCGGCCAGGATCTCGACCGAGTCGTCGGCCCGGATCACGCCCTGGACCGGGTGGTCCCAGGAGATCTCCACCGGCTCCCCCGTCCGCGGCGGCTCGCTCACGCAGAGGGTAGCCGTGCGGCCCCGGCGGCGTAGCAGGACGCTCGCGCCCGCGGAGGCGGTGAGCGGGCCCGCCGTACCGGCCTGCCAGAAGGTGGCGGCCGTCAGGCCGAGGGAGGGGACATGGACGGCCTGGCGGGTGGCGTCGTTGGCGAGGACCTTCAGCCAGTGGGGGTCGGCCGCGCGGGCCGCGACGCCGTGGCGGGACGCACCCGGCATCAGGACATAGACGTAGGACGCGTCCGCCGGGTCCGTGCCGTGGTCCAGCCAGAGGGTCTGCCAGCGGCGGGTGGCCCGCTCCGTCGTGCTGGTGGTGTTGATGTCCGACCAGGCGCCGGTGCGGTCCTCGCGGAGGGTGCGCAGGTCGCCGTACGGCACCACCCAGCCGCCGTGGCCCTCCAGATGGGCCCAGCCGTGCCCCTGCACGAAGGCCGGGTTGCCGCCCTCCCCCAGGTTGCGGTTGTCGACGACGGTCTCGACCGGGACGCCGTCGGCGCAGCTGATGCCGGCGCCCAGGCAGATCACCGCGTCGGCGGCACAGAACCACGACTTACGGGCCTCCAGCGTGGAGCCGAGGCCCTTCAGATGCTGTCCGATCGCCGCGTACTCGCCGTCGGTGACACCGCCGACCCAGCGCGCGTCGGGTCGGGGCTCACCCCACTCGCCGCCGGCCCGGTCGGGAAGGCGGCGGGTGGAGACGGTCGTGCCCGGGAGGCGGTACCAGTCGACGGTGGGCCAGTACCAGTTGGTGTACTGGCCGCCCTGCCCCTCGGTCCACCAGGAGAGCATTCCGGCGCCCGTGTGCCAGCCGCGCGGGTTCTCGCCGTTGCCGCACTCGTAGTACGCGATGCGGTCGCTCGCCATGGCGATGTTCGCGACGAAGCCGGGACGGCGGTGGACGGCCCGGTCCATGGCGGCGAAGAGGCGGTGGCCGACGGGGTCGGGGGCGGCGGGAACGGGTGACCCGGCGACCGCGTGCAGCCGGGCGAGGTCGGCCACCCCGAACTGACGGGCCGTCAGGATCGGTGCGACGGTGTCCCGTTCGATCCATCCCTTGATACGGCCGTACCAGCGCTCCCGCTCCGTCTCGCTCGCCCCGTCCGCGAGGAGGGCCATCGCGGCGATGACGCCCTGGCCGTGGAAGTGGTCGCCGCGCAGTACGTGCCGGTCGTCGCTTTTGAGGTAACCCCGGCTGATGGCACGGCCGTTGACGCTGTCCATCATCAGACCGTCGTGGATCAGGGGCGCGTAGGCGTGCTCGACGGCGTCCAGGACGATCTGCCGGTTCGGGTCGGTCACGGCCCACTCGGAGCCGGCCAGCAGGGCGAAGAGCCGGCCGAGGCCGTCGAGGAGGACCTGGCCGTAGGTGCCCGAGTAGGCGACCCGGGTGTGCTGGACGAACGAGCCGTCGGCGTAGAGGCCGTCGCCCCGGGTGACGTACGGGAAGACCGGTGAGAGCGCGTCGCGGGCGAGGGCGATCCTGGCGGGCGCCCGGCCGAGGATGCCGCGCAGGGCGACGGAACGGCACAGGTCGACGCGGTTGGCGCCGGTGGACGTACCGGAGTAGTCGCCCAGCGTCTCGTCGGGGAGGAAGTGGTCGACGGCGGCGCAGGCGGCTTCCCGCTGGGCGTCGGAGAGGTGGTCGTACAGGGCGGCCGTGAGGTCCATGAGTGTCCGGGGGCTGCCGATCTGCCATTCCCACCAGTTGCCGTAGCGGAGGGTGGCGGGGTTGTAGACCGTGGCGGAGAGGTGGTCGAGGCCCCGGAGGACGGCCGCGAGGAGGGACTCGTCGCCGGTGGAGCCGGTGCCCTGCTGGACGTAGGCCTGGGTCATGGTCCACAGGCGGCCGTAGCTCTGGGTGATGCCGGACGGCGGGTCGTAGGGGTGGCCGGGCCACAGGGAGGTCGCGGTGGGGGTCATGGTCGCGCGGAAGCCGCGGGCGAGTGAGCCGGTCTCGGCGAGGCGGGCGGCGTACGGCTCGGCGGTCGGGTCGTAGCCGGTGCCGAGGGCGATGTCGAGCCAGCGGAGGCGGAGGGCGGCGTAGGCGTCGGGGACGGCGGCGCGGGCGCCGGGGCCGGCCGTGGCGAGGAGCGCCGCCGTGAGTAAGGCGGCCCGGCGGGTGAACCTGAGGGGGCCTGTGAGGCGTGGGGTCATGTCCTGGGCATCTACCACCTCAGCGTAATCACGCCAACACCTTACGGATGATGTTGAAACTCGTACGGAATAGGTCTACGGTCGTCCCTGTTAGGTAATTCAACGTTCAACTTTCCCACTCCCGAGGAGCACACCATGGCGAACACCGACCTGACCGCCCTGACCGGCGACTACACGATCGACACCTCCCACTCGGCGATCGGCTTCACCGTCCGCCACGCCATGGTGACCAACGTGAAGGGGAAGTTCGTCGACTTCAGCGGCTCGCTGCACCTGGACGGCGGCGACCCGGCCGCGTCGACGGCCTCCATCGACGTCAAGATGGACAGCATCGACACCGGCTCCGCCGACCGTGACGGGCACCTCAAAAGCGCGGACTTCTTCAAGATCGAGGAGTTCCCGACGATGACCTTCCGCTCCACCAAGGCGGAGGCCCTCGGCGACGAGGACTACCGGATCACCGGTGACCTCACCATCCTCGGCACCACCAGGCCGCTCACCATCGACCTCGAGTTCAACGGCGCCGCGAAGGACCCGTTCGGCAACGAGCGCGTCGGCTTCGAGGGCAAGGCGACGATCCTGCGCTCCGAGTGGGGCCTGACCTGGAACGCGGCGCTGGAGACGGGTGGCGTGCTGGTCTCCGACAAGATCAAGCTGCACTTCGACATCTCGGCGATCAAGAACGCGTGACGCGTTCTTCGTGAGCATGCCCGCCCTCGTGTCCCTGAGGGCGGGCGCTCGGCGTCCGGGGTGAGGGCCCGCAGCACACCGAGCATGACCCCTATTCACGTCGGCGGCGGAGGCGAAGGTTTCCGGCATGGGGCGACCGCAGGCGGCGATCAGGCCAGTTTCTGTCCTTATTCGTGGCCATGGGTGGTCATCGGTGGGCGGTCGGGCTGGCCGAATCACCCCCCTTGTGTGAGGTCTCACAGCGTTCTCATAATCCAGCAACAGATTTGACCTGCCCATGCCAGTGGATGGGTGTCTCTTTGCTGTCTCTATTGGCATGCGCACGACATTTCTGCGACTGAGTACTTCCACCCCCCACGGAAGGCAGAACGTTGAAGAGACTCCTCACGGCCCTCAAGAGATGCGCGGCATTCGGCGCCGCCGCCCTCGCGATCGTCAGTCTTCAGCCCGTCTCGGCCGCGCAGGCCGCTCCCGCGCCCGTCGTCGGCGGAACCCGTGCCGCGCAGGGCGAGTTCCCGTTCATGGTCCGGCTCTCCATGGGCTGTGGCGGCGCGCTGTACACGCAGCAGATCGTGCTGACCGCCGCGCACTGTGTGAGCGGGACCGGTGCGAACACCTCCATCACCGCCACCGCCGGGGTCGTGGACCTCCAGTCCACCAGCGGGCGGGTCCAGGTCAGGTCGACGTATGTCTACCGGGCCCCCGGTTACAACGGCGACGGCAAGGACTGGGCGCTCATCAAGCTTGCCTCTCCGATCAATCTGCCGACGCTGAAGATCGCCACGACCACGCAGTACAACACCGGGACGTTCACCGTCGCCGGGTGGGGTGCGGCCAGTGAGGGTGGCTCCCAGCAGCGGTACATGCTCAAGGCCACCGTGCCGTTCGTGAGTGACGCGACGTGTCGGTCGTACAGCGGGTACAGCGGGCTCATCGCGAGCGAGGAGATCTGTGCCGGGTACGCCGCGGGCGGGGTCGACACCTGTCAGGGTGACTCCGGTGGACCGATGTTCCGGCGGGACGCGAGCAACGCGTGGATCCAGGTCGGGATCGTGAGCTGGGGTATCGGGTGTGCGCGGGCCAACGCGCCCGGTGTGTACAGCGAGGTGTCCACGTTCGCGTCGGCGATCGCGTCGGCTGCGGCCTCTCTCTGAGGCGCGGGTCTTCCTCTACGAACTTCCGCGGGCCCGGCGTGTGTTGCGCCGGGTCCGTGTTCGTGGGCGGGAGTCCCTGGGGGCTGCGCCCCCAGACGGGCTGAAAAAGGCGCGGGGTCAGAAGCCTCCCCCGCCGAAGTCTCCGCCCCCGCCGAAGTCTCCGCCTCCGCCGAAGTCTCCGCCTCCGCCGAAGTCGCCCGAGTTGAAGTCCGCGCCCGAGATGTCGCCGCCCTCGTAGCCGGAGCCTTGGTCCGTGGCGTATGCCGGGGTGGACATGATGGTGCCGAGCGTGGTGCCGATGAGGAGGGCGGGGAGGAGGCCGGTGCCGAAGTAGCCGCCGGCCCAGGGGCCGTAGGCGGGGCCCGCGTCCCAGTAGGGGCGGCGGCCCTGGTCGGTGTCGACCTCGCGCATCACCGGGTCACGGCCGTCGGCGAGGCGGGTCGCGTCGGCCGCGCAGACCGGGACCTCGCGCGGGGTGCCGCTGGGCGGGGTCCAGGGCGCGTCCGTGGTGGACGGGCCGTGGCGAGGGTCGAAGAAGCAGGGTGGGCGGCGGTCCGGGAGGGGCCGGCCCTCCCTGCGGGCGGCCAGGCGTGCCAGCGAGAAGCGGCCGTCCTCCAAGGCCTGGGCCACCGCGCGGACCTCCTCCGGGTGCCGCGCGGCCGCCATGAACGACTTCGCCTGCTCGTAGGCGTCGAGCGCGTGCTCGTAGTCCTCGCGCATCGCGTCGTCCGCGCCCGGTTCGGCGGGGTGGAAGTCGAGGCGGTCCAGTTCCTCACCGAAGGCGGTGATGTCCTCGTCCACCACCACCCGCAGCTTCTCCAGGGCGGCCCGCTGCTCCTCCGCGTGCCGGCGGCGGTTGCGGCGGACCACCGCGTACGTGCCCACGCCGCCGGCCGCCAGCAGGGCGCCGACCGTCACCAGCGCGCCCACCGGGACGCCGCCGCCGTCCGAGGACGAACCCCAGCTCGCGGGTGCCGAGCCGCCCATGTTGGCCAGGGCCCGGTCCGTGAAGTCGTCGAGCTGGGTCTTGGCGTCGCTCTCGCCCTCGACGCTCGCGACGAGGTTGCGTACGGCGGACCGGGGCAGGACCGAGGAGTCCGCGCCCGCGTCGAAACGGTCGCCGACCCGCACCGCGTACAGGCCCGTCACACCGGTCGCGGTGCGCAGGTCGCGCAGGAGGTTCCCGGTCGGCTGGTCCGCGGGCAGGACCGCCACGAACAGGGCCTTGTCGGCGTCCTTGATCTGTTCGGCGAGCGCGGTGGCGTCCCCGGAGGACAGCTGTGCGGAGGCCGCCGGGTCGACGTACACCGGACTCTCGCGGAGCGCCTCGGCGATCCTGGAGACGCTTGTGGCGGCGGAGGCGGGCGCGGGGACCGCCCACAGGAGGGTCAGGGCCGCGAGCGCCAGGGCCGCCAGCAGCCCTGGAAGGCTTCGGGTCCGCAACACGGACTTCATACTTCGAAGCTACCCGAAGCCTCCCAGAACAGCCTCAGCCCGTCGTCGTCCGATAGGCCTCCGTCAGCCGCTCCACCGCCGCCGCGTACCGTCCGGTGAGCAGCAGATGGTCGGCGTCGGCGAAGGGCTTCGCGAACGCCGCCGTGATCTTCTTCTGCTGGGCGATCAGCCGCGCCTCGGTCACGATCGCGCGGCCCGCCTCCTTCGCCCCGGTCTTCTCGGCCACCGCCGCGGCGACACCGAGTGCCTTGAGTGCCCGCTCGCCGCCCTCCGGCACCTTGGTCAGCGTCGTGAGGCCCCAGCCGTACGGGAACTGCGGGTCGTACGTTGTGTCGCCGACGTTGATCGGCAGCTGGGCCTCGGACTTCGGCCAGGTGACGGGAAGCTGCCCCGTGAAGGCCCGCTTGCCGTAGAGGACGTCCGCGACGCCGTCGCCCTCGGTGCCCGGCAGCCAGGACGCCACCAGCGCGTCGATCTCGCCCAGCCGGTCGCCGATGAGCTGGGGGCGCCCGGAGACGATCAGCACCGCGCACTTCATGGCCGCGCAGACCTTGTCGACGGCCGCCTGGTCGGCCGCGCTCAGCTGGAGGTCATGACCGTTGCCGACGTCTCCGACGCCCTCGGCGTAGGGGGTCTCGCCGACGACGACCACGCCGACGTCGTAGCCGCTCAACGGCTCGGTCGCGTCCTTGGAGTACGTCAGGCGCGCGGAGTTCTTCCGCATGGCCTCCAGGATCGTCGTACCGGGGACGATGTCGCCGGACGAACCCTGCCAGGTGACGGTCCAGCCGCCGCTCTGGTTGCCGATGTCATCGGCGTCGGACCCGGCGACGTACACCTTCTGGGACGTCTTCAGCGGCAGCACGCCGTCGGCGTTCTTCAGCAGCACCTGCGACTCGGCGGCCGCCCGGCGGGCGACGGCCCGGTGCTCGGCGGAACCGATCCTCGCGGCGCCGCTGGTGTCGGCGTACGGCTTCTCGAAGAGTCCGAGCCGGAACTTCTGCGTGAGGATGCGGGAGACCGCGTCGTCGACGCGCTGCTCGCTGACGCGTCCGGCCTGCGCCTCCGCCATGAGCGTCGTACGGAACTCCCTGAAGGCGTAGGGGACCATGACCATGTCGACGCCGGCGTTGACCGAGGTACGGACGTCGGAGGCGCGGTCGCCGGGGATCTGGTCGATGCCGTCCCAGTCGCTGATCACGAAGCCGTCGAAGTCCATACGGCCCTTGAGCACGCCGTTGATCATGTCGGCGCGGGCGTGCATCTTGACCGGGCCCTGGCCGTCGCCGAGGACGTCGAGCGAGGAGTACGAGGGCATGACGGTGCCGACCCCGCGGTCGACGGCGGTCTCGTACGGTGCCAGGTGGACGGCCTCCAGCTGCTGCCGGGTGACCTTGGTGATGCCCTGGTCGATGGTGTAGCTGCCGGTGGTGGAGGAGCCGTACTCGGTGCCGCCGTCGCCGACGAAGTGCTTGGCCGTGGCGAGGACCTTGTCGTCGTCCTTCAAGTCCTTGCCGTTACGGGCTCCTTGGAGGCCCTGGATGACCGTCTCCAGGGAGTCGACGAGGGCCGGGTCCTCGCCGAAGGACTCGTAGGAGCGGCCCCAGCGTTCGTCGCGGGTGACGCAGAGGCAGGGGGCGAAGTCCCAGGGGACGCCGGTGGCGCGGACCTCGGCTGCGGTCACCGCGCCGGTCTGCTGGGCGAGTCGGGGGTTACGGGTGGCCCCGATGCCGATGTTGTGGGGCATGACCGTGGCGCCGACCAGGTTGTTGTGGCCGTGGACGGCGTCGACGCCGTAGATGAGCGGAATCTGGAACCGGGTCGCCTGCGCGCGGAGTTGGAAGGAGTCGATCATCTTCGCCCAGGCTTCGGCGGTGTTGGGCGTGGGGGTCGATCCGCCGCCGGAGAGAAGCGAGCCGAGGTCGTACGCGGCGATGTCCGCTCCGGTACCGACGGCCCCGCGTTCGGCCTGGGTCATCTGGCCGGCCTTCTCCGCGAGGGACATGCGGGAGAGGAGATCGGCGACGCGCTTCTTCACGGGCAACTTGGCGTCGAGGTACGGCAGTCCGTGCGCGTCGATGACGATCTGCGGGGTCTCGGCGGGTGCCTTGGCTCCGGTGACGGTGAGCTTGAGGGGGATCGTCTCGGCGTTCTCGGCGGACTTGTCCTTGAGCGTGGCGACCTGGAGGGTGCGGGTGGTGCCGGACGCCGTGCCCGCGGGGAAGGTAAACTCCCCCTTGAGGGCTGTGTAGTCGGTGCTGGAGGCGGTGCCGCCGGTGGTCTCGTAGGTGACGGTGACCGGTTCGTCGATCGGGGCGGAGCCGGTGGTGGCGACGGTGACCTCGACGGACGCCGTGCCGCCCTCCTTCACCGGGTGGACGGCCGCGTCGGTGAGGACGGAGGCGCGCAGCGACTGGTCGGCCTTGCCGTACAACTCGACGCCGTCCATGGCGAATCGGCCCTGGACACCGACGGGGAGGGTGACGGCGTACCCCCAGGTCTCGGTGAGGCCGAGGATGTGGTCGATGCCGCCGACGGGCTGGTAATCGGTGCGGTAGACGAAGTCGGTGAAGGGGATCTCGATCTGCTTCCAGCCGCTGAAGTCGTCGGTGAAGGACGTCGTCCACAGCTCGGAGGCCTCACCGTTCGCGCCACCGTCCTTCAGCTCGAAGGCGACCTTCTTGCCGTTGTTCTCTCCCTCCCACCAGAAGCGGACACCCTTGTGGGCGGACCAGTCGTGGGCGGGCTCGGCGAAGGCGAAGTCGTGGGTGAAGCCGCCGTAGCCGCTGATGTCGTAGGTACCGGAGAGGACGCGGTCGCCCTCGGGGGCGTCGGCGCGGTCTTCGAGCGCGAGCGTGGGCGGATCGTCGTTGTCACTGCCCCACTTGAAGATGCCCCCCGCGGGTGGGTTCGCGAAGGGCACCTCGCCCTCGAAGCGGTCCACGGGGACCGGGGCGGGATCGTCGGCGGTGGCGGCTTGGGCGACGGCTGCGGGCAGCAACGACGTCAGCAGTACGGCGGTGGCGAGCAGGGCGGTTCTTCGTGCGGAAGGCATGGAGCTTCCCCCTCAGCTCTCGTAGTCCACTTTTGGCTTAGCTCAAGTTGTGAGTGAACTGAGGCCCCAAAGGACCGTCAAGGCACGCGGCAACGCCGAACTCGCACCAGACGACTTTGCCCGGATCACGTTCTCCCACTCCCCACTTGTCGGCCAACGCGGCGACGAGGAACAGGCCCCGTCCGTGTACCTCGCCGGGGCCGCTGTCGTGGACCTCGACCCTGAAGACGCCGTCGGGGGTGAGGGCGAGGCTCAGACGGAAACAGCGGTTCGGGGGGCGCCGTGCAGGAGGGCGTTCGTGGTGAGTTCGCTGACGCAGAGAAGGATGTCGTCCTCTCGGTGGGTGACGTCCCATTCGGCGAGCGTGAGGCGGGTGAGATCCCGGGCTACGGCGATCGATCTGCGGTCTCGGGAGTAGAAGGCGATGCGGCTCACGGGGCGGCTATCACAGGGGGTGACTGAGGTGGGGCAGTGAGTGAGGTCGTAGTGCTGATTCCTACGAGTTCACTACGAGGGGAGCGCGGGCGGTCGGGGCGCTGGTGGCGCACTATCGGAAACGCGCCCGCCTGACGCAGGAGCAGTTCGCCGATCAGGCGAGCATCAGCGTGGACACGGTCGGATCCATTGAACAGGGGCGGCTGGCGTTGCAGCCCGACCGGGCGGAGCAGTTCGATGAACTGCTCGCCACTGGTGGGGCGTCGGCCGTGCTCGTGGCGCAGATGCCGGTGCGGGAGAAGGTGGTGCAGTTCGCGCAGTCGCTGGTCGACCATGAGCAGGAGGCGGTCGGGATCCTGTCGTATCAGAGCCTCGCGGTTCCCGGACTGCTCCAGACCCGGGACTACTGCCGTGCCGTCTTCGACTGTCGGTACCCGGCCATCGGCAGTGAGACGGCGGAGCAGTGGGTCAACGCCCGCATGGAGCGGCAGTTGGTCCTTCAGCGATTCCGGCCCCCTGTGTGCCACTTCGTCCTTGAGGAGAGCATCCTGCGACGGCAGGTGGGGGTCCGGAGGTGATACGGGAACAGTTCCGGCAGATCCTGGAGTACACCGAACCCGTCCACATGAGCTTTCAGATCGTGCCGATGGATCTGGCTCCGCACGCCTGTCTCGACGGTCCCATGGTGCTGTTGGAGACCCCTGAACACGAGCGCCTGATCTACCTGGAAGTCCAGCGCGCCAGCTTCCTCGTCGAGGATCCCGACGACGTCAGCGACTATCACCTCCAGTATGGAATGCTGCGGTCACAGGCACTCTGGCCGGACGAGAGCGTGCGCCTCTTGCACGGACTGCTAGGAGACCGATGAGCACCGCACTGCAGTGGTTCAAGTCCAGCTACAGCGGCAGCCAGGGCGGCGACTGCGTCGAGGTCGCCACCCAGCCCTCCGCCGTTCATGTCCGTGACTCCAAGAACACCGGCCCCACCCTCCGCGTGGCACTCGGGACTTGGGACACCTTTCTCGGGCTCGCTCGGCGGAACGGGATCGAGTAGGGCGAGGCATGTCCGACGGGGGATACGCGTGGTGGGGCGGTGGGGAACGGGCCGCCTACGAACGGGCCGTCCGGGCTCGGCTGAAGGACCAGCGGCTGCATGAGCTGTTGGAGCGCCGGCCCACGGTCACCGAGGACGCCGTCGTGGCGGCGATGTGCGCGGAGCCTGTCGTCACACGCCTACTGGGTACATCTACCCGGACGTTCACACATCGGCTGCACCTGCGCGCGGGGCAGCTGAACGACAACCACCGCTGGGCCGCTCCACAGTCGCCCACGCTCACCTTGCTCGGCGCCACGGACGACTGCTCAACCCTGGCCTGCGGCGGAGGCTGTGCCTTCGTGTTCCTCATGGCGCTGCTGACCTCCTGGGGGGCGTCCCAGCTGCTCGCCGCCCCGCTCGCCCTGCTGCCGATCCTCACCGTCCTGACGTTCGTGCAGGCCCGGCGCGCGGTGCTGCGCAGCCTGCCGGACACCGGCCCTCCGTCCGTGTGGCAGGCCGTGTTCGTGGCAGCCCCGCTGATCCCGCTGGTCTTCGTCCTGTGGCTGCTGGAGCAGCTGACTGCCGCGCTGTGGATCCGGGACCTGCGGCTGGGCCGACTGCCGCGCGAGGTGGACCGAGTTGTCGAGGAACTGCTCGGTGACGACCGCGGCACCCTCCTCGTCACCAGCAGCCACGAGGGGCTGCGCTCACCGCGCCGTCGGCAGTATTTCGTACTCAACGAACCGGCGACCGAGCTGGACCGCAAGATGGGCCAGTTGGACGGCGGGGTGATCGCCGTGAGCGGGCCTCGCGGGGTCGGCAAGACGACGCTGATGGAGAACTGTGTACGCCCCGACGACTTCGCAGTCTTCGCCCACGCCCCGGCCACATACGCTCCGCACGACTTCCTGACCTCGCTGTTCGTCACGGTCTGCCGGACCTACATGATCCGGGCCGGCTTCGACCCGCCCGAATTCGTGCGGCTGTCGTATGTACGCAAGGCCGTCCACGCGCTGTCCCGTCCGCTCAGTCGGCTCCTGCGCCGACTGGCGTTTGCGGTGCCCTCGGCGGCGCTGGTCGTGGCCGGTCTGTACGCCACTGAACGCACCCTGGAGCAGGACCACCGGCCCTGGGCGCGGCGGCACGGCGAGGAGCTGTGGGCGACGGCGTCCGGCTTCGTCCGGGACGTCTTCGAGGGCCGCAAGCCCGAGGCGGCACTGGGGCTCGCCGTCGCCGGGATCGCGCTGTGGGTACTGCGGGACTCCAGGGCGTTTTCCCACTGGCTGAAGCGAATCGTCGGCACGCTCTTTTACCTGATCACGATCGGACTGATGACCGGTCCGATCATCTCGCTCTACCTGGACGGGCAACTGCGCGCACTGGCACCGGACATGGTCACATGGTGGTCGGTGTCGCTGTTCTGCCTCTGGATGTTCTGCGGCTTCCAGTACCTGAACACCAACGCCACCCGCCTCACCCGGGTGCTCTGGTGGTGGGTGGACCGGGCCCGCTTCTACGGGCCGCCCGCCAAGCTGGTACCCCTGGTGGCGCTGGTCCTGGCCGTGGCGGACGAGGACACACGGCCCCTGCTCACCGACCCCGAGCACTCGGTGCGCCTCCTCGTGTTCCTGCTCGGGGCGCTACTGCTCATGCTCGGCAGGCGGCCCTGGTCGTTCCTGCGCCCCGCTCCCCGGCTGGTCGTCGAGTGCCGCGACCACCTCTACCGGCTCCAGACCGTGCAGAGTTCGAGCGCCGCGCTGACCTCCGGCGCCGCCGCCCAGCTCCTCACCCTGGGCTCCTCCCACACCAGCACCCTGACGTCCGTTCCCCCCAACTACCCGGCTCTGGTACAGGAGTTCCGGGAGCTGCTGACCCGGATCGCGGCAGACGAGTACCTTCAGGGCCACCGGGTCGTCATCGCCGTGGACGAGCTGGACCGGCTCGGCACCGATGTGCAGGCGTTGGCCTTCCTCGGTGAGATCAAGGCGATCCTCGGGGTTCCGCACGTGCACTACCTGGTGTCTGTCGCGGAGGATGTGGGCGCGGCGTTCGTGCGGCGAGGGCTGCCGCACCGGGACGTGACAGACAGCTCGCTGGACGACGTGCTGCACGTGCGGCCGTGTGGGGCGGCCGAGGCCGGCCGGATCCTCGCCCGGCGCGCGCCGGGCATCGGCGAGCCGTACGTACTACTCGCCCATGCCCTGTCTGGTGGCCTGCCCCGGGACCTGATCCGCTACGGGCGCCGACTGCACGAGATCAAGTCTGCGACCCGACAGGCCGAACTGCCGGACGTGTCGGCCCTGTTGATCGTCGAAGAGCTGTCGGAGACCCTGGCCGGCTTCCGTACACTGCTGGCCAAGCAACCGTGGCAGCCGGGTGACCCCGATGTGCTGGGGCTGTTCCGGAACGTCAGCTCGCATCTGCGGGCCGTCTGCCCCTGTACCGAGCCGATGGAGGAGCTGAAGCGGTCGCTGGCGCGGCTGGCGGCGCCCGAGACAAGCGGGCTGGGCGAGGCTGCCCGTCAGCTCGTGGACGAGGCCGCCGCCTATGTGTACCTCTCCCTGACCCTGCTGGAGGTGTTCGCGCTCCCCGACTTCAACCCGCGCCGGGAGCGGGCCGAGCGCTCCCCCGGCGGTGCCCCGGAGCTGCTCGCCGAGGCCCGCCAGGAGCTGTCGCTGTCGCCGTACACCGCCCGTCACGTCATCGATGGGATCCGACCGGCCTGGGGGCTGGTGCCGGTCGTACCAGAGCCACTGCACGCGGCGGCGGTCGTACCGCCGCCGCGCCGCCCGAAGTGCGAGCGCCATGCGCGGCGCCGCCAGGTCGCCCGAGCGAACCGCGCCTACTCCGCCGGCTCCACACCCGCCCGCAGCAGGCCGTAGGTGTACGCGTCCTCCAGCGCCTGCCAGGACGCCGCGATCACGTTCTCCGCCACGCCCACCGTCGACCACTCCCCCGCTCCGTCGGACGTGGAGATGAGGACGCGGGTCGTGGACTGGGTGCCGTGGACGCCTTCGAGGATGCGGACCTTGTAGTCGACGAGGTCGAGCTTGGCGAGTTGGGGGTAGATCTTCTCCAGGGCTACGCGCAGGGAGCGGTCCAGGGCGTTCACCGGGCCGTTGCCCTCGGCGGTGGCGACAATGCGCTCGCCCTTGGCGAAGAGCTTCACCGTGGCCTCGTTGGCGTGGCTGCCGTCGGGGCGGTCCTCGACGATCGCGCGCCAGGACTCGACCTGGAAGTAGCTGAGGGGCTTGCCCTCGACCTCGGCGCGGAGGAGGAGTTCGAAGCTCGCGTCGGCCGCCTCGTACGTGTAGCCCTTGAGCTCGCGCTCCTTCACACGGTCCACGACCCGGCCGACCAGTTCCCTGTCGCCGCCCAGGTCTACGCCCAGCTCCTTGCCCTTGAGCTCGATCGACGCCCGGCCCGCCATGTCCGACACCAGCATGCGCATGGTGTTGCCGACCTGCTCGGGGTCGATGTGCTGGTACAGGTCCGGGTCGACCTTGATGGCGGAGGCGTGCAGGCCCGCCTTGTGGGCGAAGGCCGAGACGCCGACATACGGCTGGTGCGTGGACGGGGTGAGGTTCACCACCTCCGCGATCGCGTGCGAGATCCTCGTCATCTCGCGCAGCTTGCCCTCCGGCAGCACCTTCTTGCCGTACTTCAGCTCCAGGGCCGCGACCACCGGGAACAGGTTGGCGTTGCCCACCCGCTCGCCGTAGCCGTTCGCCGTGCACTGGACGTGGGTCGCGCCCGCGTCCACCGCGGCCAGGGTGTTCGCCACCGCGCAGCCCGTGTCGTCCTGGGCGTGGATGCCGAGCCGGGCGCCGGTGTCGGCGAGGACCGTGGAGACGACCGCCTGGATCTGGGCGGGGAGCATGCCGCCGTTGGTGTCGCAGAGGATGACCACCGATGCGCCCGCTTCCGAGGCCGCCCGTACGACCGCCTTCGCGTACTCCGGGTTCGCGCGGTAGCCGTCGAAGAAGTGCTCGCAGTCGACGAAGACCCGGCGGCCCTGCCCGACCAGGTACGAGACCGTGTCGCGGACCATCTCCAGGTTCTCGTCCAGCGTGGTGCGCAAAGCGAGTTCGACATGGCGGTCGTGGGACTTGGCGACCAGGGTGATCACCGGGGCGCCGGACGCCAGCAGCGCGTTGACCTGCGGGTCCTCCGCCGCCTTGGCTCCGGCCCGGCGCGTGGCGCCGAACGCGACCAGCTGGGCGTGCCTGAACTCGATCTCCTGCTGGGCGCGGGCGAAGAACTCGGTGTCCCGCGGGTTGGCGCCGGGCCAGCCGCCCTCGATGAAGCCCACGCCGAAGTCGTCCAGGTGCCGCGCGATGGCCAGCTTGTCCGCGACGGTGAGGTTGATGCCCTCCCGCTGGGCGCCGTCGCGCAGGGTGGTGTCGAAGACGTGGAACTGATCGTCGAGCTCGCTGGTTGCGGTCATGGTCTCAAGGCTCCTGAGGATTGGATCTCGGTCTGTACCGGAATAACCGGCTCCACCGTCCCCACATAGTCCCTCGCGCTCTCGCCTCTGGTTGCGGGTGGGCCAGAAAAGCGAAAAACCTCTCGCGGGTGCGAGAGGTCTGCGCGCGGGTCGAGGACGACGGTGTCCGCCCGTACCTGGTCGTACGTGGCGGTCACTGCGGACCGGCGCGCCTGCTGCCAATAATCATGGCGAACGAGAGCACGGGGGCAGTCTGGCACAGCCCCCGCGCCTCGCTCACGGCTGTCTCAGGATGCGGTCGATCACTTCGAGCGGGTCACTTCAGGTGGCGTACGTAGACATGGGTCGTGAAGTCGGTCTGGCCCGCGTCCGCGGACACCAGGTCGTTGGCCCAGCTGCTGAACACGACCGTACGGCCGTGCCGGTCGATCACCGGGAACTCCGCCGGCTCGGCGCTCGGGCCGCCCTGTGCCGCGACGCTGACGAGCGCCGTGCGTCCGGTGCGCAGATCGCGGACGTACACCTGCCGCGCCTCGTCCGAGGCCGGGGCGGCCGAACCGAACGCGAGATGGCGGCTGTCGGCGCTGAGCCGGGGGTAGGCCGTGTAGGCGGCCGGGTCGGCACCGTCGATCCTGCTCACCGACCCCGTCCGCAGGTCGCGCGCGAAGACGTTGTGGCTGCCGTTGGTGTCGCCCGGTGTCAGCTGCGAGTCCAGGGAGTTGAAGACCGCGTACCGGCCGTCCGCGCTGACCTGCGGGAACTCGGTCTGGCCGTCGGACACCTTGCCGTCGGGTGCCTTGTCGACCTGGATCAGCTCGCCGCTCGGCACATCACGGACGTAGGCGTCGCTCCAGTCCCCCCGGCTGGGGTACGGGACGAAGAACTGGTAGCCGACCCGGCTGCCGTCCGCGCTGATGGACGGGTGGGTGCCGGCGGACTTCCAGGCGCCCTCGCCGGGCACCTGGCTGATCCGGACCCGCTCGCCGGTGACCCGGTCGACGCGGTAGATCCGGCTGGAGCGGTCGCCCGCCGGTCCCTCGTCGCTCGTGTGCAGGGCGACGAAGGCGACGTAACGGCCGTCGGCGCTGATCGCCGGGCCGGAGGCGGCCGCGTAGCCGGGGGCGACGGCGTCGTCGACGAGCTGGGTGGCGCCGGTCTTCAGGTCCTTGATCCAGATGTGGTTGTCGGCGGTGTCGTAGGTGGGGTTGATGGTGTACGCCAGATACCGGCCGTTCGCGCTGAGGGAGACGTCCAGGACGTTGCCGTCCCCGGCGGTGCTCGCCAGGCGGGTGGTGCCGGTCCTCAGGTCGCGGACGAAGGCGTCGGCGGTGCCGTCGGTGTCGCCCGCGACGAGGTTGTCGGCGTTGGAGCGGAAGGCCACATAGCGGCCGTCCGCGCTGATGCTCTGCCCGCCGGAGGACCCGTCGCCCTCCGTGCCGTCCGGGGCCACGCTCGCCTTCTCGGTGCGCGGGACGCTCGGTGCGGCGCTCGCGGCCGGGCCGGTCAGGGTCGCCGTGGCGGCTGCGACGGCGACGGCGAGCGCCAGGGCCCGCTTGGTGCTGTACATGGTTGTTCCCCCGTAGTGGTTGCTGCTGGTCCAGTGATTGCTGCCGGTCATTGCTGCACTGTCCGCAGGAAGACGTCCGACACCTCGTTGGTGTCCCCTTCCACCAGATCGGGTGACGCCGACTCGAAGGCGACGACCGTGCCGTCGGCGTTGACGGAAGGATGCCGGGCCGGGAGGTCGTTGTGGCCGCCCCAGCGGTCGACGCTGATCAACTGCCGCTTCCCGGTGCTGAGTTCCCGCAGGTATACGGCGCCGCGCGAGGTGTACGCCACGTGCGTGCCGGTCCCGGAGAGCGAGGGCTGGGTGCCCCTGATCCGGGTGGTCGTACCGGTGTCGAGGTCGCGGACGCGTACCTCGCCACCCTGTTGGAAGGCGACCTTGCGACCGTCCGCGCTGATCGACGGGGCCGAGCCCGCGCCGACCGTCGACAGGGAGCCGGTGTCCAGGTCGCGGAGGCGGATGTCGCCGCCCTGCTCGAAGGCGATGTACCGGCCGTCGTAATTGATGGACGGGTTGCCCGCCGGCTCGTCCGTGGGCGCGCTGACCACGTCGGTGGTGCCGCCGTTGAACTTGAAGCGGTAGAGGCGGGGTTGAGGCGACGGGTCGGTGTCGGTGGCGGGCAGTGTGGCGGCGTAGGTGACCCATGCGCAGGTGGGGTCGACCTGGGGCTGTCCCATCCAGGTGAAGCGGACGCCCTGGTAGGAGCCGATGCTGGTCAGCTTGCCGACCGAGCGGTTGCGGATGTGGACCTGCGGACCGCCGTCGGTCCCGGACGGGGCCACGTAGCCGACCATGCGGCCGCTGTAGCAGGGGGTGCCCTCGCGCGAGGGGCCCTGGTCGGTGGAGTCGACCTGGAAGAGGCCGCCGGCCGCCTGGACGAACACGTCGTCGCCCGAGGTGAAGGCGACGACCTTGCCCTCCCCCGTCGCCGGGTCGTACGAGGCCGTCGACCGCTGCTGTCCGTCCCGCGTCATGCTGACCCGCTCGGTGACGGAGGGCATCGGGGCCGGGTTCTTGCGCAGCGCGCCGGAGAAGACGAACACGTCGGACTCCCCGTTGGTGTCCCCCGGCACCAGGTGGGACGCCCGCGAACTGAAGGCCACCGCACGCCCGTCGGCGGCCAGCATGTCGTCCCCGGGCTGGGCGTCCGGCGTGAGGGCGGCCCCGCGCAGCCCCGTCCTCAGGTCGCGCACCCGCACCCCGTCCTCGCCCGCGACGACGGCGTACCGGCCGTCCGCGGTGGCCGAGAGGGCGGTCCCCTCGGCCACGCGCCGCGAGACTCCGGTGCGGAGGTCGTGGCGGTAGACACCGTTGTCGGCGTCGAGGAGGACGTGGCGGCCGTCCGCGGTGATACGGACCAGGGAGGCGGCGCCGAGTCCCTGGTCGACCTGGGTCCGCTCGCCCGTCGCCCGGTCCTTGACGAAGACGTCGGCCGGGTCCTCCGCCTCGGCGTCACCGCGGACGGAGTACGCGACCCGCTGACCGTCGCCGCTCACCGAGGCCCCCGGCTTGTCGCCCTCCTCGGCCGGTGAGATCAGCTCGTCGGTGCCGGTGGCCGTGTCACGGACGTACAGCAGCCGGAAGTTCGCGTCGCCGTCGCGGTTGCCGATGGTGTACGCGACGTGCGTGCCGTCCGGACTGATCGACTGCACGCGGCCCAACTCGTTGAAGCCGGGCGGGTCCTGCGGCCACAGCTTCTCCGCGCGGCCGGTGGCGCTGTCGTACAGGTAGGGCGCGAGGAAGCGGGTGCCGGCGGAGAAGGCGATACGGCTGCCGTCGGCACTCGGCGCGGGCGAGCTGTAGGTGTAGCCGCTGCCGAGGGTGATCCTCGTGACCCCGCCGTCGCCCAGGTCCTTCACGAGCAGGCACCTGTCGAAGCGCGCGCAGCCGAAGCTCGGCGCGGTGGACGTGAACGCCACCGTGCGGCCGTCGGCGCTGATCGCGGCGCCCGTCGACTCCCCGTCGGCCTGGCTGCCGTCGGCGGCGGTGCTCACGCGCTCGGTGCGCGGCTCCCGGGGCGGCCCGGCGTGCGCGGCGCCCACCGAGGTCCAGGCGAGCCCGATCGCAACGGCCGTTCCCAGCACGGCTCTTGAGGTGCGGGACATCAGCGCGACCTCCATTGGAAGACGTCGTACACGCCGTTGGTGTCACCGGGGACGACGTCCGCGTCCTCGGTGGCGTAGACGACCGAGCGGCCGTGGGCGGAGACCGACCGCTCGCCGGCGGAGCCGCGTCCGACAGGGGTCTCGTGTCCGCCGCGCAGGGTGCGCAGGGTCAGGTTCGACTGTCCGTCGCGCAGCAGGAGCCGCTGTCCGTCGGGGCTGACGGCCAGGACGCGGACGCCGGGGAAGTGCTGGACGCGGCCGGTGCGCAGCTCCCGCACATACGAGCCGTCCGCCGAATCCATGGCCAGCACCCGGCCGTCGGCACTCAGCTGGACCACGGTCGACGGCGTGCCGTCGTCGGCCTCGGTCTGTGTGCCGGTCGTGCGGTCGGCGACCCAGACGTCACCGGTGCCGTTGTCCTGGTAGGCGACCTGGCGGCCGTCGCCGCTGACGGACGCGTTGCCCATGTCCCGGGCGGAGTCGGCGGGGCCCGCGCTGACGGTCTCGTGGGTGCCGGTCTCCCGGTCGTAGACGTCGATCCGGGTCGGGAACTGCGGATGCCCGGACCATGTGTAGGCGATGTAGCGGCCGTTCGCGCTGATGTCCGGGGATCCCGCGCTGTCCTGGGCGTCGCCCCCGACGCGGATCCTGGTGCCGGTGGTCAGGTCGGTCAGGAAGACGTTGATCTTACGGATGCCCCAGTCGGTGTACGTCGCCCAGCGGCCGTCGGCGCTGAGCCGGGGCGTGCTCAGCGCGGCCTCGATCTTGGTGACCTCGCCCGTTCTCAGGTCGCGGATGTACGCGTAGGTGCCCGGGTGGGTGATTCCCTCGGGCACGAGGTTGGTCGCCGACGAACGGAACGCGACGAAGCGGCCGTTCGGTGTGGTCGTGGCGGCGGTGGAGGCACCGTCGGCCTGGGTGCCGTCGGCGGCGGTGCTGACCCGGTGCACCCGGGGCGCGTGCGGCTCGGCACCGGCGGTCGTCGCGGTGAGCGTGAGCAGCAGCGCGGCGCTCAAGGACACGCTGGACACACGTACGGCTCTGGACATGTTCCCCCCTGTGTTCCCCGTGGACGTGCTTCCCCCGGCCCCGCGCAGGGCCTGGGGGCTCTCCACGAGGCAAACGCACCACCGGCCACAGGGTCAATCGGCCTTATTGCGTACAACCCGGGCTCGGGGTCACACGTCCGCGAGGAGGTTCTCGTCCAGGAACTCCCGTACGTGGCCGAGAATCTGCGCTCGGTCCGTGCCGCGCAGCCCGATCGCCACGTGGATGGAGAAGCCGTCGAGCAGGGCCCTGAGCCGGGCGGCCACGCGGTCCGGGTCGACCGCGCGGAACTCTCCCCTCGACACCCCTTCCGCGAGCAGTGCCACGAGGTCGCGGTGCCAGGCGCCCTCGATGGCGGCCTGTCGGTCACGGGCGTCGGCGGGGGCGTTCTGCGAGCGGTTCCAGACCTCCAGCCAGAGCGTCCAGTGGGGGTCGCGATGGCCGTCGGGGACATACAGGTCGACGTACGCATCGAGCCGTTCGCGCGCGGCGGCCGTGCGGATGAGGAGGCGGCCGCGCTCGGTGCCCAGCCGGCCCTCGCTCCACTCCAGGGTCTGGAGCAGCAGTTCGTCCTTGGAGTGGAAGTAGTACAGGAGGTGGCCGCTGCTCATGCCGACCTCGCGGCCGAGGGCCGCCATGGTGAGCTTCTCCAGGCCGAGTTCGGCGATCATCTCCATGGCGGCGGCGAGGACGTCCTCGCGGGGCGGGGCGGGGGTGCGGCGGCGGGCGGGGGTCACGCGACGGCCTCCACCCGGACGGCGTCCGGCAGGAAGTCCGTCTCGTACGCGCCGGTGCAGTCGGCGTACAGCGTCGCCACCACCGAACCACACCCCGGGCACAGGGAGTTGGGGCCCTCGCGACCGGGCGGGCCGCAGCACCCGATCTCCTGGCGCGCGGGGTTGTCGGCCAGATGGTCGCGGCTGTCCTCGGGGTGGGTCACCAGCGTGCCGCGCGGCCCGGCGGACGTCAGGAAGCCCTGCCCGTCCGGGTCGCCCATGCAGCTGTTGCCCGGGTTCGCGGAGTCGCACCACTCGGGATCGGGGTGCGGCACATAGGGCGCCCCGGAGGGCTCCGGGTCCACGGCGAACGCCCCGCGCGGCACCGTCGACGGAGGGCGCCGGAAGCCGTCGGGGCCCTTCCGGCCGTCGTACTCCGGGCGGGGCGGCAGCTCGGGCAGGAGCCGCAGCGCTTCGGTCAGCCGGGTTCCGCAGGCGGCGCAGGTCAGCACGTTCACTCCTCCGTTCTACCGGAGAAGGGTGCTCGGCTGCTGCTGGGTTATGCAGTGGATGCCGCCACCGCCCGCGAAGATCGTCCGCGCGTCCACGAGTGTCACCGTCCGGTCGGGGAAGAGCCGGCGGAAGACGCCGGCCGCGATCTCGTCGTTCGGGTCGTCGAAGGCGCAGAGCACGACGCCGCCGTTGCAGAGGTAGTGGTTGATGTACGAGTAGTCGACCCACTCCCCGTCCTCGTCCTTCAGGACCGTGGGGGCGGGGATCTCGACGACCTCCAGGCGGCGGCCCTTCGCGTCGGTCTGGCCGCTCAGGATCTCGATGTACTCCTGTGAGCGGGCGTGGTCGGGGTGGTCCGGGTTCCGCTGGCTGTGGACGACGACGGTGCCGGGCCCGGCGAAGGCCGCGACGATGTCGACGTGCCCCTGGGTGCCGTAGGTGCCGTAGTCGCCGGTGAGGCCGTGCGGGAGCCAGATCGCCTTGGTGGTGCCGAGCCGGGCGTGGATCTCCGCCTCTACCCGCTCCCGGGTCCAGCCGGGGTTGCGCCCCGCGCCGAGCTGGACCGTCTCGGTCAGCAGGACCGTGCCCTCGCCGTCGACGTGGATCGCGCCGCCCTCGTTGACCAGTGCGCTGCTCCGCACCGGCACCCCGGCGAGGTCCGCGACATGGCGGGCGATCTTGGAGTCGTGCTCCCAGCTCGCCCAGTCCTGTGCCCCCCAGCCGTTGAACACCCAGTCCACGGCGGCCAGTTCACGACCGTCGCTGACGAACGTGGGCCCGATGTCGCGCATCCACGCGTCGTCGAGCTCGCGCTCGACCAGGTCGACGTCCGGTCCGAGCAGCTCGCGCGCGGACTCGCCCTGGCCCACGCCGTGCACCATCGTCACCGGCTCGAAGCGGCGCACGGCACGGGCCACCGAGGCCCAGGCGGTCCGGGCCTCGGCCAGCTCCCCGGCGTCGGTGAAGGTCGCGTTGGGACCGGGCCAGGCCATCCAGGTGCGCTCGTGCGGGGCCCACTCCGGGGGCATGCGGAAGGAGGTCATCTGAAGTCCTAGAGGAAGTAGAGGCGGTTGAGGGAGACCGAGTCGGCCGGCTGCGAGCGCAGCGGTTCGCCGTCCAGGGTCACCAGCCCGGTGCTCTGGTCGACATCGACGGCTCCGGTACGGGAGTTGAGGCGCAGGTCGGCGGGTCCGATACCGCGGGTGCCCCGGACGGCGACCCTGCGGCGGCGGGTCGGCATCGAGTCGTTGCCCTGGTCGAGCGCCGCCTGGGCGACGAAGGCGACCGAGATGTCGGCGGGGGTGGCGCCGTAGGCTCCGAACTGCGGCCCCAGCACCAGGGGTTCGCAGGTGTCCGTCGCCGCGTTGGGGTCGCCGACCACGCCGTACGCCGGGAAGCCGGACTTCAGCACCAGCTGTGGTTTCGCGCCGAAGTACTCCGGGCGCCACAGCACGATGTCGGCCAGCTTGCCGACCTCGATGGAGCCGACCTCGTGCGAAAGGCCGTGCGCGATGGCCGGGTTGATCGTCAGCTTGGCCATGTAGCGCAGGACGCGCGCGTTGTCGTGGCCCTCGTCCGGGGCGCCGCGCTCGGCCTTCATCTTCCCGGCCATGGCGAAGGTACGGCGGACCGTCTCGCCCGCCCGCCCCATGCCCTGCGCGTCCGAGGAGGTGATGCCGATCGCGCCCAGATCGTGCAGGACGTCCTCGGCGCCCATGGTCCCGGCGCGGATGCGGTCACGGGCCATGGCGGCGTCGCCGGGCAGGTCGGTCTTCAGGTCGTGGACGGAGACGATCATGCCGTAGTGCTCGGCGACCGCGTCCCGGCCGAAGGGCAGGGTGGGGTTGGTGGAGGAGCCGATGACGTTGGCGACGCCGGCCATCTTCAGCACGTTCGGGACGTGGCCGCCGCCGCAGCCCTCGATGTGGAAGGCGTGGATGGTGCGCCCCTCCAGGACCCGGAGGGTGTCCTCGACGGACAGGCACTCGTTCAACCCGTCGCTGTGCAGGGCGACTTGGACGTCGTGTTCCTCGGCGACCCGGAGAGCCGTGTCCAGTGCCCGGGTGTGGGCGCCCATGTCCTCGTGCACCTTGAAGCCGGACGCGCCGCCCTCGGCGAGGGCCTCGATCAGGGGCGCGTCGTGGGAGGACGAACCCCGGCCCAGGAAACCGATGTTGACCGGCCAGGCGTCGAAGGCGCCGAACGCGTGCCGCAGCGCCCAGGGCGAGTTGACGCCGACGCCCCACACCGGACCGAACTCCTGCCCGATGATCGTGGTCACGCCGGAGGCCAGCGAGGCCTCCATGATCCGGGGCGACAGCAGATGGACGTGTGTGTCGACGGCCCCGGCGGTGGCGATGAGCCCCTCGCCGGACACGATGGACGTGCCGGTGCCGACGACGACGTCGACCCCGTCTAGGGTGTCGGGGTTCCCGGCCCGCCCGATGGAGCAGATCCGTCCCTCGCGGATGCCGATGGACACCTTGCGGATGCCCAGCGCCGCGTCGATCACGACGACGTTGCTGATGACGACGTCACAGGTCTCGCGGACGGCGGCGGCCTTGAGGTGGAGCCCGTCACGGGCGGTCTTGCCGAAGCCGGCGAGGAACTCGTCGCCGTAGCGCTGCGAGTCGGACTCGACGCGGACCGTCAGCCCGGAGTCACCGAGCCGGATCCGGTCGCCGGCGCGGGGCCCGTGGGTGGCGGCGTACTCGTGGGAGGTGAGGCGCCGCGCCTCGGCGGCGTGCCCTCCGGGACGGCTCATCGGTCGGTCTCCTCGATACGTATGCCCAGGTACCCACAGGCAGCGCCGCGCCGCAGGGCCTCCTCGCAGGGGCCGTGGGCGGCAACACACTCGCGGCGAGCCCTGGCGGAACGGCTCATCGGTCGGCCTCCTCGACAGGGACCCCCAGATAGCCGCAGGTGGCGGCGCGGCGCAGGGCCTCATCGCGGGCGCCGGGTGCGTCCAGGGGGCCGTCGACGAGTCCGGCGAAGCCGATGGCGACGCGGGCGCCGCCGATCGGCAGCAGGCCGATCTCCAGCGACTCCCCCGGACCGAACCGCACCGAGGAACCGGCGGGTACGGCGAGCCGCATCCCGTAGGTCTCGGCGCGGTCGAAGTCGAGGCGCGGGTTGACCTCGAAGAAGTGGAAGTGGGAGGTGACGGAGACGGGGACGGTCGCGGTGTTGGTGACCGTCAGCCGTACGACGGCCCCGGGCTCGGCGTGGTCGGGCCCGGGCAGCAGCGCGCCGGGAGCCTCGGGGCCGAGCCCGCCGCCGATCGGGTCGCTCACCACGGCCAGCCGGGACCCGTCGTCGAAGACGGCCTCGACATGCACCTCGGTGACGACGTCCGCGACACCGGGCAGCACGTCGTCCGGTCCGAGCACCGCGCGGGCCCGCTCGACGGCCTCGGCGAGCCGGGCCCCGTCCCGGGCGGCCTCGCACACGGTGTCCGCGATGAGCGCGGTGGCCTCCGGCACGTTGAGCCTCAGCCCTCGGGCGCGACGGGCACGGGCCAGCTCGGCGGCCCCGAAGAGCAGCAGCCGGTCGCGTTCGGTGGGGGTGAGCCGCATGTCGTTCCCTTCATTTAGAGCATCACTCTAATGAAGGGAGACAGCGAAAGGAACCCTTTACCTCCACTCCGGGATGCATCACATTGAGTGCCGTTCAAGTATCCCTCGACGCTCAGTCGCCGGTGGTGTCGTCGGAGGGCACGGAGACCCAGCGGGCCTCGGTGACGTCGTAGCGGAGGGTGTCGTAGCGGAACTGGCCGAGGTCCAGCGTGCGCAGCTTCCGGTACGCCTCCTCGTCCGCCTCGGGGCCGAGGACGATACGGATGCCGGTGGCGGTGTCCTGGAGGACGACCGGACGGGGGGCGGGCGCTGCTTCGGGTGCCGTGCTCCGGCCCCGGACGAGGGCGGCCAGTCTGCGGTACGTGTCGTCGGCCAGCCGTCCGCCGAAGCCGCCGAGGAAGGCGTGCAGGGGCAGGGCGACCAGGAACAGCCAGTTGAGGGTGTCGGGGCCGCGGCGGGTGGGCCAGGTGCGGACGCGGAGGCGGACGCCGGGGGCGGACAGCGCGTCCAGCAGGGGCCGCTCGGCCGTGGGCGGGGTGTCGGCGGCGACGTAGACGTCGACCAGGATCTCGTCGGTCATGGCGCCTTCTTCGGGACGGGGATCAGCCAGGCCATTCCGCCGCCGACGGTGGCCAGGTGGCTGCCGTCGGGGCTGAGGGCGATCTGGAGGAGGCTCACGTCGCCGAAGTCGCCGTCGACTTCGAGGACCGTGCGGCGGGTGGCCAGGTTCAGCAGGGTCACCGTGTGGCCGGCGGCGATGGCGAGGGTGTCGCCGTCGGGGCCGTAGGCCACCCCTCGGACCCGGTCGGGGAGTTCGAGCCGGGTCAGGCAGGCGCCGGTGGTGGTGTCCCACACCCGGGCACTGTGGTCGAGGGCGCCGGTGACCAGACGGGTGCCGTCGGGGCTGAAGTCGGCGGCGAAGACCATCGGGTGGTGGTCGATGCTCAGCTTCGGCTCGCCGGTGTCGACGTCCCACACGCGTATGTACGAGTGACCGGCCGTGGCGAGTCGCGTGGCGTCCCGGGTGACGGCGAGGGCGTAGACGGCGTCCTCGTGGTCGAGGGTGCGCAGCCTGGTGGGGCGGTCCAGCGACCAGAGGCCGACGGTGTGATGGCTCGCGGCGGCCAGCAGGTCGTTCCGGCAGAACGCCAGCGCGGTCACGTCGTGCCGGTCCACGGCGAACTTGGTGGGCCGGGCGTCCTCCTCCTCGGTGGCGCGCAACAGGACTTTGGCACCGAGTCCCGTCGCGACGCGTCGCCCGTCGGGGGTGAGGGCGAGCGCGCGTGACGGGCCGCTGTCGGGACCCGCGTCGGGGCGGCGGCGCATCCACATCGCCGCGGCCCCGGTCACCCCGGCCATGATGGGCAGGACGACGCTTCCGACGTTGTAGGCGAGAGCGCCGCCCCGAGCCGTCCCGGACCGTTGCCCCTGGAGATCGAAAACCTGCACGTTCCCGTACGCGCCTCCGGCGACCACGCGGGTGCCGTCGGGAGCGAAGCGGACGGACCAGGTCTCCATGAAGGTGCCCAGCCGGACGGTCCGCCCTTCGTCCGGTTCCCTCTCCGGTTCCCCATTCGCTTCCGATTCCCCTGCCGATTGCCCTTCCGACCCTCCTTCCGCTCCCCCTTCCGTCC
>NZ_JABERD010000038.1 GCF_013044505.1 Streptomyces sp. S3(2020) | reverse complement strand
CCCCACGGCGCCCCGCACGTCCCCCGGCCCGCCGTCCCGCGGTTCCACCGCTCCGCCTCCCCAGCCTGTGATCTTCCAGGGAGCTTAGGCAAACGCGTACGGCACGGCAAACGGGCATGCTGCTCGGCTCGGCCGACGTCTGATGCCTCGACGGCCCGGAGGAGCCGGGCAAGGACCTCGCCTGTCTACGTGGTTCCACTGATGTGCCCGCCCCGATCGCTCCGTACCGTTCGGCGAGCCGGGCGAGTCACCCGGGGATCGCCGAGACCGTCGTAGGGCAGAACGCCCACGCGTGCCGACCGCCGCCCCCGCCCGGGGCATCAACCGGTAGACCGACGAGGTACAGAACACACATGAACGGCGCACGGCGGATCATCGACGGGCGATTCGAGCTGCTGGAACGGCTCGGATCCGGGGGCATGGGCACGGTGTGGCGGGCGCGCGACACCGTCCTGGAACGCGATGTCGCTCTCAAGGAGGTCCGTTTCGCCGAACCCGGCGCGACCGGAGCGGAGCCCGACACCAGGCGGGTGCAGCACGAGCGCGTGCTGCGTGAGGGCCGTGCGCTCGCCCGGCTGCGGCACCCCAACGTGGTGGCGATCCATCACGTCGTCGACCAGGACCCGTATCCATGGCTGGTGATGGAGTTCGTGCCGGGCCTGTCCCTTCAGGACCGGCTCGACAAGGGCCCCCTGGACCCCAGGACGGCGGCCCGCATCGGCCGCGACATGCTGGCCGCACTGCGCGCCGCCCACGCCGCCGGTGTCCACCACCGTGACATCAAGCCGGCGAACATCCTGTTGCGGGAGGGTCCCGGGCACACGACGGCGGTCCTCACCGACTTCGGCATCGCGAGCCTGCCCGGATCCAGCCGGCTGACCCACACCGGTGAAATGGTCGGCTCGCCCGAGTTCATGGCCCCTGAGCGGATCCGCGGGGCCGTCGACTCCCCGGCGTCCGACCTCTGGTCACTCGGCATGACCCTCTACGTCAGTGTGGAGGGGACCAGTCCGATGCGGCGTGGCACGAGCCTGGCCACGCTCGCCGCCGTGCTCGGAGATCCGGTGCCCGCGCCGGTGCACGCGGGCCCCCTGGCCCCGGTGCTGGCACGGTTGCTCGTGGCGGACCCTCAGGACCGGCCGGACGTGGCCGAGTTGGATGCCCTGCTCACCGCGGTGGTCGACGAACCCTCGCGACCGGTCGCGCCGACCGTGCGGGAATCCGCGACCGTGCGGGAACCCGGTCCCTCCGCGGCGACGCCCCTGGTGCGGGACGCACGCGCCGGCGGCGAGCCCGATGGCCTGCCGCCCACCGCCCGGCTGGTGACGCCGACGTCCCGTCGCGGTCCATGGCGCGCGGGGCTGGTCGTGGGAGCCGCCGCGGTCGCCGTGATGCTGATCGCCGCGGCTTCGTACCTGGCCCTCTCGTCGGACGAGAACGGCAGTGCCCGGGCGGCGGACGGCGTCGGAGCCGGCGCGACGGTCACCGCGACAGCCGTCGTGCCGGGGACGAGCGGAAGTCCCGGGCAGACTTCTGCCGCGAGCCCCGGCTCGACGAACGGCGCCGGGACCACGGGGGGTGCGGGCGGGACCTCCGGCGCCACGGACGCCGGCAGCTCCTCCGACGCTTCCGGGGCCGCCGGGGCCGAGGAAGTGGCCGCGTCACCGAACGCCCCCGGCTCCCCCGCCTCGACCCCGACGGCGACATCGACCGGCGCCGCGACAGTCGTGTCGTCCTTCGCTCTACGAGGCAAGCAGTCCGGCAGATGCCTGACGGCGAACCTCTACAGCGCGGCGATCAGAACATGCACGGGCGGTTCCGCACAGACCTGGTCGCTCGACTCGAACGGCGCGCTGAAGGGAACACACGGGTATCTGACCGCGACGGCGGGGAGCCGCGTGGTCAAGACCGCCGCCGAATACACGGGCGACGGACTGCAACACTGGACGCCGGTGTCCAGCGGCCAGATCCGCAACGACGAGACCGGCGACTGCCTGAACGTCATCGGACAGGAGACCGCCGACGGCACCCAGGTGGCCTTGTACGGCTGCACGGCCAAGGCCAATCAGGTCTGGATCCAGGTCGCACGGTAACGCCCCGGCCGGAGTGCGCATCGCATCAGGGGCGGTACAGGGTGATGACCGAGGGGCTGCCCGGGTCCCCTCTGACGGCGAACAGTTGTGGCCGGTCGGCCGAGCCGGTCGGCTGCCAGTCGCGGAGGGCACCGCAGCCCGGGATCGTGAGCACGATCCGGTCACGCGGCCGCTGCGGCACGAACGCCCACGTCCCGGTGCCCGCGCACGTTTCCCACTGCGTGGCGTACGCGTCGACCAGCGGCAGGTTCTGGCCTTCGGCCTCGCCGTTCTCGCCCAGCCGCAGCGAGTACGCGCCACCGGCGCCGACCCACTCCCCGACATACCGGCGCCGGTCGAGTCGGGGCGGCTCGTACCTGTGCCAGCCGGTCCACTCCAGGAGGAACCCGCCGACCGCGGTGACAAGCAGCGCGGCTCCGGTGACAGCGCCGATCCGGGTCGCCATCGCGCCCCACCCGAGCGACCGGCGATGCGCGTACCAGGCCGCCGTCACCGGGAGCACCCCGGTACCCGCGATCCAGGCCACCGTCCACCCGACCGGGACGTCCCACACGGAGACGGCCCACGCCATGTGGGCCGCGGTGACCGCGGCGGCCCCGAGCACCGCCCGCGACGCCGCCCCCGGCGGGTCCGCCAGGAGCCGGGCCAGCGCCATCGCGGGCAGGGTGAACAACAGCCAGTGCAGGCATCCGGCGAAGGCCACGAGGAGGAGCAACCGTGGGGCCATGGCGAGAGCCCGACCGACGAGGCCGATGCCGTGGTCGTCGCGCATGCCGGCGGTGGCCAGGAACACCGCTCCCGCGACGACGAACTGCGCCATGAAGGCCAGCTCCGCCCCGGTCGCCAGGTGCGACCACCTCCCGCCGGACGCGGGAGCGGCCGACTGCGGACCGGGCCGCGGCCGTGGCTCCCGATACGGCCCGTACCTTTCCGCCATCCCCTTGGCCCCCGTCCTCATTGCTCGAACATGATCGATTCCTCGATGCGCGCTCAGTGCTGAGCGGGCGCGCCCTCGGCGTCGGTGTCTCCGGCTCCGGCTCCGGCTCCGGTGCAGGCGTCCGCGCTCTGCCGGTGCCGGAGCGTCCGGCGTACGAAGAACAGGGCGGCCGTGGTGCCGGTGGCCACCGGGATGAGCGGCCAGAACCGGGGATGGTCGGCGCCGAGGGCGGCGGGGACCAGGGCCAGCGGGACGATCGTGAAAGCTCCGACGACGATGCCGAACAGAGTCTCGAAGACGAAGGCGAAGTCGCCCGGGTCGGGCACATCTCCGCCGCCCCTGCGCGCCATCCGGACGCGCGCCGCCACCGCCAGGGAGATCAGGTAGCCCATGGCCAGGGGGTAGAACACGATGAGGACGTTGCCTCCGAGGCCGCTGTGCCACCCTCGCCACACGTAGTACCCGTCCAGCTGGATGACGTGCCCGTGCCACAGGTCGACCTGGACATGGTCGCCAACGTCATGCACGTCACCGCCTTCCACCGACTGCAACTTGCCGTTCACCCGCAGTTCGAGCGTGACCCTGTCCCAGTAGACCCAGTCGGCAGTGCGGTCCTGGCCTGTGCCGCCATGCGTCTTCCCGTGTTCTTCCGTCCGGTTCACGACGACGGCGTCCGCCGGTTCCAGGTTGCCCGAGGCACGGGCGTCGGCGATGGCCATCTCCTCGTACGTCCGCCAGGCGAACAGCACGATCACGACCACCATGGTCATGCGGAACACCACCAGGACGACACGGTGTCGACCCGACCGCCCCTCGCTCGCGTCCGACATGCCCACCCCCTTGCGTACTTCGCGGCTTCTCCGCCACGGAGATCATCGCCCCGCAGAAACGCGATTGCAGCGCCGCGTCCCCAAGTCCCGTAGCGTCTACGTGGTTTCCCGTAGACCTCAGCAGCGGGAGGTCGCGGCCTCCCCACGCGAGGATCCGACGCATCGCTGCCGACGACACTCCACCGGGAACAGGTTCACTGGTTCGCGCAGTATGTGCAGTACGAGACAATTCAGGTGCTGGACCGGAAAGAGCACGATCCCCTGTCACGAACGGCGACATCAGTGGTCGACGTCTGCCCCGGCTCCCCGCGCCACGCCGACGCCCGAGCCCCGTGCGGATCGGTCACAGCACGACACGGAACAGGTTCCCGGAAGGGTCGACCACGGCGTCGAGGCGGAGGCCCACCCGCAGGGCGGGATGCTGCGAGCGCTTCCAGGTGGCCTCGAACGTGCGGACTCCCGGCCCGCTGACCCGCAGGACGACCACGGCACCGCCGTCGTCCCCGGTGTCCCATTCGGTCAGCTCGGTGATCTCGGCGGTCGCCGGAACCCCGACGGCGTCGAGCCGCCGGTTGTGCCTGCGTTCGGCGGCGACGGTGATCCCCACGACGAAGCCCAGGGGAACGAGGACCACCGTGCACACCATGCCGGTGACCACCACGCCCTGGCCGGCGAAGACGCCGAGGACCATCAGGAACGGTCCCAACAGGCCGAGCGCCACGAGAAAGAGGTACATCCAGGCGGCTGCCCAGGGGCCGACCTTCGACACCTGCGTCGGCGCCGGGCCGCTCTCCCCGTCGCCCTCCCCGTCGCCCGACCCGTCGCTCACGTCGGAGCCGCGCCATTCGCCGACGCCGCATACCGCGGTGTCGTCACGCCGTCGCTCCGTCTCCCGCGTAGAGGTAACCGCCGGGGTTGCCCGGGTCCGCGATCAGCAGCACCTGGTCACCGGCGCGGGGGATGCGCAGCTTCGAGACGATGGTCTGGAGCATGACCGGGTCGGCGGTGACCCCGGTCAGCTGGAGGACCAGGTCGACGACCGGGTCGTAGTTGACCATCTTGCCGGTGTCGCTGATCGACACCACGACCGCGGGGATCGTCGGTACGCCCGTGGCGAGCAGCTGTCGCACCGTGGCACCGGAGTTGTACGCGCCGAGCGTCTGCTGGAGCTTGGCGTAGTCCTCGCTGCCGAGCGTCGCGCGCGTCATACGGCCGTAGAAACCCTTCCCTCCGGCCATCTGCTCCGCGATCTTCGCGGCCTTCTCCTCGCGGCTCTTGCCCTTGCCGAAGATTCCCATGCCGTGCCTGCCTTCCGGTCCGTTCTGCCTGGTGGTGTGGACGTTAGGAGGCGGGCGGCGCCTACCGATCCCAGGTTCGACCACCAGTTCCCCCAGGACGTACGCTCTGCCCATGCCGTCCCCGAACCAGCCGTCGACCGGCGAGCGCCGTCCGCGCGCCATGGTCATCGACAGGGCTTGGCGCGGCCTCGGGCCGGGCCCCCAGGCGCTGAGCGGGCCCGGTGGCGCGCCGCTGACCCGGACGGTCAAGCTGATCGTGCTGCCGCTGCTCGTCCGGCCCGCGCTGCGTCCGGAGCTCGGCGCCGACTTCCTCGACGCGAAGCATGCGGAGCAACTCGACTCCCTGATACGGGAGTCCGGTGCGGTTCTGGAAGCGACGGCACAGTGGTTCACGCTGCTGAAGAGGACCCGCCGGGCGCTGGGGATCGTGGCGGGCAACCCCCAGGACCTGTATTTCCAGCGGTGCTTCGAGCTGGCGACCGAGCACGGGGCGCCGGGGCCCGGCGCGGACGCGGTGGCGAGGGCGGTTCTCGAAGACGTCGTGGACGCTTCCGGCGGACGGACGGTGGAGGCGCTGAAGGAGCATCTGGCGGACGCCGGCCAGCACGCTCGGCTCGACGCCGAGCTGGCAGTGGCATGGGACGGACGCGAAGCGGTACCGGGCGCCGCCGACACGGGCCTGGCAGCCGAGGTTCTCGACGCCTGCGGTGCGGCGGGGGCCGATTCGCCGGCCTTCGCCGCCATGGTCCGGGCCGGGCACGGCAGCCTGCTCGGGCGAGCCCTGTGGGCGGCGCACCCGACCGACGTCTGGGACCGCGCCGACGTACCCCCGCACCTCGGACTGACCGCGCACCGCGTGCCCCCACGCCCCGAGGTCGGCCGGAGCGCCTCGACCGCCACCCTCCCCGCGCCGTTCGACCGCACGCTCTTCGAACGGCTCTTCACCGTGCTCCAGGCGTCGACCCACCGCGAGCAGCTGCCGACCGTGCCGGAGCTCGTCCGACGGGAGGTCGACCGCAGCTGCGCCCCACTGGGCCTCTACGACGAAAGCCTGCGCGTCACCGTCGTGCTCGGCGGCCGACTAGCGGTGGGCCTCGATCCGCTGGGCCTCGATCCACTGGGCGCCGGGGCCTCCGTGGCGGGGTCGACGGCGGCCCACCGCATCGTCAACAGCCGCTGGCAGCGGGAGGCTTCGGTCCTGCGAGCCCGCAGGATGACCGTCTCCCCCTACCCCGACCCGGACGGCGGTGTGCTGAACGCCCTCGCCCAGGACCTGCGCACCCCATGGGCCGCGTACATGCGGCGTCTCTGGGTACGGCTGCACGGGCGCGACGTCCGCGACGCGGCACTGCCCGACGCGGCATCGGCCTGGGGCGTGCTCGACGGCGTCGCCCGCTCGGTGATGATGGACCACCGCGCACGAGTCCGTACGGCACTGCGCACCCTGTCGGCGACCATCGAGTCCACCGCCGAGCCCGCTGTCGAACCCGCTGTCGAGCGGAGGAGCGCGTGATGCCCGAACGGCGCTGTGCCCTCACCCGAGCCGAGGACGGCACCATCCGCCTCGCGGGACCCTCCACCGGGCCCGTCTTCACCCGGTCCGTTCTCGAAGTCGCGGGCGCCGTCCTGACCTGGCCCGTCCTCGGACCGACAGCTCTGCCCACAGCGGAGATCCACGACGTGGGGCAGGCCCAGCAGTGGCTGTGGGCGGTCTACGGCGAGCGCACGGCCGCCGCCGTCGACGCCGTCTCCGTCGCGTCGGGAACGCCGGCCGCCGAACTGACGCTGCCCGAGCGGCCGACCGCCCTCGCCGAGAGCGCCGCCCGCCTCGCCCTCGGGCACTGGGCGGCCCGCTGGTGGCCGACGTCGTACCTGGACGGGATTCCCGCGCTCGAACCGGACGTGCTGGGTCTTGAGTTGGCCGCGCTGACCCACGAATGCCAGCAACTCCTCGACGAGTCAGATGAATCAGGCGAGTCGGAGGGTGCCGATCTGCTGGAGGAGCACCTGGCCGCGCTCGCCCCGCTGATCCGCTGGCGGCGGTCGGCGGCCCCGCCTCGCCAACTGGACCGTGTCCTACGGCTGATCGACGACGCGGCCGACAACGCCGGGCTGGACGGGGAGGCGCTACGGCACCTCCGGTCGACCCTGGAACAGGACCACAAGCCGACCGCCACGCCGCTCGACCTCGCCGAACTCTTCGTACGGCACAAGGAGTTCGCCCTCGCGGCAGGTGATCGCCACACCGTGACCGGCCGCGTGGTCGCCCGGGGTTCGGGGACCAACGACTGGTGCCGCTATCCTCCCGGCTTCGTCGACGCGGCCGAGGAGGCCGTGTCCTGGACCGCGTACGCGCTCGGCGCCGGGCGACGGATCGAGGTCGAGGTCGTCGCCGACATAGCGGCCCCTGCCAGCGGGGTGCATCTCGCGGCGGAGGTCCACGTGGACAGCGGCCCGCCGACCCGCGTTCCGCTGGCCAGGCGGGACGACGTGTGGGCCGGCCGGGCGGACCTGGACATCCCCGCCTCGACGACACCGGGCATCGAAGTCGGCGTCCTGCTGCCGGGGTTCGACCCGGGACCGGCCGCCGATGACCGTGCGGCACGTGAGGCGGTGCGGGCCCTGGCCCGGCACCGGCTCGGCGTCGCGGCGGCACCGCACGACGGCGAGGCCGCACACCTGGAGCCGTTCCTCGCCGAGATCGCGGCTGCCGCTGCCATGGAGGAGGACTTCTAGCCCATGCCGGAAGAGCCGGAGGACCCGCAGGACACGGCGGAACAGGAAGAGCAGGCGACGGGACTCAGCTACGGCGAGCCCTTCGACAGCGGCTTCGCACTCGCCGAACAGCATCAACTCACCCCGGACCTCCCGGCAGCACTGGCCGTCTACGCCGAACTGCTCACCGTGGCCGAGTCCTTCGAGGACTCCCCCGACGTACAACTGCTGCGCGGGCATCTGCTCTCCGACATCGGGACGGTTCAGCTCGCAGCCACGGATCTGCCCGGGGCGGCCCTGTCCATCGGGCGGTCCCTCGATCTGGTGCGGGGTATCGCGTCCGTGCCGATGGGACCGAACGGCCGCCGGCTGTGGCTGGAGGTCCTGCTGAAGACACTGCTGGCCAGGGTCGAACTGCTGCGCAGAACCGGGCAGTTCGACGAGGCGCAGGAGGTGATGGACGAGGCGACGGGCCTGTTGTCGGAGTTCGACGACCCCGAGGGGCTGCGCACCGCCGAGGTCGGCCTGAGCCGGGTGCATCTGCTGATGGACCGCAGCGCGTGGGGCGCGGCGGAGGAACTGGCCTCGGCCCTGCTGACCGACGCGCCGCCGGCCGGGCCGTATCTGCTGGACTGTCTGGGGGTCGTCTGCGCCTCGACCGTACGGTTCGAGCAGGCGGAGGACTATTTCGCCCGCGCGGAGGAGGCCTATCTGGCGCTGGGCCATCACGCGGGGCGCCAACAGGTGCTCTCCCACCGGGCGTACGCGGCGTTGCAGGCCGGTGATCTCGACCGCGCGGAGGAGTTGTACGCGGAGGCCGCCGAGATCTTCGAACGGCAGGGCCAGGCCGAGGACTTGGCGGTCTGCGAACAGGCCCGTGCCGCCATCGCCGCGCACCGCGGGGACGCGGTCGGCGCCGCCGCTCTGACGGCGTCCAGCCTGGCCCGGTTCCAGCAGGTCGGTGCCGCGGTCGCCGCGGCCGACACCATGCTGTTGGGCGCCCGGCACGCGTACGAACGGGGCGACATCGAGGAGATGAAGCGGCTCGCGCAGGGCGCGCGGGACGTGTACCAGGAGCGCGGGGTGTACGAGCGGTGCGCCCAGGTGGACCTGATGCTCGCGCGAACCCTTGAGGACAACCTGAACCGGACCGACCACGGCGTCCACGAACGCGCCTCGATCGCCAACGCGCTCTCCCTCGCGCTGCCCGCCGCACTGACGCTGGAGGCGGCCCGCTACGACTTCGCCACCGCCCACGCCCGCAGCCAGTGGCTCCAACTGGCCGACGAGGCAATGCAGTTGGTATTCCGGCTGGCTCTCCGCAGCAACGACCAGGGGCTGATCTTCGAGCTGGTGGAACACCGGTGCGCGGGCGCCTCCCTGGCGCTGAGCCGTACGTCCACCGCAAGCAAGGCGACCGTCTTCCCGGATGCCGCCATGAAGACGTACGCCCCCGACTACGCCCCTGATGGCGGCGCTCCCCTGGCGCTGGGCGGCATCGCGGCCGAGGCCGCCGCCTCCGTCGGCCTGCGGGTCGCGCCGCCGCCGAAGATCGTGATGTCGGCGGAGGCGGGCGGCCGTACCGCGCTCCAGGAGTACGTCCAGGCAGCCGAGTTCCGCTATCACCGGCGGATCGTGAGCGAGGAAGAGGTGCCGTTCTGTCCGCCGACGATCTGACCGACCCGAACCGTCCGGTGGTCCAGGTCCGCCTCGCCGACGCCGGTGACCTGCACATGACCTGGACATGGGCCCGTGGGGCGCAGGGCTTCGGCACCGGGTACGCGCCGGGGCCGGACGTGGACGAGGCGATGCGGGCGCTGGCCGCCGAGCTGCCGGGCGGCGGCGCGGAAGGCATGCGGCGCGCGTTCGAGTCCGGCGCGCTGGCCACGTACGAGGACGAGCGCCGCCTCTCCCGCATGCTGGCCGAGGTGCTGTGGCCGCCGGGCCTGACCGACCAGATCCGCCAGGTGTCCGCCCGGCTGGGCCGTCCGCTGATGCGGCTCCAGCCGTCGCCCCGGGTCGCCCAGGTCCCGTGGGAGCTGCTGGCAGTGGACGGCGACGACAGCGGCATACGGCTGATCGACCTGGTGGACATCGCCACGACGGCACCGGCCTCGCTACGACGGGCAGCCACCACCCCGCCCGATCAGGACCCGGACTCGGACTCGGACGCCGTGGTCCTCGTCCTGGACCCCCGTGTCCCCGGCTTCCGCGCCGACTCCCCGCTCGGCTCGGTCCTGGGCCAGCCCGGCTCGGACCCGGCGCTGCTGTCCCTCGTACAGCGCAGGCTCGACGCGGGCACCGTCGTACCGTCCGTCGCCACTCCCGTCGAGGCGTTCCGCCGCACCGACCTCGACCGCGACCGGCTGGGCGAGGCGCTGCGCAAGGGTGCCCGCCGTCTGATGTACGTCGGGCATGTCAGCGGCGCCCCCGTCGAGGGCGGGCAGAGCGAGGACGTCACCCTTCATCTGTGCTGCGGCCCGGAGACCACGGGGATGACCGAACTGGTGCGCACGCACCGCCCGTTGTCCGCCAAGGACCTTCTCCTGGGCACGCTCCCACTGCGCGCGGACGGTGTGCCGGGCGCACAGCTCTGGCCCGCGCCGCCGCGCGTCGCGCTGATCGCGTGCGAGAGCGGTGGCGATCTCCGCTTCGCGGAGTCCTTCGGCCTGGCGACGGCGATGATCCACAACGGCGCTCAGCTGGTCACCGCCACCCGCTGGGTGCTCCCCACGAGCTTCGCCTTCCACCGTCTGGCCGGTCTGCCGGAGTCGGTACGGCCGCTCACGGAGGCCGTGGTCGCCGTGGACGCGGCCCACGAGGACCACGACCCGGTCGGTCATCTCGGCGCCTGGCAGCGACAGCGGCTCGACCGGTGGCGCGCAGACGGCCGGATCGAGCACTCGCCACTCCTCTGGGCGGCCCTGACCTGCATCGTCAGGTGAGGGGCCAGGGGTGGTGGAGGCAGTACACGCCCACCCCGATCGCGGCGGTCCCCGCGGCCAGCAGGGAGACGACGAACCGGATCTGCGACGTGCGCTCACGGCGTTCGTGGTCGGGGTCGGCGGTGAGGAGGGACGGGTCGGCGGGCGCGTAACGCAGGGGGATGTCCCGGCCGAGGGACCTGGCGATGTTCCGGATGCCCTGCGTGCACAACGCGGTGACCTCGACGCCCTCGTGGGTGGTGAAGGCGACGACGGAGGCGTGGCTGACGGTCTCGCCGCCTTCGGCGTCGGAGTGGACGTCCCTGGTGACGGCGACCACGCGGCCCTGCACGGTGACGCCCGCGGCCAGTTGGGCGGCGCGGGAGCGCGCGAGCTCGCCGTCCCGGCTCAGCGCGACGACGAGGAGCAGCAGGCCACCGACGCAGATCAGCCCCCACTGCCAGCCCCACGCGAAGAACGACTGGACGACCAGTCCCAACACCAGCAGGAACACCATGCAGTTCGGCCCGCCGGTACCGGAGGTCCGCCCCTCGCTGTCCAGCATGAGATAGAACCGCTCCGGCCGCCGTCGCGGAAACCGGACCGGGAACTCCTGTCCCACCCAGGCCACCAGCACCCGGTCGCCACGCTTGTTCTCGTGCCGCAGTCTGAACTCCCGCCCGGTGCCCGGGTCCTGGTACACGATCGTCACCGGTATCCCGTGGTTCCCCGACTCACCGTGTCCCGGCGGATGCACCTCCACGACCCGAGCCGTCACCCACACCGCCCGCTGCGGCCGGGTCAGCCCGGCCAGCGAACACACATAACCCACCAACGCCAGCCCAGCGGGCACCGTCCACCACAACCCGAGCATCTTCTGCAGGTCCATGCGGCGAGGCTCTCGCCGCAGCGACTCCTACCGATCCCAGGTTCGGTCCGGGTCATGCGAGCCGACGCATCAACAGCGACCTGGCAAGAACTCTGTCCCCGTTGACTGTTCCTTCTCGCGTATGGCTGTCTTGGCGTGCAAGATCGGCTGATCTCCGAAGTAGTCGATGAGCGGGGGGCTTTGACGTGGCTGGCGGGACAGGGTGGTGGGCACGGTTCTATGCCGTCGCGGCACTGCTGGTGGTGACGACGGTCCTGTACGCGTGGGGTGTCGATCGCCTCGACGACATGGGCAAGGTGATCGGAGTGGCCGCCGCGCTGCTGGGGTTACCGCCGCTCCTTGTCACGGCCTTCCGACTCCGGCAGGGTGTGACAGGCACCGGTGAGGCGCTGGCGGATGCGGCCGAGGCGTTGGCGGTGGTGATACGGCGCCAGTGGGAAGCGGAGGCAGAGGTGTGGCGGCTCAATTACCCCTACCCGCTGCCGGTCGCCTGGTCCGCTGCCGACCCCGCCGTGACGGTGGAATGGGACGTGCTCCGGGAGGCCGCGCGGCAGGGTGTAGGCAGCCCGTCGAACAGCGCCGAGCGGTGGGCCGACGGGCCGGAGGAACTCGGCGGTGCCGGAAACGACATCCAGGATGTGTTCCTCCACCGTGTCCCTACACGGCGCTTGGCCGTCCTGGGCGAGCCGGGCTCCGGCAAGACCATGCTCCTGGTCCGGCTGCTCCTCGCGCTGCTCGACCCGGCGCACCGCAATCCTGACGGTGCGGTACCCGTCCTGTTCGCCCTGGCTTCCTTCGACCCGCTGCGTCAGGATCTGCACACCTGGATGACCGACCAACTGATCCAGGACTATCCTGGTCTCAGAGCCCCCGTCCCCGGCAACGGCCTCGCACCCGGCCGACGGAACCACTCGCTGGCCCGCGCCTTGGTGGAACGGCGCCTCGTTCTACCGCTGTTCGACGGCCTGGATGAACTGCCCGACGCTCTCCGGCACCACGCACTGCACTCGATCAACAAGGTGTTCAACGCCAGGGAGCCACTTGTTCTGACCAGTCGCACCGCCGAATTCCGTCACGCGGTCGCGCCCGCGCAAGGCGCGGTCCGCGTGCGGCTGGACGGAGCCGCCGCGATCCAACTCCGGCCCGTGGATGCCGACATGGCGGTCACATATCTGCGCCACGACGCCGGAGGCCGGGACGCCCATGGCGCCGATCGGTGGGCTCGTGTCGTGGACGCGCTGCGCGACCCGGATTCGCCCGTCGCGCAGGTTCTGAGCACACCGCTCGGACTCTTCATGGCCCGTGCCATCTACAACCCGCGCCCCGGGGAGTCGATCGGCGCGGCCGCCCATCCCGACCAACTCGTCGACGCCGAGTTCGACTCGCGGGACGTCTTGGAGCACCATCTGTACCGCGCGTTCATCCCTGCGGCCTACCGTCCCCACCCCTCCCGTCCGTGCCCTTGGAGTCCCCAACAGGCCGAGCGGTGTCTGATCTTCCTGGCCCGGCACATGAGCAACTCCTTGGGCGGCACCCCTCATCTGGCCTGGTGGCAGCTGTCCGCAGCCTTCTCCGCCTACCGTCTGCTGATCGCCTTCGGCCTGGGTGGACTGTTCACCGGCTCGACCGCAGGTCTGCTCGCGGGTCTGATCATGGGGCGGCCGGCCCTGGGTGCCGGCGTGGGTCTGACAGCGGGAGTCCTCGTCTGCATGGCCACCGCGACCGGGCTCCTCTTCACGCCTGTCCATGAAAGGACAGGGCCCAACTCCGGCATCGGCTGGCTGCCCAATCCCTTCGTGGCCATCGGAGCCGGAGGCGGTTTCGTGATCGGCCTCGCACTTGGTCTGCCGTTCGGGCTGGAAAGCGGTGCGACCACCGCCATCGGTGCCGGCTTGGTCGGAGGGGTCGCAGGTGGGCTGAGCGCCCACATTCCCTATGCCTCTGATCCGGTCAGCCCTGGCGACCTGCTGTCGACCGACCGCAACGTGTTCCTGGGCCTGTGGCTGGTCTTCGGACTCACCCTCGGCTGCGTCGTCGGATTCGGCACCCATCCGGGACTGGGTGCTCTCGCCGGCGTGGCGTTCGGCGCCTTCGTCGCCACGGGCGGAGCGCTGTGGTGGCGATTCGTCACCGCCCGCCTCCTGCTGGCGGCCCAAGGACGCGTCCCCTGGCGTCTGATGGCGTTCCTGGTCGACGCTCACGAGCGGCGTGGGATCCTGCGTCGCGTCGGCGCCGTCTACCAGTTTCGCCACCTCACCTTGCAACACCATCTCAGCAACCGTGACGGGTGACGGGAGCATGCCGGATCTCCGACTTCAGGGCAGATGCGGTCGCCGAGTTCGGGTGCGGCCCTCGCCCACGCGGTGAGCGACGCGAGGGCCGGGCTGCTTCCAGACAACCGAACAAGGGCGCCTTGCCAGGGAAGATCCCGGGCAGGCGCCCCTCTCGTCACCCCTCGTCAGCCCTCGTCGCGCAACCGGGCCGCCAACGAGGCCAGCGACTCGGTCTCCTCGGTGTGGCCCAGGGCGGTGAGGTGGGTGATGGCTGAGTCGAGGCGGGTGAGGGCGGGGGCGGGGCGTTCCTGGTAGAGGCCCTCCACCGCGGCCGCGAGGCGGACGCACTCGGCCCATTCGCCGGCGTCGTCGTCCCGTCCCGGTTCGCCGAGCAGGGCGAGGGCCTTGTCCAGGGCGGTCAGGGCGTCCTCGTACTCGCCGGTGTAGGCGTTGACCCGGCCGTGTTCGTAGGCCAGGGCGGTGTCCAGGGAGCGGCCCTGGGCCTCGTACCCGGCGGCTCGCGCCTCGTCGGCGACGCGGCCCGCGTCGGTGAGGAAGGCGAGCGCGCCGGTCAGACCGTCGGGGCCCTGCTGCTGGGCCTGGAGGCGGGCGAGTTCGCGCAGGGAGTTGCTGAGGTGCTCGAAGCGCGGGGTTCTGGCATGCGCGGCGAGTGCCTGGTCCGCGACGTCGCGAGCCCGCTCGAACTCGCCGGACTCACCGAGGAGTACGGCGGTCTCCGCGGCGATCATGGCGTGGCTCCCCGGGTCGTCGTCCCAGCCGGCCGACTCGGCGCACAGGGTGACGAACTCGGCCGTGGCGGCCTTGAGGTCCTCCCCCGTGTGCAGCGCGCGGGCGCGGGTCAGACGCAGCTGAGCGACGATCCGGTCGTTCAGCTCTCCCCCGGTGACGTCCGGTTCGGCCAGCAGGGAGTCGAGCAGCGCGATGCAGTCCTCCACGCGGCCGAGGTCGAGGCTGAGCTGGGCCGCGTTGCTGTACGTGCAGAACGCGTCCGTCCGGCTGCCGCGGCGAAGTTCCAGCTCCGCGGAGCGCGTCAGATGCCGCAGTGCCTCGTCGGGGCGGCCCAGGTACACGCAGGCCTGGGCCGCATCGCCGTGGAGGCGGGCGGTGCCGACCGTCTCGGCGGGCCAGTCGGCGGCCAGCCGCAGGGCCTCGGACAGGTCCGCGTGCGCGGCCTGCGCGTCCTGGAGGCCGAACTGGAACCGGGCGCGCAGGCCGAGCGTGCGGGGCAGGTGCCAGGCGGGGCCCCGCGTCCGCAACCGGTCGAGGAGCGCGTCGATCTCGGTGACCGCGGTGGGCATGCTGCCGGAGATCGCGTGGGTGCTGGCCCGCAGCAGCAGGGCGCCGGAGATCTGCCCGTCGAGGTCGTGCCGGGTGGCGAACGCGTGCAACGCGTCCACCTCCGCGAAGACCGGCGCGACATGCTTCTCGCTGCCCGACGTCTGCACGCGCAGGGCGAGCGCGGTCGCCCGCAGCCGCAGCAGACGGGCTTCCTGGTACGGGGCGAGTTCGGGCGTCTCCTCGTGGAGGCGGACGATGGACGCATGCGTGGCGGTCAGTACGGCGGCCTTCGCCTCGGCACCGTCGGCACCTTCCGCATCGGTTCCGTCGGCGCCTTCCGCCTCGGACCCGTCGGCGCTCTCCGCAGGGATTTCGGCGGCAGCCAGCAGAGCGCAGGCCCGGGCGAGTGCCGCGTGGCCCGGCAGTCCGGCGTCGTCGTACAGGGCCGCGGCCTCCTCGTGGAGGGCGGCGGAGTCGGCGTACTCGTCCTTCTCGCCCGCCCGGTTCGCCTCGTCGGCCAGCAGGTCGGCGCGCAGCCGTACGAGCGGGCCGACGGCCGGGGCGTCGGGGTGGGTGTAGTCGCGGGCGGCAGAGAGCGTACGCAGCCGCGCCCAGCAGACCTGTGCGTCCGGGTGCCCCTCCTGCTCCGCCGCTCGTGCCTTGAGGATGAGTTCGGGCAGCGCGTCGGGGACCGCGGTGGCCGTCGGGGCGACGGGTGTGGTGACCGGGGCGGCCGGGGCCGCGTCGTCGAGGCTGCGGGGGCGCAGGGTCAGTTCCAGCGCGTCCAGGAGCGGGGCCCGGTCGAGGCGGGCCCTGCGGCGGTCGGCGTGGGCCGTGGTTCCGTTGCGGGTGTCGAAGCGGGCGGCGAGGTCGTCGGCGCGCTTGCGGACCTCGGCGCGCAGACCGGACACCGTCCAGGTGCGGCCCGCGTATCCGACGGTGGGGAGTTCGCCGTGGCCGAGGAGTTCGACGCGCTGGAGGAGGACCTCCACGCCGGTGAGGAAGCCGAACTGGTCCAGCGGCGAGTCGACCTCGTCGAACAGGTTGCGGTTCTCGGCGAGGAGTTCCAGGCCCCGTGCCTCGTTGCCGGTGAGCGCGCAGAACTCCAGGTGCCGGCCGACCTCCTCGGACATCGAGGGGTTGCGGCGGCAGGCGCGGTAGCCGACGAGGTGCAGTTCGCGGGCCCGGTCGGCGTCGCCGGTGCGCAGCAGGGGGAGCAGTGCGTACGAGGCGGAGCGGGCCGGCTCCTCCTTGCAGGACTCCTTCCCGGCCAGGACGGGCTCCCAGGCGCGCAGGGCCCGCTCGTCGTCGCCCGCCCTGAGGTGGTAGCGGGCGCGCTGGCAGATCTCGCAGGCCTCGCAGTCGCTGAGCCGGGTGCGGGTGCGGCCCGCCCACAACTCGTGGGCGAGGGCGATGTCCTCGCCGACATGGGCGGCGAGCTGGTACGCCTGGCCGTAGTAGGGCTGGAGGCCGAGGTCGGCCTTCTCGTACCGGTCGCGCATCTCCGTCAGCCACTGGCGCAGGCTGGTCAGGGGTATCTCGGGGAGCTGGCGCAGGGCGTGGGCCACCCACTTGAAACGCCAGAACAGCTGGTGGCGCAGGCGCTCGTCGAAGACGTCGGGCTGCTCGTCGAAGAGGGTGAGCAGCCGTGCGAAGACGACGGGTGACTTCCGGGGTTCGGAGCCGTAGGTGTACGCCTCCTGGAGTTCGAGGAGGGCGTGGACGAGCGGGCCGGACTCCGCGAACTGCTCGGCGGCGTCGACGAGTTCCTCGGCGGTGACGGTGCGGGTGCGGCCGTAGGGGCGCCGGTCGTTCTCCTGGAGCGCCTGGAACAGTTCGTCCGTGTTCTGGGGAAGGGGGGCGGTCGGCATCGTCAGCTGTCCTTGCGGAGGGCGTGGGCGAGGAGGTCGAGGAAGGAGCGGTTGATCAGGCTCGACTCGGCGGGCCTGAGCGGGCGCCGGGACAGCATCACGGCCTGTCCGTAGAGGGCTTCGGCGCTGGTGCGGGCCAGCTCGGGCTCGTCGATGGCGACGGCGGTGCGGACGAGCGGGTTGAGCTGGTTGAGGATCAGCTGGGCCCGCGGTGCCTCCTGGCGCAGGGCGCCGAGGATGTCGCCCCACAGGCCGCCCTCCTGCTCGCGGGCGAGCTGGGAGCGGGTGCGCTCGTGCCGGGCCTCGCGGCTGTCCACCAGCAGGGCGGGGGCGGAGGCGGGCTGGAAGGTGCGCAGCGCGACATCGCAGTCGAAGACGGAGAGGGCGTCGCGGGCCCGGGCGAGGTAGGCCGCGGCGGCCAGTTCCGTCTCCCGGTCGACGGGGTCGAGATGGGCGGTGAGGGTCGCAGGGTCGAGGTCGGCGACGGTGGCCTCGGGCCTGATCTCGGGCAGCCGGTGGACCAGTTGGCGGTCGTAGGTGTAGCCGCCGTTGACGACGCCCAGTCCGGCCGCCGAGGCGATCGCCGCGACCTGGCGGAACTCCTCCACGCTCGACGTGACGAGCACCGTGCGGTGGGTGCGTGCGAACTCGTCGAGGGTGCAGTGGCCGTCGGTGGTCTCGAACGGCAGCCAGGGCAGCAGCATCCGCAGGATCTCGTCGTCGTGCACGGCGAGCGACTTCACGGCCAGGTGGTGGGCCTGGAGGAAGCGGTGGAGCAGGTCGGGGTCGCTGGCGGCGGCCCGGGCGATCCAGGCGCGCAGCCGCTCGGCGAGGGCGTCGCGGACGGCGGCGAGGGTGTCGTCCTCGTAGAGGGACTCGCGGGACGCCGTCGGGCGCAGGCTCTCGGCGTCGACGACACAGCGGACGAAGAAGGCCCACTCGGGGAGGATCTCCTCGGCCTGCTCGGACAGCAGCATGCCCTTGACGTGGACGCGGTGGCCGTGACGGCGGCCGGCGGGGACCGCTTCGGGCAGCACGCACGCGATGCCCTTCAGGCCTACGGCGGGCAGGTCCAGTTCGATGGTGTCCAGCGGGGTGAAGCCGAAGACCTCCTCGCCGTACGCGGCCAGCGCGCGGGAGCGGGCGCCCGGGGTGGGGTAGGTGCGCGACCAGGGCGCGGGCTCGGGGTTCACGGGCGCACCCGGACCGGCTGCGCCTCCTGCGCCGCGTGTGCCGTCGTCGAAGGTGACCGGGTGGCGCAGCAGGGAGCCGAAGTGCCGTGCCAGCGCGTGCACTTGCGCGGGGCGGGTCCACTCGCCCGCGTCGGCGCGCGGCGTCAGCGTGACGGTGGTGCCGGGCCGGGGGCGGGCGGAGGCGGGCAGCGTACGGACGGTGTAGCTGCCGTCGCCGCGTCCCCGCCATTCGACGGCGGGGGCGTCCGGGGTGCGGGCGGAGCGGCTCAGGACGTGGATCTCGTCGGCGACCAGGAAGCAGGAGAGCAGGCCGATGCCGAACTGGCCGATGAAGTCCGCGCGTTGCTCGGCGATCTTGTCGGCCCGCTTGCTGCTGCGGCCGATCGTGGCGAGGAAGGTGTGTACGTCGTCCTCGGTGAGACCGACGCCGTCGTCCTCGACGCGTACGGTCACGCCGTCCGCGTACAGGCGGATACCGAAGCTGCCGCCGGGCTCGACGGCGTGCCGTGCGGTGAGGGCGTCCACCGCGTTCTGCATGAGTTCACGCAGGTAGACGCGGGGGCTGGAGTAGAGGTGGTGGGAGAGGAGGTCGACGAGGCCGCGCAGATCCACCTGGAAGGTGCGGTCGGCGGGGGCGTGGTCGGCGGAGTTGTGGCGCAGAGGCATGAGGAGTCCGGGGAGAGGGGAACGGCGGGGAGGTGGGATGGCCGACGGCTCAAAAGGCGACCCGAAAGGCGACTCGGACGGCGGCTCAGCCTGCGGCTCAGAAGGCCTTGCGGAAGCGGGCGTAGGCCTTCTGCGGGTCCGCCATGAAGGTCCACGGCCACTCGGTGTACACGCCCTCCAGCTCGCGGAAGACATTGGAGGCCGTGCTGCTGCCCGCCAGCGAGAGGGCCATGGCGAAGATGTTGTAGTCGCCCTGCCAGCCCAGGCGGCGTTCGTATGCGTGGTGCAGGATGCTGCGCTCCGCGGCTTCCCTCAACTCGGTCCGGATCCGCGGATGTTGCAGGCAGTCGTGGTCGTCGGACTCCACCCACTCCTCGACCCGTGCCATGGCGACGGCACAGCCGAGACGGTGCCCGTCGGGCGCTCCGGCGAAGGCCTTGCGGGCGAACTCCAGGGCCTGGCCCGGCTCTCCGCCCCAGCGGGGCTGGAGCTGCGACACCCACTCCAGGTGGATGTCCAGGTCCAGCGGGTCACGGCGCAGACCGGCCGCGAGCCGGGCCTCCTTGACGCTGTCGTCGACGGACATGCCGCGCCCGGAGGTGAGCAGATGGCGCCACGGCGTGATCCAGTCGGGCCGCAGTTCGGCGGCCCCGAGCAGGTGCTCCTCGGCGATGCGCAGCCGCTCGTAGAAGGTCTGCCACTGTTCGCGGCCGACGTCCACGGCACGGGCGGACGTGCGTGCCTCCCAGCCCCAGGCGACATGGCGCGCACCCGATATCAACAGTGCCGTCGCCCGGAGCTCCTTGTCGTCCTTGTCCTCCTCGGCGGCCCGGACGATCCACTCCTCCACGCCGTCCACATCGGTCAGTTGCCCCAGGACCGCCTGATCGTGGCCGAGGTCGAAGGGGGCCAGCGCCGCCTTGACCGCCGTCCAGTCACCCGCGTCGGCCGCCTCGACCAGTGCGAGCACCCGGGCGTCTCCCAGCGCGCGCAGCGCGTACGTCCCGTGCTTCTGCTTGAGCGGGGGAAGGGCCTGCGGATGCGCCGCCGGTCTCTCCGCACTTCTCCCGAACAGCCTGCCCAACATGCCGCGCCCTCCCCTGGTACCGCGTGATCGTGAGGGGCAGCATAAACGGCACCACCGACACCGCTTCCACAGGGTTTTCACCGGTGCTCCGCGGCGCCGGGTACTGGGCCAAACCACGGTCCCGTGACACGTGAATCACAGCCCGCGCCCCTACGTTCCCGTGCCCATGACAACGAGGCTCTCTGCGAAGAGGCAGAGCAACCACAAGAAGAACAACCACAAGCAGAGCGACCACAAGCTGAGCAACCACCGGAAGCACAGGGCCCGTCGGGTCCTGACCCTCGGCACCATCGGCGCCTTAGCCTTCGGCGCGAGCGTCGCGGCCATGGCATCGGCGGCCGGCCCGAGCACGACCGCTGCCGCCGACTGTGCGTCCGGCATCACCTTCACCCGCTCGGACACGTCGGCGGCGGTCGGCGACAACCCCCGGCACGTGGTGACCGGCGACCTCGACGGCGACGGGAACGCGGACGTCGTCGCGGCGGACAACGACGCCGACGCGGTGTCGGTCCTGCTGGGCACCGGCGACGGCACCTTCGGCGAGGCCACCGCGTACACGGTCGGCGACAAGCCGTACCAGACCGTCATCGCCGACCTCGACGCCGACGGCTCCCCGGACCTCGCCACCGCCGACTTCGACGGCGGCACCGTCAGCGTCCTGCCCGGAAACGGCGACGGCACCTTCGGGGACGCCACCCGGTACACGGTCGGCGGCGGCGCCCGCTCTCTCGTCCCGGGCGACATCGACGGCGACGGAAACCTGGATCTGGCGGTGGCCGAGGAGTCGGGCGGCGGTGTCAGTCTGCTGCTCGGCGACGGCACGGGATCGTTCACGGTCGACCTCGAAGCGGTCACCGTGACCCGGCCGCACGGCCTGGCCCTCACCGACTTCGACGGGGACGGCGACCTGGACGTCGCCACCGCGAGCGTCGCCACCGCCGGCGGCGTCAGCGTGGCACTCGGCAACGGCGACGGCACCTTCGGCGACGTCACGCAGTACGCCAGTGTCGCCCGGCTGTACTCCATCGCCCCCGGCGACTTCGACGGGGACGGCGAGACCGACCTGGCCACCATCAGCAACGGCTCCAACACCCTGGAGATCTTCACGGGCAACGGCGACGGCACCTTCGACGACTCCGTCGCCTACACCACCTCCGCCCTGCCGGTCTCCGTGAACGCCGCCGACCTCGACGGCGACGACGTGACGGACGTCCTGGTCTCCTCCCTGAACGGGGACTCCGTCACCGTCTTCCAGGGCACGTCGGGAGGTGCCCTGACCGAGCTGGCCGAGCTGACCGGGGACGGCGCCTACGAGGCGGCGGCCGCCGACCTGACCTCCGACGGCACCCAGGACCTCGTGGTGGCGAGCAGCGCCGACGACCAGGTCGACGTCTTCACCGGTTCCTGCGACTGAGTCGGCCGGGAAACCGCCCCGTACCTCCACCGAAAGGCCTCCCCCCGGTGGAGGTGCGGGGCATCATGACCATCGCGGCCGGTGTGATCAGCTGCCCGCCCGCGCCCCAGTCTGTATAACTGTGAAAAAATTACCCATACAGCATCAAACTCATACGGCATCAAAGGAGAATCCTCGTGAGCAGCCCTGCCGACGAACTCGGCTACGGGAGCCTGCGGCTCGACCGCACCGGCCAGGCCGAGGCCTTCGACGCCATCGGCGACCGCTACGACGAGGCCTTCCCGCACAAGGAGGGCCAGGTCGCGTCCGCCGAGTGGCTGACCAGGTCCCTGCGGGCCGGGTCACGCGTGCTGGACCTGGGCTGCGGCACCGGGATCCCGACCGCACGCCAGCTGGCGGAGGGCGGCCTGGACGTCGTCGGGGTCGACCTGTCGGACCGGATGGTCACGCTCGCCCGGCAGCACGTGCCCACCGGGACGTTCCACCGGGCCGACATCGCGGATCTGCGGCCCGACGGCCCTCGGGACCTCGGCCGCTTCGACGCGGTGACGGCCTTCTTCGCCCTGCTCATGCTGCCGCGGGCCGAGATTCCGCTCGCCGTGCGGACCATCCACCACCTGCTCGTTCCGGGCGGCCTGTTCGCGCTGTCGATGGTCGAGGCGGACGTGGACGACTTCTCGATCCCGTTCATCGGCAGCACCATCCGGGTGTCCGGCTATCTCCGGGACGAGCTGCGCGAGGTCGTGGAAGGTGAGGGCTTCGAGATCGTCGAGGAGTCCACGTTCTCCTACGCTCCCGCGTCCGTGGACGTGCCGCCCGAGGTGCAGATCTTCCTGCGCTGCCGACGGCGTGACTGACAGCTCCTGAACAGCCCGCCCGGCGCGGGCCCGCACGGCCGGAAGGACACGCGTGACGAAGCAGCCCGGAGCCGATGGCGGCCCCGGCGGGCAGGCGGCCGGTGTGCACGAGCCGTCCGGTGCCCCGCGTCGGCCCGGGCGCCCCGCGCCGTCCTCGAAGTCGGGCAGGGCACGCGCGGCCGAGGGCCCCGAGGACGGCGGCGCGGCCATGCGCCCGCCGCCCCCGAAAGCGCCCGCCGGACGCCCCCTCGCCTCCGAGCCGCAGACCGACAGGCTCCGCTATCTCGACGCGGCGACCCGGCGGATCGCCCGCGGCATGAACCTCGACGAGACGCTGGACGAACTGTGCCGGGCGGCCGTCCCGGCCTTCGCCGACTCGGCGTTCGTCCATCTGTACACACCGCTTCCGGTGGGCGACGAGCCCCACGCCGACCCCGGTGTCCTGCGGCTGCACACCACGGACCCGCCCCCGGCGGCCGCCACCGTCCGGGCCGCCGAGGTCGTGCGCCCGGCAGACGGCGGCCCGCTCACCGAGCTGCTCCAGGCCGGACGGCCGGTCTTCGGGAACACTCCGGGTCTGCGTCCCGTGGTGGCCGAGCTGCTGGGGGTGGCGAACGCGCCGGGGGCGGTGCCGCCCGGACGGCGGCTGATCATCGCTCCGCTGCACGGTCGTAGCCATGTCATGGGCAGCGTCGTGCTGATCCGCGGCCCCGGGCGGCCGGATTTCACCTACGACGATCTCCTCGTCGCCTCCCAGCTCGCCACCCACACCGCTCTGGGCATCCACAAGGCGGTGCTCTACGCGCGCGAGGCGGCCGTCGCGGACGCGTTGCAGCGCACCATGCTCCCGGCGTCCCTGCCCACACCGACCGGAGTGGGGCTGGCCAGCCGCTATCTGCCGTCCTCGCGGACCGCGCAGGTCGGCGGCGACTGGTACGACGCGATCCCGCTGCCCGGCAACCGCGTCGCACTGGTCATCGGCGATGTGATGGGCCATTCCATGACGTCGGCCGCGATCATGGGCCAGCTGCGCACCATCGTGCAGACCCTCGCCGGGCTCGACCTCTCCCCCGACGAGATCCTGCACCATCTCGACGAGCAGGCGGAGCGGCTGGGCAGCGAGCACACGGCGACCTGCCTGTACGCCATGTACGACCCGGTGCTGCACCGGCTGCTGATGTCGAGCGCCGGCCATCCGCCGCCCGTGCTGCTGCATCCCGACGGCAGCACGGAGGTCGTGCGGGTGCCGCCGGGGGCGCCGATCGGTGTCGGCGGCGGTGGCTTCGAGTCCGTCGAGACGCACGCACCGGCCGGCGCGACCCTGCTGCTGTACACCGACGGTCTGGTGGAGTCCCGCGACTCGGATGTGATGACCGGGGTGGAGCGGCTGTGCGCGCGGCTGCGGGCGGGCGCCGCGGGCGCCGCGGCCCCGACGTTGGAGGAGCTGTGCGACCAGGCGCTCGGGACGGTGGGGTCGGGTGACCGGGACGACGACATCGCGCTGCTCGCCGCCCGGTTCGAGGGCATCCTGCCGGACACGGTCGCCTACTGGTACCTGGCTCCGCGTCCGCAGACCGCGGGACAGGCCCGGCGGCTGACCCGCAGGACACTGCGCCAGTGGGGGCTGGAATCCCTGCTGGAGTCCACCGAGCTGCTGGTCAGCGAGGTGGTGGCGAACGCCGTGCGGTTCGCCGGCCGGCCGATCACCCTGCGGCTGCTGCGCACCGACGTGCTCCGCTGCGAGGTGGAGGACGACTCGACGGTGGTGCCGAGGATGCGGCACGCGCAGTTGAGCGACGAGGGCGGCCGGGGGCTGTTCCTGGTCGACCAGCTGGCGGAGCGCTGGGGGGCGACCAGGGTGAGCACGGGCAAGGTGGTCTGGTTCGAACAGCCGCTGCCCGGCGGTCGGGACCTCGGCTGATCGGCGGTGTTCACCGCTGCGCCGGTTCGTACGTCAGCTGCTTGACCTGGCGCAGTGTGAGCGTGGTCTCGACGGACTGCACGCCTTGCAGGGCGCCGATCTTCTCGCTCAGGTAGGCGTAGAGCTCGCCGGTGCCGCGGCAGAGCACCGACACCACGAGGTTGGCCTGGCCGGTGATCGCCGCCGCGAAGCGGACCTCGCGGTGCTCCCCCAGGGCCTCACCCACCTGTGCGAGGGCGGCGGGTGCCACGCTGAGCCAGAGCATCGCGCCGACGCCCTGACCGAAGGGTTCCGTGTCGTGCTGGATGTCGAAGTAGAGGAGCCCCGAGGAGCACAGCCGGTCCAGACGGCGTTTGACGGCGGACTCCGACTGGCCTGTCGCGGACTGGAGTTCGCTGTAGGTGGCCCGGCCGTCCTGGCGCAGGACCGCCACCAGGGCCTCGTCGTCGGCGTCGAGGGTGTCGGGGCTGTCCGGCGGTTCCGGCGGCGGCGGGCGCAGCGCCTCCTCCTCGGCCGCGTCCAGGGCCTGGATCTTGTCGAGCCAGCCGAGCGGACCGCCGTAGAAGATGTGCAGCAGACAGTGGGCGCTGACGGACACGACGCGGGGTGTGCGCTGGAGGCGGTCGAAGAGGAGTTCGTCGCGGTCCTTGCGGCTGCGGGGTCTCATCGCGCACAGCACCTCGGTGCCGCCCGAGATGAGGTCGATGTAGGAGGTGTCGGGCCGGCGGGCGAGGGCGTTGGCCAACTGTTCGGCCACGTCGGGGGTGCAGCGCATCCGCACGATCCAGGTGGCGCGGCCGAGTCTGCTCTCGTCGACGATCCCGACCACGCGCAGACCGGCGGTGGTGCGCAGCCGCCGCATGCGGCGCGCGACGGTCTGGTCGGACACGCCGAGCACGTCGCCGATGCGGTTGTACGGCGCCCGTGCGTCCAGTTGGAGAGCCTGCATCAGCTTCAGGTCCAGCGCGTCCAGCGGCCGGGAGTCCACGGTGGCCCTCCTTGTTCGGGGGTGGTCGATCGACGGTACGTCGCCGGGGCCGGCTGCTCCTGTTGTGGGGCCCGGGACCGTCGTACGCGGTCCCGGGCCCGAAGTCACTCTCCCGTGCCGCTCCCCACCGGCACCGCCGAAGGGGCCGAACCGCCGGCCACGACAGACGCTGTGCGCCCGGGCCGGCGCAGCAGCAGTGCTCCTACGGCGGCGGCGAGCAGCGTCAGGACGGCCGCGACGACCAGGCACAGGTGCAGCCCGTCCAGGAACGCCTCGGAGAGCGCGCCGAGGACGCGCGGTGTGTCGGCGCCGAGGTCGAGCCCGCCGACCGCGCCGATGCCGTCGTGCTCGGCGACCGCGGTGACCTGCTGTGCGGTCCGCCCGGTCACCCCGGCGTCCGCGAGATGGCCCGGCAGGGCGTCGACCGCCCGGGTCGAGAGCAGCGCGCCCAGGATCGCGGGGCCGAGCGCGCCGCCGACCTGGCGGAAGGCGTTGTTGCCGGCGGCGGCCATGCCGGCCTGCTGGAAGGGCACCGCGCTGACGGCGGTCGCGGTCATCGGTGTGATGACGAACGCCAGGCCGAAGCCGAGCAGCGCCAGCCGCCAGGCCAGCGACCCGAAGGAGGTGTCCGCGTCGATGTCGGTGAGGGACAGCAGGGCGGCCGAGGTGACCAGCAGCCCGCCGGGGATGAGCAGGCGCGGCGAGACGCGGTGCATGAGGCGGCCGACGGGGGCGCCGAGCACCAGCGGGACCATGGTCACCATCAGCAGGCGCCAGGCCGCGTCGAGTGTGGACAGCTGCTGGACCATGCCGAAGTAGAGGCTGAGAGCGAAGAAGAAGCCGATCAGACCGAGGAAGCTGATCATGGCGATCAGGGTGGTGGCGGTGAAGGCCGGGCTGCGGAAGAGCGTCAGATCCAGCATGGGGCTGCTGCTCGCCCGCTCCACCAGGACGAACGCGACGGCGCCGACCACGGCGGTGGACAGCGCGACCATGACCGCGGGGTCGGTGAAGGAGGTGGCGCCGCCCTCGATGATCCCGTAGACGAGGGCGGTGATCGCGAGTGCCGCGGTGAACTGGCCGGGCCGGTCCAGGCGGCGCGAGCCGGGCGCGCGGGAGTCGGTGAGGAGCTTCGCGGCGCAGGCCATGGCCAGCAGGGCGGCGGGGATCGGCAGGAGGAAGATCCAGCGCCAGGCGACATGGCCGAGGAGGGTGCCGGAGATGACCGGGCCCAGCGCGAGGGCGGCCATCAGGGAGGTGGCCCACAGTCCGATGAACTTCCCGCGCTCGCGCGGGTCGGGGACGGCGTGGCTGATCAGGGCGAGGGTGGTGGGCAGCAGCGCGGCCGCGCCCAGGCCGGCCAGCGCCTGGCCGATCCAGAGGACCTCGACGGAGGGCGCGCACAGGGCGACGAGTGCGCCCAGGCCGCTGAGGGCGAGCCCTGCCTGGTAGACCTTCTTGCGGCCGTGGACGTCGCCGAAGACGCCCGCGGTGAGGATGAGGGCGGCCATGGGCAGGACGAACGCGTCGGAGACCCAGGACAGTTGGGACGTCGAGGCGTCCAGGGCCCGCTGGATCGCGGGCAGGCTCACCGAGACGCTGGTCACCGGCAGATAGGCGACGAACACGCCGACGCAGGCCATGGCGAGCGTGGCGGCGCGGCCTTCCCGCGGCGGGTGCGCCGTGGTCGTGGCATTCACTGAGTTCTCTCCTTGCGGCACCGAAGGGCGCTGGGGTGTGGGGGGCGTCGAACACCTTCGGCCCGCCGATCACGCGAAGCCAGCCACCGCCCTCCGGAACCCGGATATCCGACATCCACCCCCGGCTCCCGCCGGATGTTCGACACCCCACCCCCTCCCGAAAATACCCCCTGGGGTATCTCTGTTACGGTGGGAGTCAGATACCCCGGGGGGTAATTTCCCACGAAGGAGTCAACCGTGTTCTTTGTCGACGCCCTGGAGACCGAGGGGCTGGGCAACCGCAGCCATCTGGCCGGCGGGACCCGCGCCGCGGTGGTCGTGGATCCGCCGCGGGACATCGACCGCGTGCTCGCCGAGGCGGCCCGGCGCGGAGTGCGGATCGTGGCCGTCGCCGAGACGCATGTGCACAACGACTACGTGAGCGGCGGTCTGGAGCTGGCCCGGCTCACCGGGGCCCGCTATCTGGTGCCGGCCGGGGCCGAGGTGGCGTACGCGCGCGTGCCGGTCGCCGACGGACATGTGGAGCCCCTCGACGAGGGTCTCGCGCTGCGGGCCGTGGCCACTCCGGGGCACACCCCTCACCACACCTCGTACGTGCTGGAGGAAGGCGGACGCGCGGTGGCCGCCTTCACCGGCGGTTCGCTGCTGATCGGCAGCGTGGGCCGGCCCGACCTCGTCGAGCCGCGGCTCACCGAGGAACTCGCCCGGGCGCAGCACGCGTCCGTGCACCGGCTGGCCGCGGAGCTGCACGACGAGGTGGCGGTCATGCCGACGCACGGCTTCGGCAGCTTCTGCTCCTCCTCCCGGACGGACGGGACGCACAGCACCATCGGCGCCGAGAAGGCCTCCAACCCCGCACTCGTCCAGGACGTCGACAACTTCGTCACGACCTTGCTGGCCGGGCTCGACGACGTGCCCGCGTACTACGCCCACATGGGTCCGGCCAACGCCGGCGGCCCCGCCGCGGTGGACCTCACGGCCCCGCGCCGCGCCGACGCCGACGAGATCGCCCGACGGCTCGCGGCCGGGGAGTGGGTCGTGGACCTGCGCAACCGGGTGGCGTTCGCCGCCGGGCATGTGGCCGGGTCGCTCAACTTCGAGGCCGACGGACAGCCGGCCACGTATCTCGCGTGGATGATCCCGTGGGGCAGGCCGGTGACTCTGCTCGCGGAGAGCGCCGAGGACATCGGGCGCGCCCAGCGGGAGCTGACCCGGGTGGGCATAGACCGCCCGGCCGCGGCGGCCGTCGGCGGCCCGGCCGACTGGATCTCGGACGGGACCCGGCCCGCCTCCTTCGCGCGCGGGACGTTCGCCGATCTGGCCGCCGCCCGGGCACGCGGCGAGGACGTGATCGTGGTCGACGTGCGCCGGGACAGCGAGCGCGCGGACGGCTGGATCGAGGGCAGCGTCCACCTCCCCGTCCACCAGCTGCACCGGCGCCTGGCCGAGGTGCCCGACGGCACGGTGTGGGTGCACTGCGCGGGAGGGATGCGTGCCGCCATCGCCGCGTCCGTGCTCGACGCCGCCGGACGTGAGGTGGTGGCCGTCGACGACGGGTACGCCGCCGCGGCCGAAGCGGGGCTCGCCCTCGTCACCCGGGGGAACTGACGATGGACGACTCCTCTCGCTGTCGCGTCTCCGTCGCCGAGGCGCACCGACTGCTCCGGGACGGCGCGGCCGTGCTGGTCGACGTCCGCGAGCCGGACGAGTTCCGGGCCGGTCACGTACCCGGCGCACTGCACGTACCGCTGTCCCGGGAGCTGCCCGACAGCGGGGACATGATCCTCATCTGCCGCTCGGGCAACCGTTCCCGGCAGGCCGTCGCCCTGCTGGCCGCGCGGGGGGTCGAGTGCGTCGACGTCATCGGCGGCATGCGGGACTGGGCCGCACAGGGCCTGCCCGTCGAGGACGCGTACGGGGCGGCCGGGGTCGTCATATGACCGCGCTCGTCCTGGCGCTGCTCGCCGGCGCCCTGGTCGGCCTGGCGCTGGGTTCGCTGGGGGCGGGCGGGAGCATCCTCACCGTCCCGGCCCTTGTCTACCTGCTCGGTTTCAGCCCCGCCGCGGCGACCACGGCGAGCCTGGTCATCGTGATCGTCACCTCGGTCACCGCGCTGGTGGCCCACGCCCGCCGCGGCGCGGTGCGCTGGCGGGCCGGGCTGCTGTTCGCGGCGGCCGGACTGCTGCCGGCCGCCGGCGCGGGCGCCCTGTCCGCACGGGTCCCGGAGGCCCTGCTGACGCTGATGTTCGCGGCGCTGGCCGCCCTGGCCGCCGTACAGATGCTGCGTCGCCGCACGCCGCGCGTGGCCGGCCGGGCTTCGGCGGCACGGGCCGCCGGAGCCGGTGCCGGGCTGGGCGCGGTGACCGGGTTCCTGGGGGTCGGCGGCGGTTTCCTGGCGGTGCCGGCGCTGGTGACGGTGCTGGCGGTGCCGATGAGCGCGGCGGTGGGGACGAGTCTGCTGGTCATCGTGGCCAACGCGCTCGTGGCCCTGGCGGCCCGCGCGCACAGCGCCGCCGGCCTGGACTGGGCGCTGATCATGCCGTTCCTCGCGACCGCGGTCCTGGGCGCCTGGGACGGCAGGCGGCTGGCCGCGAAGGTCTCCGCGGCCGCGCTGCAACGTGTGTTCGGAGCCGTGCTCCTGGCGGTCGCCGCGACGATGTCCGTCACGGCCTTCCGGTGACGCCTCAGGCCAGGGAGAGGAAGAGCTTCTCCAGTCGGGCGCGCATCTGCGCGGAGTCCCGCACCTCGGGGTCCTCGCTGGTCATGCACTGCTCCAGGCCGGTCGCGATGATCGCGAAGCCGGCCCGGTCCAGGGCCTTCGAGACCGCCGCGAGCTGGGTGACGACGTCCTCGCAGTCCCGGCCCTCCTCGATCATCCGGATGACTCCCGCGAGCTGCCCCTGAGCCCGGCGCAGCCGGTTGAGCGCGGACTTCAGCTCCTCGGCGGACATGTCGAGCTGCACGTTTCCTCCTCCTTTATACCCCCGTGGGTATCCTACCGTGCGGGGCAACGCCTCATCGAAGGGTTCTGTTCCATGACCACCGCCATCACCGTGGCCCCCGCCCGCCTGGGCGAGTTCACCGTCATCGACGTGCGCACCCCGGGCGAGTACGCCGGCGGGCATGTCCCCGGCGCCCACAACATCCCGCTGGACCGGCTCGACCAGGCCGCGGGCGCCCTGCGGACGGCCGCCGCACGCGGGCCGCTGCTGGTCGTCTGCGCCTCCGGGGCCCGGTCCGAGAAGGGCTGCGACCGGCTGGCGGCGCTGGGCGTCGAGGCCGTCTCCCTGGACGGGGGCACCGGCGCCTGGGCGGCGGCGGGGCACCCGGTCGAGCACTCGGCGGGCTCCCGCACACCCTGGCCCATGGACCGTCAGGTCCGCCTCACCGCCGGTTCCCTGGTCCTCGCCGGCTTCGTCGCGGGTCTGGCCCGGCCGCCCGCCCACCGGCTGTCCGGGCTGATCGGCGCCGGGCTGCTCTTCTCCGCGGTGACCGACACCTGCGGCATGGCGGCCCTGCTGGGCCGGCTGCCGTTCAACCGGCGGGTCGCTGGCGCGGTGTCCTTCCAGGAGACGTTGGCGCGTCTGGCCGCGTGAGCGGTTCTGCGTGCGGGATGGGCGGTGGTCGCGTACGACTGGAGGGACATCGTCGCCTCCCATCCCACGGAGAGCCATGAACGACCCCGCTCCCCAGGCCCGTGCCTCCGCGCTGCTCGGCCGCCCCAAGCTGTGGGTGATGCCCGCCGTCCTGAGCGGACTGCTCGCCCTGCTGCTGTCCCTGCTCTACATGGGCGGCATCGTCAATCCGCAGGGCGACCTCAAGGACCTGCCGATCGCGCTGGTCAACGCAGACACCGGCAAGCCGCCGGCCGGGCAGGAGCAGAACCTGGGGACGCAGATCGCCACGGCGATCATGTCGGACACGTCGAGCGACAAGGCCGACTGGCGGCAGCTCACCCGGGCGCAGGCCCAGGACGAGCTGGACTCGGGCAAGGTCTACGGCGCCCTCGTCATCCCCGCCGACTTCACCGCCTCCGTCGGCGCCCTCACCACCACCGGTGCCACCGCGCGGCCGACCCTCACGGTGCTCACCAACCCCGGCAAGGGCAGCCTCGGCTCCTCCCTCGCCGGCCAGATCACCACGCAGACGGCACACCAGGCCTCGCAGACCATCGGCAAGGAGCTCACCCGATCGGCCCCGCGGGCCGACGCGACGCAGAAACTGCTGCTCGCCGACCCCGTGGCCGTCGCCACCGAGGTGGGCCACCCCCTCGGCGCCCACAGCGGTCTGGGGCTGACCGCCTTCTACTACACGCTGCTGCTCGTCCTGGCCGGCTTCATGGGCGGCAACATCATCAGCAACGGCGTCGACACCGCCCTCGGCTACGCCGACAACGAGATCGGGCCCTGGCACACCCGGCTGCCCACCGTGCCGATCAACCGCACCCAGACGCTGCTGCTGAAGATGGCGATGACCGCGGGCATCACCGTGATCACCGTCTCCCTGGTGATGCTCGCCTGCGTCACGATCCTGGACATGGACGCGACCCATCTCCCGCTGCTGTGGATCTACTCCTACTGCGCGTCGCTCGCGGTCGGCCTGGGTGTGCAGGCGATCAACGCCGCGTTCGGCGGCATCGGACAGCTCGTGTCGATGTTCGTGTTCATCGTCCTGGGCCTGCCGTCCTCGGGCGCCACCGTCCCGCTCCAGGCGGTGCCGGCCTTCTACCGTTTCCTGTCCCACTTCGAGCCCATGCGCCAGCTCGGCGACGGCGTCCGCGCGATCCTCTACTTCGACGCGCGCGGCGACGCCGGCCTCACCCGCGCCTGGACGATGACCGCGCTCGGCGCCGCCCTCGGCATCCTCTTCGGCTTCGCGATGGCCGCCTACTACGACCGCAAGGGCCACAAGCGCCTGACGCCGCAGCCCGCCTGAGACGGGCCGCGACGCCAGAGGCGGGTCACTTCGTGCCGAGTGCCGTGCGCAGGGTCGCGACGGCCTGGCCGATCGCCGCCTCCGCCGCGTGGGTTCCGCGCAGGGCGTCGAGCATCACGAAGTCGTGGATGATGCCCTGGTAGCGGACGGCCGTGACGGGCACGCCGGCCTCGCGGAGCTTGTGGGCGTACGCCTCGCCCTCGTCGCGCAGGACGTCGGCCTCGCCGGTGATGACCAGGGCCGGGGGCAGACCGGTGAGCTGCTCGGTGGTCGCCCGCAGCGGGGAGGCGGTGATCTGGGCGCGCTCGGCCTCGTCGGTCGTGTACTGGTCCCAGAACCACTGCATGGCGTCGCGGCGCAGGAAGTAGCCCTCGGCGAACCGGTGGTAGGAGCCGGTGTCGAAGGCGGCGTCGGTGACCGGGTAGAAGAGCACCTGCTGGACCAGCGGGACGTCGCCGCGCTGCTTGGCCATCAGGGTGAGCGCGGCGGTCATGTTGCCGCCGACGGAGTCCCCGGCGACCGCGATGCGCGAGGCGTCCAGGTTCTTCGAGGCGCCTTCGTCCACGACCCACTTGGCGACGGTGTAGTTCTGTTCGATCGCGACGGGGTAGCGGGCCTCGGGCGAGAGGTCGTACTCGGGGAAGACGACCGCGGCGTTCGCGCCGACGGCGAGTTCGCGCACGAGGCGGTCGTGGGTGTGGGCGTTGCCGAAGACCCAGCCCGCGCCGTGGATGTAGACGATCACCGGGAGTGTGCCCGCGGCGCCCGCGGGGCGGACGATCCGGGCGCGGACGCTGCCGGTGGGCCCGCCGGACACGGTGATCCACTCCTCGTCGACGGCGGGCTTGGCGATGTCGCCGGACTGCACCTCGTCGACGGCCTTGCGGCCCTCGGCCGGGCCCAGGTCGAAGAGGTACGGCGGGTTCGCGGTGGCCTCGGCGAAGGCCTGGGCGGCGGGTTCGAGAACGGGGCGGGTGCCGGTCTGGTCGGACATGGCGATCTCCTCGGGAGAGGTGCCGCGGGCGCGCTCCATGGACGCTGTTCGCCAGGAGCGGCGGCACATCCACGACTGTAGCGCTCGACTTAGTCGTGCACAACTTAATCGAGCTCGATCTCTTATGGCCCGACTGTTTATGGCCCGATAGAATCGGAAGGACTCGACCGAAGGAGCCAGGCCATGAGCGCTGCCGAACCGGAGCACGACGGCTCCCTGCTCCTCGACGACCAGCTGTGCTTCGCCCTCTACGCCGCTTCCCGCGCGGTCACCGCCCGCTACCGGCCCCTGCTGGACGAGCTGCGGCTGACCTACCCGCAGTACCTGGTCATGCTCGTGCTCTGGGAGCAGGACTCCATCTCGGTACGCGATCTGGGGATCGCGCTCCAACTGGAGTCCAGCACCCTCTCCCCGCTGCTCAAGCGCCTGGAGGCGAACGGCCTGCTGCGCCGCGAACGCCGCCCCGAGGACGAACGCTCGGTCTCCCTCACCCTCACCGACGCGGGAGCCGAGCTGCGCGACCGGGCACAGACGGTTCCGGTGGCCATCGGCGACGCCATGGGCCTGACCCCCGAACAGGACGCCACGGCCAAGCAGTTGCTCCGTCTGCTCACCGCCAACGTGGGCGAGGTCTGACCCGGGCCCTCGGCGGGGGTGCAACCTTCTCGCAACGTGGCGCGTGCTGCGCTGGTGCGCATGTATGAGGAGACCCCGCGCGTCGAGCTCACCCCCGCGGCCGCCGATCTGCTGCGCCGGCTGCACGAGGCGCACGGCCCGCTGATGTTCCATCAGTCCGGCGGCTGCTGCGACGGCAGCGCCCCCATGTGCTACCCGGCGGGCGAGTTCCGCACCGGCGGCTCGGACGTGCTGCTCGCGGAGCTGGAGGTCGAGGGCGTCGCGGAGGCGGTGACGTTCTGGATGTCGCGCAGCCAGTTCGAGGTGTGGAGCCACACCCGGTTGATCGTCGACGTCGTCGAGGGGCGGGGCAGCGGCTTCTCGCTCGAAGCACCCGAAGGAGTGCGTTTCCTGATCCGTTCCCGTCTTCTCGGCGCCTAGACACACTGCCGTCTGGTGCACTTCCTCTGAGTCCTGGGACAGTTGACGAGACCTCAGGGGGGACTGTGACGCTTCGTCAGAACAGGTTCCGAGCAGGCAGAGCGGTACTGACGTTCCTCACGGCATGCGGTGCGCTGGCCGGTACGGTCCTGACGGGGGCGGCACCGGCCGGCGCCGCGCAGAGCGCCGTCCGGATCGCGTCGGGCGTCACGTACCGGCAGTACGACATCCAGGCGGCCAAGGGCCCCACGCGCGTCCACGTGCTCACCGTCAACCTGCGCGATCCGCACGTCCGCCTCGACCTGCTGCATCCGGGAGCGGTCGCCGCGCGGGCGCCCGTCTCGCAACTGGCGGACGCCCAGGGCGCCGTCGCGGGCGTCAACGGCGACTTCTTCAACATCACCGAGACCCAGCACCCGGGCGTCGAGGCGACCGGCGCGAGCGTGGGCCCGGCCGTCGCGCGCGGCCGTACGCTCAAGGCGGCGGTGCCCGACGGCCAGCGTTTCGGCCCCGCGATGCCCGCGGGCACGTCCACCAGGAACGTGCTCGGCATGGGGGTCGACCGCCGGGCCCGGCTCGACAGCCTGTCCCTGTCCGGCTCCGTCTGGACTCCCTGGACACGGCTGCCGCTGGGCGGGCTCAATCAGTACGCGCTCCCGGTGGACTCCGTCGGCGCCTTCACCAGCGCCTGGGGCAGCGCCTCCCGGGTGCGTGCCACCTGCGGCACGGACACCGACCGGGCCGCCCCGTGCAGCACGGACACCTACGAGGTGACGGTCCGTCGGGGCCGGGTCGTGGCGGCCGCCGACACCCCGGGCAGCGGTCCCGTCGCCGCGGGCACCACCGTGCTCGTCGGCCGGGAGGCGGGCGCCCGGCAGCTGCGCAAGCTCTCCGTCGGCGAGCGGGTACGGATCCAGCACTCCCTGGTCGCGTCCGCGACCAGGGTCCCGTACCGCTTCGCCATCGGCGGCTACCCGGTCCTCGACGACGGACAGCCGCTGCCCGGACTGGATCGCACGACCGCGGCCGTGCGCACCGCCGTGGGCATCGCGGACGGCGGCCGGCGGGTGCTGCTGCTCGCGGTGGACGGCGCGGTCGCGTACCGCACGGGTCTGACCGTCGCCGAAGTCGCGGACACCATGAAGGGGTTGGGCTCGGCCGACGCCTTCAGCCTGGACGGCGGCGGATCGTCGACGCTGGTCTCCCGCGATCCCGGGGCGGCCGCCGTGTCGGTGCGCAACCACCCCGCCGGCGGGGCCGAACGCCCCGTACCGAACGGCATCGGGGTCTTCTCGACCGGATGAACCTCAGGGCCTCAGGCTGCTGACGATGTCCGCCGTCGCCGTGAGGCCGCTGTGGATGGTCGGGGCGATGCTCGTACTGGCCATGTAGAAGCCGAGCAGTGCGCAGACCAGTGCGTGCGAGACCTTCAGCCCGCCGTTGCGCAGGAAGATCACCGCCAGGATCAGCAGCAACATCACCACAGAGATGGAAATCGCCATCGTCGGCCTCCTCCGCCACGCCATTACGTCCGGTTCACGGCGTTCGGCCGTAAGTGTGGCGTAGCGGAGGGTTCGTCCGTGCGGCTGACCTGTCCGCCGAACGTGTGGTGTCTACGCCGACCGGTGGGCGTCCAGGAAGGCCTCCAGGCCGGCCAGGTCGTCGGTGTTGAGGTAGTCGACGCCGGCGGCGAGCAGTTCGCCCCACAGCGCGTCGCGCGCGGGACCCGCCAGGTCCGGCGTGGCCCAGAAGCGCACCTTCTGCCCGCGGCCATGGGCGGCCCGGACGATGCCGCGCAGCTTCTGCCGCTCGGCGTCGGGAAAGGCTCCCACGCCCTGCCAGGTGAAGTTGAGCGTCCAGTTGTCGCTGATCAGCGAGATGAAGGAGGCGGGCGCCGCGCTGCCGAGGTCGGCGAGGCGACCGTCGTAGAAGGCCCGTCGTACGGTCTGCGCCTCCATGGGCGCGCGGGCGGCGCGGTCGCCGGAGATGACGGCGGTGACCGGGCCGGGCAGGACACGGCCGTGGGTGTACGTGGTGAACAGGTGCTTGTGGCGCCGCAGCTGCCGGTCGAGTTCGAGGTACGTCGAGGAGCCCTCGGTCTTGATGTCGATGAGCAGCTGGAGGGGCGCCCGGTGCCCCCGGTACACCGAGCCGCGGTTGGCCTTCACGCGGGCGGCCAGCGGGGCGAGGTAGAGGGACTCCAGGGTGCGGGTCGGGTCGAGGTCGTCCGCCGTGTGGCCGATGAGCAGTTGGTCGCCGACGAGGAAGATGTCGGCCTCGACGCTGCCGAAGCGGTGGTCGAGGGCGTCGAGGAGGGGGCGGGGGTGCTCGTAGTCGTTGTGGGCGTGGGCCCGCCACAACGGCCGCGGGCGGTGCTGGTGTTCCCCCGCGAACGCGTCGGTGGCGGGCAGGGCGACGGCGCCCGCGAGGGCGGCGCCGAGGGTGGTGAGGGCTCTGCGACGGGTGGTGAGGGCCATGCCTGCCTCCCTTTGAGGGCGGTACGGGACACCGGCGAGTATGGGGTCGCCGATCCCTCAAAGGGCATGCTCGTGACAGGAGTTGGCCGGACTGCCGCTGTCCGTTCATCGCGTCCGCGCGGGGCACACGAAAAAGCCCGCCCCAGGTGGGGCGGGCTTTCCCTGGTGAACGTCAGGGGGCCTGGAGGTCCACTAGTTCGGCCAGTGCGGCACGGTGGGCGCCCGCGGTGCCGTAGGCGAGGGAGTCGGCCTTCGCCCGCTTGAGGTACAGGTGGACCGGGTGCTCCCATGTCATACCGATGCCGGCGTGCAGTTGCAGGGCCTCCTCGGCGGCGTGCACGGCGACGGAGGCCGCGTAGGCCTGGGCGACGGCGACCGCCACAGCTGTTTCCGTTTCGGACTCACCGCTCGCCAGCGCGTCGGCCGCGTTGCGGGCCGCGGCCCGCAGGCTGACGACCTCCAGCCACAGCTGGGCGAGCCGGTGCTTGAGCGCCTGGAACCCGCCGACGGACCGGTTGAACTGCTTGCGCTCCTTCAGGTAGCGCACGGTCTCGGTCAACGTCCAGTCGGCGATGCCGAGTTGCTCGGAGGCGAGCAGCCCGGCACCGGACCGCAGGGCCCGTCGTACGGCGGGTTCGGCGTCGCCCAGGAGACGACCGGGCGCACCGTCCAGGGTGACGGTCGCCAGCGGCCGGGTCAGGTCAAGGGACACCTGCGGGGTGACGGTCGCGGCGGCAGCGTCCACCGCGTACAGCCCGCCGTCGTCCGCCGGGACCAGCAGCACATCGGCGGCCACGGCGTCCGCGATGCCGGTCAACTCCCCGTGCAGGGAGCCGTCTTCATGGCGTACGACCTTGTAGGCGCCGCCCGCGGCGATGTGCAGCGAGACGGCGAGGGCGCCGATCCTGCGCCCCGACGCCAGCTCGGCGAGCAGGTCCTCGGTGCCACAGGCCAGCAGCGCCTCGGTGGCGACGACGGCACTGGTCAGGTACGGCACCGGGGCGACCGCGCGCCCCAACTCCTCCAGGACGACGGCGGCTTCACGGTGCGTGGCACCCTGGCCGCCCTGCGCCTCCGGCACCAGGAGACCGGCGAGGCCCATGCCGTCCGCGAGGGCCTTCCACGCCGCCAGGTCGTGCGGGGCGTCGGACTCGGTGCGGGCGATGACGCCGGGGGCGTCGCAGTGGTCGGCGAGCAGGTCCCGTACGGCGGACCGCAGGGCCTCTTCCTCCTCCGAGTACAGCAGGTCGGGCTGTGTGGTCACCGGGCCAGGTCCTTCCATGCGACGTCCTTGTCGGTGCGCGGTTCCGAGGGCAGGCCCAGGACACGCTCGGCGACGATGTTGAGCAGGACCTCGCTGGTCCCGCCCTCGATGCTGTTGCCCTTGGAGCGGAGGTAGCGGTAGCCGGCGTCGCGGCCGACGAAGTCCACCATTTCGGGCCGGCGCATGGTCCAGTCGTCGTACAACAGGCCTTCCTCGCCGCGGAGTTCGACCTCCAGGCCGCTGATCTCCTGGTTGAGGCGGGCGAAGGCGAGCTTCATGCCGGCGCCCTCGGGGCCGGGCTGGCCCAGGGCGAGCTGCTGGCGCAGGCGTTCACCGGTGAGCCGGGCGACCTCGGCCTCGACCCAGAGCTTCAGCAGGCGCTGGTGCAGATCGTGGGTACGCAGTTCGGGGCGCTCGCGCCAGGTCCTGGAGACCGGGCCGATCATGCCGCCCTCGCGGGGCAGCCGCATGCCGCCGATGGCGACGCGCTCGTTGTTGAGCGTGGTCTGGGCGACCCGCCAGCCGTCACCGATCTCGCCGAGGCGGCGGGAGTCGGGGATGCGGACGTCGGTGAGGAAGACCTCGTTGAACTCGGCCTCGCCGGTGATCTGGCGCAGCGGCCGCACCTCGACGCCGGGGTCGGTCATGTCGCACAGGAAGTACGTGATGCCCGCGTGCTTGGGCACGTCCGGGTCGGTGCGGGCGATGAGGATGGCCCAGCGGGCGTTGTGCGCGCTGGACGTCCACACCTTCTGGCCGTTCACCACCCACTGGTCGCCCTCGCGGACGGCACGAGTGCCGAGCGCGGCCAGGTCGGAGCCGGCGCCGGGCTCGCTGAAGAGCTGGCACCAGACCTCCTCCCCCGTCCACAGCGACCGCAGGAGCCGCTTCTGCTCCTCGGTGCCGTACTTGAGGATCGTCGGCGCGGCCATGCCGAGGCCGATGCCGTTGCGCCGGGGGTCGTTGTCGGGGGCGCCCGCGGCCTCCAGTTCGGCGTCCACGACGGCCTGGAGGGAGCGTGCGGCGCCGAGTCCGCCGAGGCCCTCGGGGTAGTGGACCCACGCGAGACCGGCGTCGAAGCGGGCCTCCAGGAAGTCCAGGCGCTCCGTCGCGGCGGGCGGGTGCGCGGCCAGCAACTCCGCTGTGCGGCGCTTGAGTTCGGCGGCGTCGGTCATGCGGCGGCTCCGTTCGGCAGAATCGTGACCCGTCCGGTGGTCACCCCGTCGGCGACCCGCTGCACGGCCGCCGCGGCTCCCTCCAGCGGCACGCGCTCGCTCACCAGGGGCTTGATCGCGCCGCGGGCGGCGAGTTCGGTGAGCTGCTCGTGGCAGTGCTGGACGAGTTTCGGGTTCTTGGTGTTGTACAGGCCCCAGTGCAGGCCGAGGATCGCGTAGTTCTTCACGAGGGAGTGGTTGAGGCCGGGGCTGGGGATGGTCCCGCTCGCGAAGCCGACGACCACGATCCGCCCTTCGAAGGCGACGACCTTGGTGGACTGCGTGTAGGCCTCGCCGCCGACCGGGTCGTAGATCACGTCGGCGCCCCGGCCGCCGGTGGCCTCCTTCACGGCGCCGACGACGTCCTCGGCCCGCCGGTCGATCACGACGTCGCAGCCCAGCTCCCGTGCCACCACGGCCTTGTCGGCACCGCCGACCACACCGATGACGGTGGCCCCGGCCGCCTTCCCGAGCTGTACGGCCGCGCTGCCGACCCCGCCGGCGGCGGCGTGCACGAGCAGTGTCTCGCCCGCCTCCAGTCGCGCCCGCCGGTGCAGACCGAACCAGCCCGTCTGGTACCCGATGTGCAGCGCGGCGGCCTCGGCGTCGTCCAGCGACTCCGGCGCGGGCAGGAGAGCGGCGGCATCGGCGACGGCGTACTCGGCGAAACCGCCGTACGGCAGCGCGGGGTTGGCGATGACCCTGCGTCCGTCCTCGGTCTCGCCGCAGATCTCCACGCCCGGGGTGAACGGCAGCGGCGGCCGGACCTGGTAGTGGCCGCGGGCCATCAGCACGTCCGGGAAGTTGATGTTCGCGGCACGCACCTTCAGCAGGACCTGGCCGTCGCCGGGCGTCGGGGTCGCCACCTCCGCGAGGCGCATCACCTCGCCCGGCTCGCCGTTCTCGTGCACTTGCCATGCCTGCATGCGGTGCCTCCACGCGACTACGTCGTACGACCTGGGGTAGTCGCATACTAAGCGGTCGCTTGTCGTTCAGGGAACAGTAGCGTGGGTCACGACCCCTTCGGCTTCGCCCGGACGTGCATCCGCTCCCCCTGCGGCCCGAACAGACTCAGGAACTCCGCGGGCCCCTCCCCCGTCGACCCGAACCAGTGCGGCACCCTCGTGTCGAACTCCGCCGCCTCACCGGCCGTCATCACCACGTCGTGGTCGCCGAGGACCACCCGCAGCCGGCCCGCCAGCACGTACAGCCACTCGTAGCCCTCATGGGTACGCGGTTCGGGCTCCTCCTGGCGCTGCGGCACCAGCACCTTGTACGCCTGGAGGCCACCGGGCTGCCGGGTGAGCGGCCAGTACGTCCGCCCGTGCCGCACAAGAGGCCGGCTCCGGACCCTCGGGTCCTCCACCGCCGGCGTGCCGACCAGTTCGTCCAGCGGCACCTGGTGCGCCTGTGCGATCGGCAGCAGCAGCTCCAGGCTGGGCTTGCGCAGACCGGACTCCAGCCGGGACAGGGTGCTCACGGAGATGCCGGTCGTCTCGGACAGCGCCGCGAGCGTCACCTCCCGGTCCTTGCGGAGCCGCCGCAGTCTGGGGCCGACCTCGGCGAGAACGTCATCGGTAGTCATGCCCGATATTGCAGAATCGGCAAAGAAGTTTGTCAATCCCGCACCGGTCCGGGGACGGTGTCGGTATGACCGAGACATACGAAGTGATCGTCATCGGCGGCGGCGCCGCGGGTCTGTCGGCGGCTCTGGTCCTGGGCCGGGCCCGGCGCCGCACCCTGGTGGTCGACGCGGGCGAGCCCCGCAACGCACCCGCCGCCCATATGCAGGGCTATCTGACGCGGGACGGCATGCCGCCCGCCGAGTTCCTGGCGACCGGCCGGGAGGAGATCGCGCGGTACGGCGTCGAGCTGGTCCGGGACCATGCGGTGGACGTCACCGGGGACTTCACCGTGACGCTGGCGAGCGGACGCACGGTCCAGGCCCGTCGCCTCGTCGTCGCGACCGGCCTCAAGGATGAGCTCCCGCCCGTCCCCGGAGTCGCCGAGCGCTTCGGCCGGGACGTGCTGCACTGCCCGTACTGCCACGGCTGGGAGGTCCGCGACCAGGCCTTCGGCGTGCTGGCCACCACCCCGCTGAGCGTGCACCAGGCGCTGATGGTGTCGCAGTGGTCGAAGGACGTGACGCTGTTCCTGCACACGGTCGGCGCGGCCGAGCTGTCCGGCGACGACGTGCGCAGGCTCTCGGCGGCGGGTGTCCGAGTGGTCCCGGGCGAGGTGCGGGAGCTGGTCGTCGAGAACGACCGGTTCACCGGCGTACGTCTCACCGACGACACGACGTACGACCGCGAGGTGCTGTTCGTCGCACCGCGCGCCGTCCCGCAGAACGGCCTGCTGGAGAAGCTCGGCGCCGAGTTCCGCGAGACACCGTTCGGCGCGTATCCCGTGCTGGACGAGACCGGGCGGACGACAGTGCCGGGCGTGTGGGCGGCGGGCAACGTGATGGGCTTCGGCGAGCAGGTCGTGAACGCGGCGGCAGGCGGTTACCGGGCCGGCGCCACGATCAACGGGGACCTCCTGATGACCGACCTGGACACGGCTTCCCGGGTGTAGACCCGCCGCCTCCGGTGCACCCTGGGAACATGCTGCTCGCCCGGCTGGCCCACGTGTCCCAGGAGGTCGCCGCGACCTCCGCCCGCTCGAAGAAGATCGCGCTGCTCGCCGAGCTGTTCCGGGAAGCCGGGCCGGACGACGTACCGGTCGTCATCCCGTATCTCGCCGGACGCCTTCCGCAGGGCCGGCTGGGCGTCGGATGGAAGGTACTGAGCCGCCCCGTCGCCCCGGCCGCCGAGCCGACCCTGACCGTGCTCGCCGTCGACGCTGTGCTGAGCGAGCTCGGGAAGGTGGCGGGCGCGGGCTCGCAGGCCGAACGGATGCGGCTGGTCGGGGAGTTGATGGGTGCGGCCACCGAGGTCGAGCAGCGGTTCCTGTTCGGACTGATCAGCGGGGAGGTACGGCAGGGCGCGCTGGACGCGGTCGCCACGGAGGGGCTCGCGCGGGCGACGGAGGCGCCGCCGGCCGACGTCCGCCGGGCGGTGATGCTCGCGGGCTCCCTCCAGACGGTCGCCGAGGCCCTGCTCACGGACGGCCCGGCAGCCCTGGACCGCTTCCGTCTCACCGTCGGCCGCCCGGTCCTGCCGATGCTGGCGCACAGCGCGTCCTCGGTGGCCGAGGCGGTGGAGAAGCTGGGCGGGTGCGCGGTCGAGGAGAAGCTGGACGGTATCCGTGTCCAGGTGCACCGGGACGGGGACGACGTACGGATCTACACCCGGACCCTCGACGAGATCACCGACCGGCTGCCCGAACTGATCGCTGTGGCAAGGGACTTGAAGGGCGAGCGGTTCATCCTGGACGGCGAGGTCATCTCCTTCGGCGCCGACGGCCGGCCCCGCTCGTTCCAGGAGACGGCCGGACGCGTCGGCTCCCGCGTGGACGTGGCGACGGCCGCCGCCGAGGTCCCCGTCTCCCCCGTCTTCTTCGACGCGCTGTCCGTCGACGACCGCGACCTGCTCGACCTCCCCTTCGCCGAGCGGCACGCGGAGCTGGCCCGGCTGGTGCCCGAGCCGATGCGGGTGCGCAGGACGCTGGTGGCGGGACCGGAGGATGTGCCCGAGGCCGAGGCCTTCCTCGCCGGGACGCTGGAGCGCGGCCACGAGGGGATCGTGGCGAAGTCCCTCGACGCCCCCTACAGCGCGGGCCGCCGTGGCGCGTCCTGGCTGAAGGTCAAACCCGTCCACACCCTCGACCTGGTCGTCCTGGCCGCCGAGTGGGGCCACGGCCGCCGCACCGGCAAGCTCTCCAACCTCCACCTGGGAGCGCGGGCGGCGGACGGCTCGTACGCCATGCTCGGCAAGACCTTCAAGGGACTGACCGACGCCCTGCTGACCTGGCAGACGGAACGCCTCCAGGAGCTGGCCGTCGGGACCGACGGACACGTGGTGACCGTACGCCCCGAGCTGGTCGTGGAGATCGCCTACGACGGACTCCAGAAGTCCACCCGCTACCCGGCCGGCGTCACCCTCCGCTTCGCGCGCGTGGTCCGCTACCGCGAGGACAAACGGCCGGAGGAGGCCGACACCGTGGAGACCCTGCTGGCCGCGCACCCCGAGGTGAAGCCGTGAAGACCAGCGCCGGCCTGCTGTTGTTCCGGTACACCGACGACGGCCTGGAGGTGTTGCTGGGCCATATGGGCGGCCCGTTCTTCGCGCACCGGGACGCCGGGGCCTGGTCCGTCCCCAAGGGGGAGTACGTGGCCGGGGAGGAGCCGGCCTGGGACGCCGCCCGCCGCGAGTTCCAGGAGGAGCTCGGTCTGCCGCCGCCCGACGGGGAGGCCGTACCGCTCGGCGAGGTGCGGCAGACGGGCGGCAAGGTCGTCACGGCGTGGGCGATCGAGGCGGACCTCGATCCGGCGGCCGTCGTGCCGGGCACCTTCCGGATGGAGTGGCCGCCGAAGTCGGGCCAGGTGCGGGAGTTCCCCGAACTGGACCGTGTCGAGTGGTTCGCCCTGGACCGGGCCCGGACCGTGATCGTCAAGGCGCAGAGCACGTTTCTCGACCGGCTGGCGCAGCACTCGCCCTGACACGTTGCGGCGGGCGCCGACGCGCGGGAAGGTCGAATCACAGTCCGCTGCCCAGGAGGTCGGTCATGCCCATCGCGACGGTGAACCCGGCGAACGGCGAGACGCTCAGGACGTACGAGGCCATGGGCCCCGAGGAGATCGAGCGCAGGCTCCAGCTCGCGGAGGCCACGTTCCGCACGTACCGCACGACGCCGTTCGCCGAGCGCGCCCGGCTGCTGCACCGGGCGGCCGGTCTGCTCGACGACATCGCGCCGGACATCGCCAAGGTCATGACCACCGAGATGGGCAAGCCGGTCAAGCAGGCCCGCGCCGAGGCGGCCAAGTGCGCCAAGGCGATGCGCTGGTACGCCGAGCACGCGGAGTCGCTGCTGGCCGACGAGGAGCCCTCGGAGTTCGACGTGAAGGACTCGGGCGCCTCCCGGGTCCGCGTGCGGTACCGGCCGATCGGCCCGGTGCTCGCCGTGATGCCGTGGAACTTCCCGCTCTGGCAGGTGATCCGGTTCGCCGCGCCCGCGCTCATGGCCGGCAACGTCGGCCTCCTCAAGCACGCCTCCAACGTCCCCCAGACCGCCCTCTTCCTGGAGGACCTCTTCCACCAGGCGGGCTACTCGGAGGGCACCTTCCAGACCCTCCTCATCGGCTCCGGCGAGGTCGAGGAGATCCTGCGCGACGAACGCGTCAAGGCGGCCACGCTCACCGGCAGTGAGCCCGCCGGGCGGGCGGTCGCCTCGGTGTGCGGGGAGATGATCAAGAAGACCGTGCTGGAGCTCGGCGGCAGCGACCCGTACGTGGTCATGCCCTCCGCCGACATCGACCGGGCCGCGCGGATCGCGGTCACGGCGCGTGTCCAGAACAACGGGCAGTCCTGCATCGCCGCCAAGCGGTTCATCGTCCACACGGACGTGTACGACGCCTTCGCCGAACGGTTCGTCGAGGGCATGGAGGCGCTGCGGGTCGGCGATCCCCTGGCGGAGGAGACCGACGTCGGTCCGCTGTCGAGCGAGCAGGGACGGGCGGAACTGGAGGAGCTGGTCGACGACGCCAGGCGCAGTGGCGCGAGCGTGCTGTGCGGCGGCGAGCGGCCCGACGGGGACGGCTGGTTCTACCCGCCGACCGTGCTCGCCGGTATCACCCGCGAGATGCGGATCCACCGCGAGGAGGCCTTCGGGCCGGTCGCCACGCTGTACCGCGCGGGTGACCTCGACGAGGCCGTGCTCATCGCCAACGACTCACCCTTCGGGCTGAGTTCGAACGTGTGGACCCGGGACGAGGCCGAGGTCGACCGGTTCGCACGGGATCTGGAGGCCGGCGGCGTGTTCTTCAACGGCATGACCGCCTCGCATCCGGCGTTCCCGTTCGGCGGGGTGAAGCGGTCCGGCTACGGGCGTGAGCTGTCCGGGCACGGAATCCGCGAGTTCTGCAACATCACGACGGTTTGGCACGGAGCGTGACGCTTGCGCGGCTAACATCCCCGGTGTGAACCGCGAAGTGACTTTGCCTCTGATCGTCGATGACCGCGGGACCTTGCAGGTGTCCGCCGCCGATGTGAGCAAGCTTTTGCGGACCGTGGGTGGACGGTGGCTGCATCTTGTCGAGGCCGGCGAGGACGGCCTCGATGAGGACACGGTGGCCGCGCTGACGATCGAGCTGGCGAAGCTGGCGGATCGTATCGATGTGGCGTGCATCGCGCACAGCAGCGGGTCGGCGCCGTAGGGGCCACTGACGGACGTCGTCCGCCGGTGCCCGAGGCGTCCCGCGTTTGGAGTAACCCCGCGCGAAGTCGTCGGCCTCTCAGGTGATCGTGGACTGGACCACTTCCTGAGGTGAAGGCAGGCACAGTACATGGCGACGTTGTGCAGACCCTCGGTGTCCGTCCCGGAGTACGTGATCACGATGGAGGAGACGCTGGAGCTGGCCCGCTCCCGGCACTCCGACCATCCCCAACTGGCCCTGGCCCTCCGGCTGATCGAGAACACCGGGGTGCGTACCCGCCACGTCGTGCAGCCCATCGAGGAGACGCTGAAGCATCCGGGCTTCGAGGAGCGCAACAAGGTCTACGTGGCCGAGGCGAAGGCGCGGGTGCCGGCCGTGGTGCAGCGGGCGCTCGACGACGCCGAGCTTCTGACCAGCGACATCGATGTCATCATCTACGTGTCCTGCACGGGCTTCATGATGCCCTCGCTGACGGCCTGGCTGATCAACGAGATGGACTTCGAGAGCACCACCCGCCAGCTCCCCATAGCGCAGCTGGGCTGCGCGGCCGGCGGGGCCGCGATCAACCGGGCGCACGACTTCTGCACGGCCTATCCCGAGGCCAACGCCCTCATCGTGGCCTGCGAGTTCTGCTCGCTGTGCTACCAGCCCACCGACCTCGGCATCGGCAACCTGCTGTCCAACGGACTGTTCGGGGACGGGATCGCCGCCGCCGTGGTGCGCGGACGGGGCGGCGAGGGGATCTCACTGGAGCGCAACGGCTCGTATCTGATCCCCAAGACCGAGGAGTGGATCATGTACGACGTCCGGGCGACCGGATTCCACTTCCAGCTGGACAAGCGGGTGCCCGCCACCATGGAGCCGCTCGCCCCCGCACTCCAGGACCTCGCGGGGCTGCACGGCTGGGACGCCGCCGACCTGGACTTCTACATCGTCCACGCGGGCGGACCCCGCATCCTCGACGACCTCAGCAAGTTCCTTCAGGTCGACCCGGACGCGTTCCGGTTCAGCCGGGCCACGCTCACCGAGTACGGGAACATCGCCAGCGCCGTCGTCCTGGACGCGCTGCGCCGGCTGTTCGACGAGGGCGGCGCGCACGACCGGGCGCGCGGGCTGCTCGCCGGGTTCGGACCCGGCATCACCGCGGAAATGGCCCTGGGCCGCTGGCAGCGCTACGCAGAGACGGCATGAGATGACCGAAGAGACGATCACCGAGATCCTGCCCCCCGTCCGCCACTGGCCCGCGCTCGACCTGAGCGGTGTGGACTTCGACCCGGTGCTCACCGAGCTGATGCGCGAGGGTCCTCTCACCCGGATCCAGCTGCCCAACGGTGAGGGCTGGGCCTGGCTGGTCACCCGGTACGAGGACGTGCGGATGGTGACCAACGACCCCCGCTTCAGCCGCGAGGCCGTCATGGACCGGCCCGGGGTCACCCGGCTCGCCCCGCACTTCATCCCGGCCCGCGGCGCGGTGGGCTTCCTGGATCCGCCGGACCACACCCGGCTGCGCCGCTCGGTGGCCGCCGCCTTCACCGCGAAGGGCGTGGAGCGGATCCGCGAGAAGTCCCGGCGGATGCTGGACGAGCTGGTCGACGAACTGGTGCAGGACGGCCCGCCGGCCGATCTGACGGCCACCGTCCTGACGCCGTTCCCCATCGCGGTGATCTGCGAGCTGATGGGTGTCCCGGCCGCCGACCGGCACGGCATGCACACCTGGACCCAGCTGATCCTGTCCTCCTCGCACGGCAAGAACGTCAGCGAGAAGGCCAGGAACGAGATGGGCGCCTACTTCGCCGACCTCATCGGACTGCGCGAGGGCAGCACCGGCGAGGACGTGGCGTCCCTGCTCGGGGCGGCCGTGGGACGCGGTGAGGTGAGCCTGGAGGAGGCGGTGGGCCTCGCGGTCCTGCTCCAGATCGGCGGCGAGGCGGTGACCAACAACAGCGGTCAGATGTTCTATCTGCTGCTCACCCGCCCGGACCTCGCCGACCGGCTGCGCGTCGAGCCGGACATCCGTCCGCAGGCCATCGACGAACTGCTGCGCTACATCCCGCACCGCAACGCGGTCGGTCTGTCCCGGATCGCCCTGGAGGACGTCGGGATCCAGGGCGTACGGATCCGGGCGGGCGACGCGGTCTATGTGTCGTACCTGTCCGCGAACCGCGACCCGAGTGCCTTCCCGTACCCGGAGACCATCGACTTCTCCCGCAGCCCCAACCCGCATGTGTCCTTCGGCTTCGGCCCGCACTACTGCCCCGGCGGCATGCTGGCCCGTCTGGAGTCCGAGCTGCTGGTCGACGCTCTGCTGGACCGTTTTCCGGGCCTGCGGCTGGCGGTGCCGGCCGAGCAGGTCCCCTTCCGGAAGGGTGCGTTGATCCGTGGTCCCGAGGCCCTTCCGGTGACGTGGTGACGGCTTCCGAAGGGCTCCTGGTGCCGCCGGGGCACGGCCGGGTCGTGCGGACCCCGGCCCAGCACGTGACCTTCAAGGTGACGGGCTCGCACTCCCGGACGGCGTCCACCTTCGAGGTGATCGTGCCGCCCGGCTTCGATGTGGGCGCCCATGTGCACACCCGCAGCGAGGAGTTGTTCTACGTGCTCGAAGGCGAGCTGGACGTCCTCGCCTTCGAGCCGCGGATCCGTACCCCCGACAACTGGCAGCGCTGGGAGTCGAGTTCGGGCGGTCGGGTGGTACGTGCGACCCCGGGGACGGTCATCGTCGTACCGCCCGGCTGCCCGCACGCGTTCGCCAACCCGACGGACTCCCCCGCCAAGATGTTCTTCCAGGCGTCCCCGCCGCCGGATCACGAGCGGTACTTCGAGGAGCTCCTGGAGATCCTGGGCGACGGGGGTCCGCCGGACCACGCGGCGATCGGGGAACTGCGCGGACGGTACGACATCGAGCAGCTGACGCCGCTGAAACACCGTTGACAGGCTGGGAGTCGAAGCTACGATCGCCTCGATGACCACTCACTCTGTTCACAGATTGGGGGACCCGTCCGCGCAAGGTGAGTGCTGATGCTCACTTCGCCCGTGACCGGGGACTCCCGCCTTTCCCTCTGGCTGCGCGTGCGCGAGTTCGCCGTGCCGCCCTCCATGATCGAGACCGCGACCGCCCGGCGCCTCGCCGGTGACTGGGGCGGGGCCTGTGCCGCCGCCGGCTTCGATGTCGATCTCCGATTGCGTTCCGTCGCCCGTGTCCACGGCGGGGAGCTCGCCGCCCGGGTCCGGGCCGATCTGCGGTATCTGGCTCCCGACCTGCTGCGCTGGCACATGCCGAGGATCGCTCCCGACGGACTGTTGCGCCCGGACGTGACCCTCACGCTGGCCCGCTACGACGGTGGCGGCAAGCGGCAGGTGCATCTCGTGGCGCGGACTCCGCCCGCCTGGGCGGATGCCGGGCAGCGGATCGGTCTCACCCTGTGGGACGGATCGTCCGGCTCCGAGGCCGGGGGCGGCCGCCGTCCGCATCCCCCGCCCCACCGGCGGTACCGGCTCGACCTGCACCGACACCTGTGGGACGCGCGCAGGGCCGACGAGCTGCGGGTCCGCGCGGGCGTCGACGCCCCTCCCGTCACGGATCCGGCCGTCCTGGGGCTGGTGCCGCACGGGCGCCGCTGTGCCGTCGACCGCTGGGCGGCCGAGGCCGCGATCCTGCTCCACGCCGAGGGCCGGTCCGACGGCCGCGTGGGCGTGCGGTGCGGAGCCGGGCATCGGCTGGCCCTGGAGCTGACCGCCGACCGGGACGGGCCGCCGGCGATGCGCATCACCGAGGCGTCCACGTCTGCGGGTGCCTCCGCACTGCCGGTCCTGCCCGACGCCGCGACCTGGGTGCTGCCCGACCTGGAGCTGCTCCGCACCGGTGCGATCGACGCCGGGCGGCTGCATCCGCTGGTCGCCCCGGCACTCGTACCGGGACATGTACCGAACCCCTCGTCCCCGCCCCCGGATCCGGCGGGGCGGCCCCGTCTCGTGGAGTGCCGGGGCGCCCTGCACCGGATCGGCCTGGTCGACGGGGTGCTCGCCCCGCTGGACCACGATCCCGCCGAGGTCCGGCGTGAGGAACTGCTGGCCGCGCTGAGCGGCACGCCGTTGCCCTGTCTGCGGGTCATCGACGAGACGCACCGGCATCCGGAGTGCCTCGACGACGTCCGTGAACGCCTCGCGCACGGGGACGTGTCCGGTGCGCTGGCCGTCGTGGAGGGGCTGCTCGGGCCCGATGCGGTGCTGCGCGGCGGTGCGCTGCGCGACGAGCTGGAGGCGGCCGCGCAACAGCGGGTCGTGTACGGGCTGTTCAGGGCCGGCCTCGTCGGCCCCGGGCCCGGTCGCCTCCCCCTGCCCGCGCCCCGTCCGCGCGCCCGTCGCGCCCGCCCGCGCCTCGCCACCCGCGGCTGACCTGCCGCACCTCCCCTTTCCTCGCACCTCTCTCTGCCATCAAAGGTGATCACATATGTCCACTTGTACGCCCGTCTCCCAACTCGACGTCGCCGGCGACCTGTTGGCCCTGCTCCGCGACACCACCACCGAACCGCGCCCCGACATCCAGCTGGAGGCCCTGACCCTGGCCGTGGCCGCCGATCTGCCCGTGCTGTTGTGGGGCGAGCCCGGCATCGGGAAGACCGCGGCCCTGACCCAGCTGGCCACGGCCCTCGACCTGCCCCTGACGACGGTGATCGCCAGCGTGCACGAGCCCTCCGACTTCTCGGGGCTGCCCGTCGTAGGGGACGACCCCGCCGAACAGGGCGTCCCGATGGCCCCGCCGGACTGGGCCGTACGCCTGGTGCGGGCCGGCCGGGGCCTGTTGTTCCTGGACGAGCTGTCCACCGCGCCGCCCGCCGTGCAGGCCGCCCTGCTCCGGCTCGTGCTGGAACGGCGGATCGGTGCCCTTCGGCTGCCGCCCGGGGTGCGGATCGTGGCCGCCGCCAACCCGCGGTCCTCGGCGGCCGACGGCTGGGAGCTGAGCCCGCCGCTGGCCAACCGGTTCGTCCATCTCCAGTGGATCCACGACCACGAGGTCGTCGTACGCGGTCTCGGCGGGACCTGGCCGCGCGCGACGCTGCCGCGGCTCGCCCCGGAGAAGCTGCCGGACGCCGTGGACTTCGCACGGCGGGCGGTGTGCGGGCTCCTCGCCGCCCGCCCGGCGCTCGTGCACCGGCTGCCCAACAGCGAGACCCGCCGGGGCGGCCCCTGGCCCTCGCCCCGCAGCTGGGACATGACGCTGAGCCTGATCGCCTTCGCGACCGCGGCCGGCTCCTCCCGCGATGTGCTGTCCCTGCTGGTCCGGGGAACCGTGGGGGACGGGCCGGGGCTCGAACTGCTGGCGAGCATCGACCGGATGGACCTGCCCGACCCCGAGTCGCTGCTCGCCGATCCGGCGGGGGCCGTGCTGCCCGAGCGGGGTGATCTGCGGCAGGCCGCGCTCGACGGGGTGGTGGCGGCGGTCCGCGCACGTCCGGACCGGGCCCGTTGGGACGCCGCGTGGGCGCTGCTGGTCCGGGCGGTGGAGACCGGGGCCCCGGACCTGGTGGTCGTGCCCGCGAGCACGCTCGCCTCGCTGCGGCAGGAGGACTGGGAGGTGCCGCCGTCGATCGAGCGGCTCGCCGGGGTGGTGACCCTGTCCCGGCGGGCCGACGAGGCGGCGACGCGCGCCAAGGCCGCGGCGAGGGCGGGCCGTTGAGCGCGGAGGCGCCCGGGGCGCTGGATCTCGACAAGCTCTTCGCGGCCCGCTTGCAGGCCGCGCGGGCCCGGCCCTATCTCGCGACGGCCCTGTTCGCCCTGCACACGGTCGCGTCCCCGCGGGTGCCGACCATGGCCGTCGACCGGCACTGGCGGTGCTATGTCTCACCGGGGTTCGTGGACCGCACGCCCGTCGAGGAGCTGGCCGGGGTGTGGGTGCACGAGGTGTCGCATCTGCTGCGCGACCATCACGGGCGCGGGGACCGGGTGGCACGGGAACGCGGGCTGACCGGGGCCGGGGAACGGCTGCGGATGAACATCGCCGCGGACTGCGAGATCAACGACGACGCCTTCGGTGACGGCCTGCTCCGGCCCGAGGGCGCGGTCCGTCCGGAGTCGCTGCGGCTGCCCGCCGGGCAGCTCATGGAGGACTACCTGCGCCAGTTCCGGCTCGGGCCGCTGACGCGGGATCTCGCCTGGCTGGACTGCGGCAGCGGTGCCGACGGGCTGGACCGGGAGTGGGACCTGGGCCCGAACGGCGCGCACGGCCTGAGCACGCAGGAACGGGACGCCGTCCGGTTCCGGGTCGCCCAGGGCATCACCGCGCGTCCGGGGACGACCCCGCAGGGCTGGCAGCGGTGGGCAGAGGACGCCTTCCATCCGCCGCAGCGGTGGCGGGAGTTGCTGGGTGCCGCGGTCCGCTCGGCGGCCTCCGGTCCCGGTGTGGGCGAGGACTACACGTACGGCCGTCCTTCGCGGCGCTCGGCCTCCGTGCCCGGTGCCGTGCTGCCGAGCCTGCGGCGCAGACCGCCCCGGGTCTCCGTGGTGATCGACACGTCCGGGTCGGTCAGCGACGCGGAACTGGGCAGTGCGCTGCTGGAGGTCGCCGCCATCGCGCGTGCCGTGGGCGGCCGGCGCGACCTGGTCTCCGTGCTGCCGTGCGACGCGGCGGCCCGGTTCGTCCATCCGCTGTGCCGCGGCGAGGGCATCCCGCTGACGGGCGGTGGGGGAACGGATCTGCGTACGGGCTTCGCCAGGGCGCTGCGGGCGAGGCCCAAGCCCGATGTCGTCGTGGTCCTGACGGACGGCCAGACACCCTGGCCGGACACCCGGCCGGCGTGCCGGACCGTGGTGGGGCTCTTCCCCCGGTCCGCTTCCCGGGACGAGGACGATCCGGACTACGTGCCGGACGCCCCGCCCGACTGGGCGCGGGTGGTGGACATCGGGTAGGGGCGCCGGCTGCCGTGCCGACGCCCCGGGTGGCGCTATCGGATCGGCATCCCCGACAGGGTGCGGGCGATCACCAGGCGCTGGATCTCGCTCGTGCCCTCGAAGATCGTGTAGATCGCGGCGTCACGGTGCATGCGCTCCACCGGGTACTCCCGGGTGTAGCCGTTGCCGCCGAGTATCTGGATCGCCTGGGCCGTGACCTTCTTCGCCGTCTCGCTCGCGAAGAGCTTGGACATCGAGCCCTCGGCCGCGGTGAACGGCCTGCCGTTGATGGCCATCCAGGAGGCGCGCCAGACCAGGAGGCGGGCGGCGTCGATGGAGGTGCGCATGTCGGCGAGCTGGAAGGCGACGCCCTGGTTGTCGATGATCGGGCGGCCGAACTGCTCACGGGTCTTGGCGTAGTCGAGGGCGACCTCGTACGCGGCGCGGGCGGTGCCGACCGCCATCGCGCCGACGGCCGGACGGGAGGCCTCGAAGGTGGCCATCGCGGCGTTCTTCACGCGCTCGCCGCCCGCCTTGGCGCGCTCGCGGGCGCGGGCCAGGCGCTCGTCCAGCTTCTCCTTGCCGCCGAGGAGGCAGGAGCCGGGGACGCGGACGTTCTCCAGCACCACCTCGGCGGTGTGGGAGGCGCGGATGCCGTGCTTCTTGAACTTCTGGCCCTGGGACAGGCCGGGTGTGTTCGGCGGGATGATGAAGGACGCGTGGCCCTTGGAGCCGAGCTCGGAGTCGATGACCGCGACGACGACGTGGACGTTGGCGATACCGCCGTTGGTCGCCCAGGTCTTCGTGCCGTTGAGCACCCACTCGTCCTTGGCCTCGTCGTACACCGCGCGGGTGCGCATCGAGGCCACGTCCGAGCCGGCGTCGGGCTCGGAGGAGCAGAACGCGGCGACCTTGACGTCGTTCGCGTCGCCGTACATCTGCGGGATCCAGGTGCCGATCTGCTCCTCGGTGCCGTTGGCGAGGACGCCCACGGCGGCCAGACCGGTACCGACGATCGACAGGGCGATGCCCGCGTCACCCCAGAACAGCTCCTCCATGGCCATGGGGATGCCGAGGCCGGTGGAGTCGAAGTACTGCTGGGCGTAGAAGTCGAGTGAGTAGATGCCGACCTTGGCGGCCTCCTGGATGACCGGCCAGGGAGTCTCCTCACGCTCGTCCCATTCGGCGGCCGCGGGCCGGATCACATCGGCGGCGAAACCGTGCAACCAGTCCCGGACCTCCTTCTGTTCGTCGTTGAGCTCCATGGTGAACTCGGCCATGTCCCCTCCAGCGGCGGCGCACGTGCATGTTACTAGCGGTAACCCGAGTCTGTTACCGGTCGGTAGGAAAAGTCAACTCCTGATGACCGCTCGGTAGCCCGTTCGATGCGTCGGGCATGTTGAGTGTTAGTTTGCGCAGGCGTCACCGAATCAGCACGGGTGGGGAGAGCTCATGGACACCACGCAGCGGACCGATCAGCAGAAGTCCGCCGACCGCCGTCGGCGCGAGCTGCTGGAAGCCGCGGACAGAGTGGTCCTGCGTGACGGACCGCAGGCCTCCATGAACGCGATCGCCGCGGAAGCCGGCATCACCAAGCCGATCCTCTACCGCCACTTCGGCGACAAGGGGGGACTTTACGCGGCTTTGGCCAAGAGGCATACGGACGCGTTGCTGGATTCCCTGCGGGCCGCGCTGGACGCTCCGGCGGATCGGCGGGAGCGGGTGGAGGCGACGCTCGACACGTACCTCGCCGCGATCGAGGCGCGGCCTCAGGTGTACCGCTTCCTGATGCATCCGGCGGAGGGCGCGCCGTCCGGGGACCCCGGGTTCGATGTGGGCAAGCACTCCGTGCCGCTGCTTCGGCGGATGGGCGAGGAGTTGGCCCAGGTCATCGAGGACCGGCTGGATCTCGGGCCGGGCGGGCAGCAGCTGGCCCGGGTGTGGGGGCATGGGATCGTCGGGATGATGCATGCGGCCGGAGACTGGTGGCTGGGGGAACGGCCTTGTTCCCGGGCCGAGTTGGTGCGGAGCCTGGCTGATCTGTTGTGGGGTCGGCTGGCGGCGGCGGGGGACAAAGTGGGCGGTCCCGGGTTCTGAGGGTTGTGTCTCGTCCACCGGCCGGTGGGGGCTTGTCGCGCCCACGCGGCGGAGCCGCAAATCGACACAGCCCCGCGCCCCTGAGGTACGTCAGCCGGACCGGCCCCAAGAGGCTCGGGCCACCTGTCGCATCAGTCTGCGGTGGCGCCAACCCGTCAGGTGGTCCGCGTACACACGGCCCTCCAGGTGGTCCGTCTCATGCTGCAAGCACCTTGCGAAGAAGCCCGTGCCATGGAGCCTCACCCGGTCGCCCGTCACCGTGAAGCCCTCCACCACCGCGTGGTCGTACCGTTCCGTTCCGGCCTCCAGGCCCGGCAGGGACAGGCAGCCCTCCGGGCCCCGCAGCACCACGCCGTCGGCTTCCACCAACCGCGGGTTCACGACATGGCCCAGATGCCGGACGTCCTCGTCGTCCGGGCAGTCGTACACGAAGACTCGCAGGGACTCGCCCACCTGGTTCGCGGCCAGGCCGACGCCCTCGGCGGCGTACATCGTGGCGAACAGATCCTCGACCAGGGACGCCAGTTCGGGACCGAAGTCTGTGACGTCCTCGCAGGGGGAATGCAGTACCGGATCGCCGAGGAGAGTCATCGGCCGCACCCGTCCGCGGGTGCCCGGAATCAAACCGTGTCGCATGTCGGCAAGGGTACGGATTCGGGAGTGCGAATGGATCTCGATAGGCTGACCACCACCACGTTGCCGTCAGGCGCGGCGCGTACGCAAGGAGGATCGAGAACTGATGGCAGGCAACTCGGACCCGCTCACGCCGCGGGCCAAGATCGCCGTGACCGCCGGTAAGGCGGTCGCAGCGGCATCGCGCGCCGCGGGGCGCGGCAGCGGTTCGGTGATCGGCGGCCGGGTGGCACTCAAACTCGACCCCGACCTTCTCGCCCGGCTCGCCCAGAACCTGGACGTCGTCCTGGTCTCGGCGACCAACGGCAAGACGACCACGACCCGGCTCATCGCCGAGGCGCTGGGCGCCGCGGGGCCGGTCGTCTCCAACGCGCTCGGCGCCAACATGCCCGCCGGCATCACCTCGGCGCTCGCCGGTGGATCCGAGGCGCGGTACGGCGTGATCGAGGTCGACGAGAAGTATCTCGCCGGTGTCGCCCGGGACACCGACCCGAAGTGCATCGCCCTGCTCAACCTCTCCCGCGACCAGCTGGACCGGGCCGCCGAGACCCGCATGCTCGCCGAGAACTGGCGCGAGGGGCTGGCGGGCAGCAAGGCCGTCATCATCGCCAACGCCGACGACCCGCTCGTCGTGTGGGCCGCCTCCTCCTCCCCCAACGTGATCTGGGTCGCCGCGGGGCAGATGTGGAAGGACGACGCCTGGTCCTGCCCGGCCTGCGGCGGTGTGATGCAGCGGCCGGGCGACGACTGGTTCTGCGGTGAGTGCGGCTTCCGCCGGCCCACGCCGAGCTGGGCGCTGTCCGGGGACCATGTGCTCGACCCGCACGGCTCCGCGTGGCCCATCCACCTCCAGCTGCCCGGCCGCGCCAACAAGGCCAACGCCGCCTCCTCGGCCGCCGTCGCCGCCGTCTTCGGGGTACCGCCGCAGGTCGCCCTGGAGCGCATGTACCAGGTGCAGGCCGTGGCCGGACGCTACGACGTCGTGCAGTTCCAGGAGCGGGACCTGCGACTGCTGCTCGCGAAGAACCCCGCGGGCTGGCTCGAAACGTTCAGCCTGATCGATCCGCCGCCCACCCCGGTGATCCTCTCGGTGAACGCGCGCGGCGCCGACGGCACCGACACCTCCTGGCTGTGGGACGTCGACTACACGCGTCTGACCGGCCATCCGATCTGTGTGCTCGGCGACCGGAAGCTCGACCTCGCGGTCCGACTGGAGGTCGCGAACCAGCACTTCCAGGTCTGCGAGAACCTCGAACAGGCCGTGCAGATGTGCCCGCCGGGCCGCATCGAGGTCATCGCGAACTACACCGCCTTCCAGGACCTGCGCCGCCGCGTCGGCAACTGACACACTCAGGGGACTTTTGTGAGCGACAACCAGCTGCGGGTCGTCTGGATCTATCCCGACCTGCTCAGCACCTACGGCGACCAGGGCAACGTCCTGGTCGTGGAGCGCCGGGCGCGGCAGCGCGGCCTCGACGTGGCCCGTCTCGACGTACGCAGTGACCAGCCGATCCCGACCTCCGGGGACATCTATCTCATCGGCGGCGGCGAGGACCGTCCGCAGCGGCTCGCGGCCGAGCGGCTGCGCCGGGACGGCGGTCTGCACCGGGCCGTGGAGAACGGCGCGATCGTCTTCTCGGTGTGCGCCGGCTACCAGATCCTCGGCCACGAGTTCATCAACGACCTCGGCCAGCGCGAGCCCGGCCTCGGGCTGCTCGACGTGGTCTCGGTACGCGGTGAGGGCGAGCGGTGCGTCGGTGACGTGCTCGCGGACATCGACCCGCGGCTCGGTCTGCCCTCGCTGACCGGCTTCGAGAACCACCAGGGCGTCACCCACCTCGGACCGACGGCCCGCCCGCTGGCCCAGGTCAAGTTCGGCAACGGCAACGGGACGGGCGACGGTACGGAGGGCGCGTACAACGACACCGTCTTCGGTACCTACATGCACGGCCCGGTGCTGGCGCGGAACCCGCTCATCGCCGATCTGCTGCTGAAGCTGGCGCTCGACGTGAACGCGCTGCCGCCCACCGACGACCGCTGGTACGAGGCGCTGCGCACCGAGCGCATCGCCGCCGCACAGCAGCCTGCCTGAGCTGCGATTTCACCTGGCCTCCAGGCAGCTTTTACCAGCCCGTCTGACGATGTCTCCGCACACCTGAGCGGGGTCGTCCAGCAGGCGGACGCACGGTACGACCCCGCCCCCTCCTGCCGCTAGGGTGGCGGGGATCGAGCCGGACAGCGTGGTCCGGTCCCCGGCCCACGTTGAGAAGGTTGTTTCGGGCTATGCGCATTGGTGTCCTCACGTCCGGCGGCGACTGCCCCGGCCTGAACGCCGTCATCCGGTCCGTCGTGCACCGCGCCGTCGTCGACCACGGCGACGAGGTCATCGGCTTCCGGGACGGCTGGAAGGGCCTCCTGGAGTGCGACTACCTCAAGCTCGACCTCGACGCGGTGGGCGGCATCCTGGCCCGCGGCGGCACCATCCTCGGCTCCTCCCGGGTCCAGCCCTCGCATCTGCGTGACGGGGTCGAGCGGGCCAGGGGGCATGTCCAGGACCTCGGTCTCGACGCGATCATCCCGATCGGCGGCGAGGGCACCCTGAAGGCGGCCCGGCTGATGTCGGACGCCGGTCTGCCGATCGTGGGCGTGCCCAAGACCATCGACAACGACATCGCGGTCACGGATGTCACCTTCGGCTTCGACACGGCCGTCGGTGTGGCCACGGAGGCCCTGGACCGGCTCAAGACCACCGCCGAGTCGCACCAGCGGGTGCTGGTCGTCGAGGTCATGGGGCGGCACACCGGCTGGATCGCGCTGCACTCGGGCATGGCGGCCGGCGCGCACGCGATCGTCGTACCGGAACGGCCCTTCGACATTGAGGAGTTGGCCAAGCGGGTCGGCGAACGGTTCGAGGCGGGCAAGCGGTTCGCGATCGTCGTCGCCGCGGAGGGGGCCAAGCCGGCCGCCGGGTCCATGGAGTTCGACGAGGGCGCCAAGGACATCTACGGGCACGAGCGGTTCGCCGGGATCGCCCGTCAGCTCTCCATCGAGCTGGAGCAGCGGCTGGGGAAGGAAGCGCGGCCGGTCATCCTGGGGCATGTGCAGCGGGGCGGTACGCCGACCGCGTACGACCGGGTGCTGGCGACCCGTTTCGGGTGGCACGCGGTGGAGGCCGTGCACCGCGGGGAGTTCGGCCACATGACCGCCCTCCAGGGGACGGACATCTTGATGGTGCCGCTCGCGGAGGCCGTGGAGACGCTGAAGACGGTTCCCGCGGAGCGCTACGAGGAAGCCGAGTGCGTCCTCTAGGGCAGCTCGTACGGAATCGAGGAGTCCGCCCCCGGTCGCAGCTGCGGCCGGGGGCGGTTCTAGTCTGTGACGGACAGACTCGCACAACCCCCACGAATCAGGAGCCGTCGGAATGGATCACAGCGGGCACGGCATGACCATGGATCTGCCGCCGTTCACGCTGGGGCGGGGTCTTCAGTGGTCGGCCGACCCGTTCTTCCTCGTCGCCTGCCTCGTGGGGCTGGTGCTGTACGTGTGGGGGGTCGTGCGGCTGAGACGGCGGGGGGACGCCTGGTCGGTGTGGCGGACCGTGTCGTACGTCGCCGGGGTGCTGTCCATCGGGCTGATGATGTGCACCAGGCTGAACGACTACGGGATGGTCATGTTCAGCGTGCACATGGTGCAGCACATGGTCATCAGCATGCTGTCGCCGATCCTCATCCTGCTCGGCGCCCCGATGACGCTGGCGCTGCGGGCGCTGCCGGTCGCGGGCAGGGGGCGCAAGGGACCGCGTGAGCTGCTTCTCGCGCTGCTGCACAGCCGGTACATGCGGATCATCACGCACCCGGCGTTCACCATCCCGCTGTTCATCGCGAGCCTGTACGCGCTGTACTTCACGCCGATCTTCGACTTCCTGATGGGGTCGAAGACGGGGCACGTCGCGATGATGGTGCACTTCCTCGCCGTGGGCGTGGTGTTCTTCTGGCCGATCATCGGTGTCGATCCCGGTCCCGAGCGGCCCGGCTATCTGATGCGGATGCTGGAGCTGTTCGCGGGCATGCCGTTCCACGCGTTCTTCGGGATCGCGCTGATGATGGCGTCCACCCCGATGGTGAAGACGTTCGAGAACCCGCCCGCCTCGCTCGGCATCGACGCGCTCTCCGACCAGAACGCGGCGGGCGGTATCGCCTGGGCGTTCAGCGAGATCCCGTCCGTACTGGTGCTGATCGCGCTGCTGTTCCAGTGGTACGGCTCGGAACAGCGACAGGCCAAGCGTAAAGACCGGGCCGCGGATCGGGATGGCGACAAGGAACTCGAGGCATACAACGCCTATTTGGCCTCATTGAACACACGTGGACGCTGAAAATTTCCGCCATTCAGTAGCATGAAGCGCGTTGGGGAAACCGCCGGGGGGAGCGGTGATGACATTTCGCGCATGCGTGCAAAGGCTCGTGACAAAGGTTGCCTTTCTGCTGGTTCTCACGCTCGCGTTGAGCGGGTGCGACCGCGGGACGCCTTTGACGCTGGTGAAGGCGGTCGCCGCGGGGGTGCCCGCGCTCGATCCGTTCTTCGACGAGAACAGCGGGCTGGGAAAGGACGCGCAGGTCGCGTCGCGGCCCGTGCGGGGCAGTCTGCAACAGGGCGACACCCCCGGTCTGTACGGGGGTTCGAAGCAACCGACCGTCTGTGACGTCGACAAGCTCAAGCAATTCCTCACCGATCCCAGGAACGACCAGAAGGCACAGGCATGGGCGCGTGCTCTCGAAATCTCCACGGATCGGATACCGGATTATCTCGATCGGCTCACACCCGTCCTGTTGCGTCACGACACTCTCGTGAAGAACCACGACTACAAAAAGGGAAAGGCTGTTCCCTACGACTCTTTACTCCAGGCCGGAATCGCGATTCTGGTCGATGCGCAGGGACAGCCCGCGGTGAAGTGCTCCTGCGGGAATCCGCTGCGTCCCTTCGCGGGTGACACGAGCCGTATCTCGGTCGAGTTCGAGGACGGGAACCAGGAGTGGAAGGGGTACGACCGTTCCTCCGTCGTCGCGGTGCGGCCCGCGCCCCGGCCCCTGGAGAAGATCGCGCTCGTCGACGTCGAGGACACCGACCGCGGCATCAGCCGGCCGGTCGGTACCTCGGGGGCGAAGGACGCCGCCTTCGACACCCGGGAGAAGCGCGCGGTGCCGAGCCTGGCCGGGGCGACGTTCGCAGAGGCCCGACGCTCGCTGACCGACAAGGGGCTCGCGGCCGGCTATGACAGCAAGGGGCTGCCGCCGGACGACGCCCGGGTCACGGCGACCGATCCGCCGGCCGGGACCGAGCTGGGGTTCGGGGAGTACGTGATGCTGAGCGTGGCCGGGGGCTCCGGTTCCTCGGGCGGGTCCACGACCACTCCCCCGCCCACGACCACCACGCCACCGCAGTCGTCGGCCTCCGAGCCGTCGACTCCCGGGTCCGGCTCGGGCTCCGGCTCCAGCTCCGGCAGCACCTCGCCACCGCCGTCGTCCGCCCCGCCGTCGTCCAGCCCGCCGCCAAGC
>NZ_JABERD010000037.1 GCF_013044505.1 Streptomyces sp. S3(2020) | reverse complement strand
TCCCCCGATTTCCCCCCGGTGGTGCTTCCCCCGTGAAACCCCCCGGTACTGCTCCCCCGTAACCCTCAGGCGACAAGCTCCCCGAAGGCGTCCTCCTCGTCACGGCCGAAGCTGAGGACCTCGTCCTCGCGCAGCCGGCGGAGCGACCGCCAGATGCTCGACTTCACCGTGCCGACACTGATGTCGAGGATGTCCGCGATCTCCGGGTCGGTGCGGCCCTCGTAGTAACGGAGGACCAGCATCGTGCGCTGGAGTTCGGGCAGCCGGGCCAGCGCCTGCCACAGGACCGCGCGCAGCTCGGTGCCGCGCATCGCGTCCGTGTCACCGGGCGTCTCCGGCAGTTCCTCAGTCGGGTACTCGTTCAGCTTGCGGCGGCGCCACGCGCTGATGTGCAGATTGGTCATCGTCCGTCGCAGGTATCCCCCGACGGCCGCCTTGTCACTGATCCGGTCCCATGCCTTGTACGTCGAGAACAGCGCGCTCTGGAGCAGGTCCTCGGCCTCGAAGCGGTCACCGGTGAGGTGGTAGGCGGTTGCGTACAGGGAGGCGCGGCGCTCCTGGACGTAGGCGGTGAACTCCGCCTCCGACAGCGAACGACGCTCCCCCGAGTCCTCCCTGTACGCGCTTCCCCCGTGTGCTTCCCCCGTGAAACCGTCAACCACCGTCATGTACGCGGTGTGCTGACGCCCAGCGCCGCGAGCGCACCCCCGCCCGCTCACGGCGCCGGACTTCTCGGAACCCCGGCCCCCGTTCACGTCGTGCAGACGCGTGATCACTGCGCTGGTGCTGTTGCTGTGCAGCGTGTTCATCTCGCGCCCCCCGTCGTGGACTTCCGGTGTTCGGCTTGCTCAGGCGGTGTATCTCCGCGGTGTCTCTGCGGTGCTTCCTTGCCTGTGCCGAAAAGCTTGCCCTCGCACCTTCATGGCCGTGTCCGCCGACTGTCACAGACCTGTCACAGGGGTCGCCCTCAGGGAAGACACAGCACGGTCACAGAGAGCGGCGCTACGTGCACGTACCCGTACAGGTGTCGAAACCGCACCCCGCCATGGGCCAGAATGAGCCCCGTGCCTTCCCTGTTGCTGATCGAGGACGACGACGCCATCCGTACGGCCCTGGAGCTGTCTCTGACGCGCCAGGGTCACCGGGTTGCCACGGCTGCCACCGGCGAGGACGGCCTGAAGCTGTTGCGTGAGCAGCGGCCGGACCTGATCGTGCTGGACGTGATGCTGCCCGGCATCGACGGGTTCGAGGTGTGCCGGCGCATCCGGCGCACGGACCAGCTGCCGATCATCCTGCTCACCGCGCGCAGCGACGACATCGACGTGGTCGTGGGGCTGGAGTCCGGTGCGGACGACTATGTCGTCAAACCGGTCCAGGGGCGGGTGCTCGACGCCCGTATCCGGGCCGTGCTGCGACGTGGCGAGCGCGAGGCGAACGACGCGGCGACCTTCGGTTCGCTCGTCATCGACCGCGCGGCCATGACCGTGACGAAGAACGGCGAGGACCTCCAGCTCACCCCGACCGAACTGCGCCTCCTGCTGGAGCTCAGCCGACGGCCGGGCCAGGCGCTGTCCCGGCAGCAACTGCTGCGTCTCGTCTGGGAACACGACTACCTCGGTGACTCGCGGCTCGTCGACGCCTGTGTGCAGCGGCTGCGCGCCAAGGTCGAGGATGTGCCGTCGTCCCCGACGCTGATCCGCACGGTCCGTGGTGTCGGCTACCGGCTGGACACGCCTCAGTGACCCGAGCGCAAGGGGGGGTCCGCGGCTGGGCCGCGGCTCGCAAGGGACATCTGTCGCGACTGCGGTTCACCAGTCTGCGGCTGCGGCTCGTCGTGGTCTTCGGGCTCGTGGCGCTCACCGCCGCGGTGTCCGCGTCCGGGATCGCCTACTGGCTCAACCGCGAGGCGGTGCTCACCCGCACCCAGGACGCGGTGCTGCGCGACTTCCAGCAGGAGATGCAGAACCACGCGGGCCTGCTGCCCGAACTCCCCGAGCAGTACGAACTCCAGCGCACCGCACAGGAGATGGCCAACAGCAGCCAGCGCTTCAGCGTGCTGCTCGTCGCGGAGGGCTCCGATGGCGAGGCGCTGTACGCCAACTCCGGCGCGCTGAACGGCTTCTCGATCCAGGACGTGCCCCAGTCGCTGCGGGCCGCGGTCGACGAGACGCAGGAGGTCGACTCCTCCAACAAGTACGCGTACCACCTGTACTGGCAGCGGACCGTCGACGACGGCACCCCGTATCTCGTGGCCGGCACGAAGGTCATCAACGGCGGCACCACCGGCTACATGCTCAAGTCCCTCGAGCCGGAGGCGAAGGACCTCAACTCCCTTGCCTGGTCGCTCGGTATCGCCACCGGTCTCGCGCTGATCGGCTCCGCACTGCTCGCACAGGCCGCCGCCACGACCGTACTGAAGCCGGTGCACCGGCTCGGGGTCGCCGCCCGCCGGCTCGGCGAGGGCAAGCTGGACACCCGGCTGAGGGTGTCCGGCACCGATGAACTCGCGGATCTGTCACGGACGTTCAACGACGCGGCCGAGGCCCTGGAGAAACGGGTCGACGACATGGCCGGGCGGGACGAGGCGTCCCGGCGGTTCGTCGCCGACATGAGCCATGAACTCCGTACACCGCTCACCGCGATCACCGCCGTCACGGAGATCCTGGAGGAGGAGCTGGAGGCGGAGTCGGGTTCGATGGACCCGATGATCGAGCCGGCGGTGCGGCTGGTGGTCAGCGAGACGCGCCGCCTCAACGACCTCGTCGAGAACCTGATGGAGGTCACCCGCTTCGACGCGGGTACCGCCCGCCTCGTCCTGGACGACGTCGACGTCGCCGACCAGATCACCGCCTGCATCGACGCGCGGGCCTGGCTGGACGCGGTGGACCTGGACGCCGAGCGCGGCATCCACGCCCGGCTCGACCCGCGCCGCCTGGACGTGATCATGGCGAACCTCGTCGGCAACGCGCTCAAGCACGGCGGTTCACCGGTGCGGGTGGCGGTGCGCGCCGCGGACGACTCGGTCGTCATCGAGGTGCGGGACCACGGGCCGGGCATCCCCGAGGACGTCCTGCCGCATGTCTTCGACCGGTTCTACAAGGCCAGCGCGTCCCGCCCCCGCTCCGAGGGCAGCGGACTCGGCCTCTCCATCGCCCTGGAGAACGCCCATATCCACGGTGGCGAGATCACCGCCGCGAACTCCCCCGAGGGCGGCGCGGTCTTCACGCTGCGGCTGCCCAGGGACGCGTCGGAACTGGCGCAGGAGGGCGAGGGGGAGAAGAGCTCATGAGCGTGACGCGAGGGCGGGGACTGCGGGGGCGGCGAACCATGGGCACCGTGGCCGTACGACGGCTGCTGGCGCTGCCCGTGCTGGCGGCGCTGGCCGCCGGCTGCGGCATCCGGGCCACCGAGGTCCCGACGGACTTCGGGCCCGCGCCCTCACGGGTGCACTGCTCGGTCTCGGAACCGGACGTCTCCGCGCAGTCCTCGCGGGGCCTCGCGGTGCAGGTGTTCCTGCTGTGCGGTTCCTCGCTGGTGGCCGTCGACCGGACGGTGAGTGTCGAGGACGGTACGGCGGACGCCCGGCGGCGGGTCCTGGTGGCGCAGGAGCTGCTCAACCAGCTCGCGGCGGCGCCGTCGGCCGGCGAGGCGGAGGCCGGGTACCGGACGACGGTGCGGGACGGCATGACGGTGACCGGGCCGCGCTCGGACGACCCCGAGGACACCCTGCGGCTGAGCTTCCCACCGGACGCCCTCGCCAAGTCCTCCCTCGCCCAGATCGTCTGCACGTTCTCCGACTCGGCCGCCGCCGAGGGCGACGGCTCGGTCATCCTCGGCGGCCCGGACGGCGCCCCGCTGCGCCGCTACGAGTGCACCGACGAGGTACGCGCCGAACCGAACAGCGCGAAACCGCCGTCGTCGGAGGTCACGGACGGCTGAGGCGGGATGCCGGCCCGCCGGGAAACACGTGTGGCGGACGCCTCACCCGTGCGCCCGGAACCGATCCCGCCGCACCCCGCGTCTAGGGGGGCGTGCAGCGTCAAGGTTCCATCGGCAGCAGCGCCGTGATCCGTATGCGTGCGGCAGGGGGTGTCCTCCTTGTCGCACACCTCGCGTTCGTCGCCTACCTGACGCTGCGGCCGCTGGACGTCCCCTGGATGACGCCGCCGAATCTCACCCCGCTCGCCGGGATCCGCGCCGACCTGGCGCTCGGCCGGCCGGAGGCGGCACGGCGGATCGGTGAGGCGGTCGCGCTGCTGGCCCCGCTGGGGGTGCTGCTTCCGCTGGCGCACGGCCGGCTGTACGTCTCTCCGCTCGCGTCCCTGATCCGTACGGTCGCCGCGGGCGCCCTGATCTCCCTCGGCATCGAGCTGCTCCAGACCGGCGTCCCCGGTCAGGTCGTCGACATCGACTCGGTCCTCCTGAACACCGTGGGCGTGGCCCTCGCGCACGCCGCCTTCATCCCCGCGGGCCGCGCCCGGCTCCGCCGCAGGTCCCGGTCCCCGAAGCGGGCGACCACCCTCCCGGAGGAGCCCTCTCAGGGTCGTACCCCGACAATTCCCAGGGTCGGCATCGCACCGTAGAGCGACGCTTTGTCCCTTCGGGCTCCGTAGCGTTGAAGACAGATGAGTCAGCCGGAAAGGCAGCCCACCGACGCTCACGAAGGAGCCGCAATGTCCCGCCTTGCCCGCCCCACCAACGGCCGCATGATCGGCGGAGTGTGTGCCGCGCTGGCACGGCGCTTCGGCACCTCCGCCACCACGATGCGGGTGATCTTCGTGCTCTCGTGCCTGCTGCCCGGCCCGCAGTTCCTGCTCTACATCGCCCTGTGGATCCTGTTCCCCTCCGAGGGCAAGGCGAACAAGACGCAGGCGGCCTGGTAACCGGCCTTCCACGCATACGCCGATGGGGCGCACCCCGGACAAGGGGTGCGCCCCATCGGGGCGTTCGGGGGGTTCAGCCGAGCGGGATCCCGTTCACCGGCAGACCCTTGGTGGGCAGCCCGGTCTGGCCGATCGGCAGACCGCCGAGCAGACCGGCGACCGGCTTGGTCGGACCGTCGGCGAGCGCGCTCTGGGCGGCAGGAGTCACGGCGGCCAGACTCGCGGCGACGGCCGGCTGCGCCTGCGACAGGGCGTCACCGGCACCCGGCAGCGCCTTGGTGACGTTCTCCGCCGGAAGCGTCTTGGTGACGGTGTCCAGGGCCTGGGAGGCGTCCGGAACGGCCGGCGCGGCGTTCGCGGCACCCGCGCCGACGGCGGCGAAGGCGGCACCGAGGGCGGCGACACCGAGGGTCTTGGCAGCAGACTGCTTCATGAAAGTGCGTCCTCGAAATGGGGTGACGGTGATGTGAGCGGTCCATGACCGTAAACACGCACCGGCATCCGCCGCAAACATCGAAATGCGGACGGATTGTGAATACCCGTCCGCATTCCGATTCCCGGGAGATCCCCCGATCAGCCCTCTTCGGCCACAGAACCGCTGGTGGAGGCGGTCTGCTGGAACAGCCATTCGGACTTCAGCTCGGCATAGCCGGGCTTGATGACGTCATTGATCATGGCCAGTCGTTCATCGAAAGGAATGAACGCTGATTTCATCGCATTGACGGAGAACCACTGCATGTCGTCGAGCGTGTAGCCGAATGCTCCGACCAGATGCTCGAATTCCCGGCTCATACTCGTGCCGGACATCAGCCGGTTGTCGGTGTTCACGGTGGCCCGGAAGTGCAGCCGGCGCAGCAGCCCGATCGGGTGCTCGGCGTAGGAGTCGGCGGCCCCGGTCTGGAGGTTGGAGCTCGGGCACAGCTCCAGCGGGATCCGCTTGTCCCGGACGTAGGAGGCGAGCCGGCCGAGCTTGACCGAGCCGTCCTGCTGGACCTGGATGTCGTCGATGATGCGCACACCGTGGCCGAGCCGGTCGGCGCCGCACCACTGGAGGGCCTGCCAGATGGAGGGGAGCCCGAAGGCTTCGCCGGCGTGGATGGTGAAGTGGTTGTTCTCGCGCTTGAGGTACTCGAACGCGTCGAGGTGCCGGGTGGGCGGGAAGCCGGCCTCAGCACCGGCGATGTCGAAGCCGACGACGCCGAGGTCCCGGTAGCGGTTGGCGAGTTCGGCGATCTCCAGGGCGCGGGCCGCGTGCCGCATCGCGGTGAGCAGGGCGCCGACGCGGATGCGCCGGCCGTTCTCGCGGGCGATCCGCTCCCCTTCGCGAAAGCCCTCGTTGACGGCCTCGACGACCTCTTCGAGGCTGAGCCCGCCTTCGAGGTGCTGCTCGGGGGCGTACCGCACCTCGGCGTAGACGACCCCGTCGGCGGCGAGGTCCTCGGCGCACTCGGCGGCGACCCGGACCAGCGCCTCGCGGGTCTGCATCACACCGACGGTGTGGGAGAAGGTCTCCAAGTACCGTTCCAGCGAACCGGAGTCGGCGGCCTCACGGAACCAGACGCCGAGCTTGTCGGCGTCGTGCTCGGGGAGTTGGGCGTACCCGGTGGCCCGGGCCAGCTCGACGACGGTACCGGGACGCAGCCCGCCGTCGAGGTGATCGTGCAGCAGAACCTTGGGCGCCCGGCGGATCTGGTCCGAGCTCGGGGTGGTTCCCGTCCGGTCAGTCTTGCTCGTCATTTCCGCACTCTAACTCCTACGCGCGTAGATCGCTCCTTGTACAACTCCGTCGATACGTAACGGTGACCGCCCCGACGGGTGGAGTACACGGACGCTTCTGACACTGTTCTGTCATGGCACAGCAAGCAATTCCGGTTCGCGCGGCCCGGCTGGGGCGGGCACTTGGTCCGGAGCCGACGGCGGTGAGCGGGGTGGTGCTGTTGCTCCCCGGGGGCGAGGAGAGCTCCGGCCGCAGGCCGTCCCCCATGATGGCGACCGCGTCCGTCCGCGGCCTGGGCCGCCGGCTGGCGCGCGCGGGCCGGGAGGAGGGACTGGCCGCGCATGTCGTCCACTACCGCTATCGCGGCTGGAACGGCACCGAGGCGCATCTCGCCCGGGACGCCGGCTGGGCCACCGAGGAGATCGTACGGCGCTACGGGGACGTCCCCGTATGCCTGGCCGGCGTCGACATGGGCGCCCGGGCCGCACTGCACGCGGGCGGACACGAGGCCGTCAACTCCGTGCTGGCCATCGCCCCTTGGCTGCCCGAGGAGGATGTGGCGGCGCCCCCCGAACCGGTGAAGCAGCTGGCGGGCCGGCGGGTGCTGATGGTGCACGGCACGAACGACGCGCGCACGGACCCGGAGCTGTCGTTCCGGCTCGCGGCACGGGCGAAGAAGGCGAACCGGGACGTCTGCCGGTTCGAAGTCCACTCCGACGGCCACGCCTTGCGCCAGCACCGCGACGAAGTCCACGCGCTGGCCGAGGACTTCGTGATCGGCTCACTGTTCGGCCGGGCGTACTCCCGCCCCGTCGAGGACGCCCTGGCCGCCCCGCCGCCACTGGGCCTGCGGATGCCGCTGGCGGCGGGCTTCGGGCGGTCACTGCGGCGGTAGCCGACAGCACGGTGAGTGCATGCCTTGCCGAGCGGGCCGACGGGGCCGGGAGGACGACGCTGACGACGCTGACGCGGGCGGTGCTCGGGATCGTGCCGCTCGTCTCGGGGCCGTGTCAGTCCGGGAGGAGGTGGCCGCGTTGGGCCAGCAGGAACTTCTTGAAGGCCGCCACCGGTGGGGTGTCCGGGTGGCCGTCGAGCCAGGCGACGGCGATCTCGCGCACCGCGCGCGGGGCGGTGACCGTCAGCTCGACGACGCCGGGGCGGGCCACTGCGGGCGGCGGGAGGAGGGCGACCCCGAGACCGGCGGCGACCAGGCCCCGTAGCGTCTCGGCCTCCTCCCCCTCGAAGGCGATCCTCGGTTTGAACCCGGCCTCCTGGCACAGGTCGTCGGTGATGCGGCGCATGCCGTAGCCGGGTTCCAGGGTCACGAAGGTCTCGTCGGCGGCCTCGGCGAGACGGACCCGCTTGCGGCTCGCGAGCCGGTGGTCGGCCGGGACGACCAGGCGCAGTTTCTGCTCGTCGAGGCGGCGGCCGACCAGGTCCGGGGCGTCCGGGACCGGGGAGGTCAGGCACAGGTCCAGCTCCCCCGCGCGGAGGCGTTCGATCATCGCCTCGCCGTAGTTCTGGACGAGGCTGAAGCGGACGCGGGGGTGGTCGGCGCGGAAGGCGCGGATGAGGCCGGGGACCGTCTCCGAGCCCATGGTGTGCAGAAAGCCGAACGCGACCTTGCCGGTCGCCGGGTCGGCGTCCGCGCGGACCTCCTCGGCGGCGCGGTCGATCTCGGCGAGGGCGCGTTCGACGTGGCCGAGGAAGGCGCGCCCGGCCGGGGTGAGGGAGACGGTGCGGCCGATGCGGGCGAACAGGTCGACGCCCAGGTCCTGTTCGAGGCGGACCATCGCGCGGGACAGCGTGGACTGCGGGACGTTCATCTCCCGGGCGGCCCGGGTGATGTGCTCGGTGCGGGCGACACCCGCGAAGTACGCCAGTCGCGGGGCCAGCACCATCGACATCTCTGACATGTCTTCTGTGTCACTGGATGGTGACAGGCGAGGCTGTGAGCTGTGTTGATGCACCATGGGAACGATTATGACGAGTCCGTGCATTGGACGCATGAGCCGAGGTGTACGTAACTTCGAGGCATGCCTGCCAGTACCGAGGCGTCCATGACCATGGGCGCCGTATCCGCTGTTCCTGCTCTCGACTCCCGTATGACCCCGGGCGGTCCCGGCTACCGCCGGATGAGCTTCGCCCTCTTCCTCGCCGGGGTCGCGACCTTCGCCCTCCTCTACTCCACGCAGGCCCTTCTGCCGCTGATCTCCGGCGACTTCGGGGTGGCGGCGAGCGACGCGAGCTGGACGGTGGCGGCGGCGACGGGCGGACTGGCCCTGTTCGTGCTCCCGATGAGCGCGCTGTCGGAGCGGTACGGACGGCGCACGGTCATGACGGGCTCGCTGGCGGTCGCGGTGACGGTCGGGCTGCTGGTCCCGCTGGCTCCCTCGCTGCCGGTGCTGGTGGCGCTGCGGGCGTTGCAGGGGGCGGCGCTGGCCGGTCTTCCGGCTTCCGCCACCGCGTATCTGGCGGAGGAGGTCCGGCCGAAGGCACTGGTCACGGCGATCGGTCTGTTCGTCGCGGGCAACAGTGTCGGCGGGATGAGCGGCCGGGTCATCACCGGCTGGGTGGCGCAGGAGTGGGGCTGGCGGGTGGCCCTGGGCGTGATCGGGGCGATCGCGGTCGGGTGCGCGGTGGCGTTCCGGCTGCTGCTGCCGGCGCCGAGGCACTTCGTCGCCGGGTCGCTGAAGCCGCGGGTGCTGGTGCGGACGGTCCGTGATCATCTGTCCGACCCGCTGATGTGCCGGCTGTACGCGATCGGCGCGCTGTTCATGACGGTGTTCGGCGGTGTGTACACGGTGATCGGGTACCGGCTCACGGAGGCGCCGTTCGATCTGCCGCAGGGCATCGTCGGCTCGATCTTCCTGGTCTACCTGGTGGGCACGGTGTCGGCGTCCACGGCGGGCCGTCTGGTGGGCCGCCTCGGTCGCCGGGGTGCGCTGTACGCGGCGGGCGCGACGACGGCGACGGGTCTGGTCCTGTCCCTGGCGGACTCGCTGCCGTTCGTCCTGCTGGGCCTGGTGCTGATCACCGGTGGCTTCTTCGCCGGGCACGCGGTGGCGTCCTCGTCGGTGAGCAAGGCGGCGACGGAGGGGCGCGCGCAGGCTTCGGCGCTGTACCAGTCGGCGTACTACATCGGTTCCAGCGTGGGCAGCACGGTCGGCGCGCTGGCCTTCCACGCGGGTGGCTGGGCCGGGACCGTCGCGGTCGGCCTGCTGGCGGTGCTCGGTGTCGTGACGATCACCGTCCTCGGAACGCGTGCGGCTCGGGCCCGGCAGCGGCTCGCCGTGGCCTGAGCCGCACGTTCCCCCTGCTTCCCCCTGCTTCCCCCTGGTCGAGGTCGGTCGACCAGGGGGACTGCCTTTCCTCGCCCCGGCGAGAGCGAAAGGTGTCTGACCTGCGCGTTCCATCACTCGGCACGCCATTGTCAGTGCCCTGCGATAGCTTCGAACGTGCTGGGCGCAAAGGCGCGACACAGAACGGCCACAGGGGTGGGTGGACGATGACGGACAGCACGACGACAGCGGACCTCGACGTCAGGCTGGAGAAGCACCGGGTCGAGCTGACCGGGTACTGCTACCGCATGCTCGGCTCGTCCTTCGAGGCGGAGGACGCGGTGCAGGACACGATGGTCCGCGCCTGGCGCAGCTACGACAAGTTCGAGGGCCGTTCCAGCCTCCGCTCCTGGCTCTACCGCATCGCGACCAACGTCTGCCTGGACATGCTGACGGCCGGCAACAAACGCGCGAGGCCGATGGACCTCACCGATTCGACGCCCCTCGCCCAGGCCGCCCTCTCCCCCCGCCCGGACCACACCTGGCTGGAGCCGATGCCGGACGCCCGCGTCCTGCCCACCGTCGAGGACCCGGCGGAGGCTGCCGTGGCCAAGGAATCCGTACGGCTCGCCTTCATGGCCGCCCTGCAGCAACTCCCGCCCAAGCAGCGCGCGGTGCTGATCCTGCGTGAGGTGCTGGCCTGGAAGGCGAGCGAGGTCGCCGAGCTGCTCGGCACCACGGTCGCGTCGGTCAACAGCGCCCTCCAGCGGGCCCGCGCGACCCTCGCCGAGCGGGACGGACACGGCGCGGAGGCGACGGTGTCCGACCCGCTGGACGAGGAGCAGAAGAAGCTCCTGGACCGCTACATGGCGGCGTTCGAGGGGTACGACATGGCGGCGCTGACGGCGCTGCTGCACGAGGACGCCATCATGACGATGCCGCCGTTCGACCTGTGGCTGACGGGCCACGACGACATCACGGGCTTCATGACGACGCTGGGCGCCTCCTGCGCCAACTCCCATCTGGTGCCCGTCCAGGCCAACGGCCTGCCCGGCTTCGCGCACTACAAGCCGGACGAGGAGAAGGGCGGTTACACCCCCTGGGCGGTGCAGATCCTGGAGATCTCAGACGGGCGGATCACCGGGTTCCACTGCTTCCTCGACACACAGCGCTGGTTCCCCCTGTTCGATCTCCCCCTCCATCTCGAAGCGGAGGCCGACTAGGTCGAGAAGAGCCTGTAGCGCGAGGGCGGGGTCTCTGAGCCGGATCCGGCCCCCGGCCCGCCGGGCGGCCAGCTCCAGCCGTGCCAGCAGATCGACGGCGCCGAGCCCCGGCGGCCCGAGCCCTCCGACATCGCAGACGACCGCCCCGGCTCCGGTCGCCTCCAGCAGCGCCCGCACGTCGTCGCAGAGCCCCGCCACCTCGTCCCGGGTGACGGGGCCGGCCAGTACGAGCACGGCGGGTGTCATGGCGTCCACGATCGGTAGACCGGGCGGGCGGGCGGAACTCATCGCGGCGGAGTCCATCGCGGCGGGACCCGGTCCCTGCGGGTCCACCGACCGAGATCACATTGACCTGGGCACCGCCTTCCCCGGAGGGTTGGCTGTATGCCCCACGGATCAGCACCGCCCTGGATATCCCCTGCGCTCCTCACCGCCGAGGAGGTTCCGTGCAGGGAGTGCTGACCGGCTTCGCCGTCATCGCCGTGGTGATCGCGGTCGGGTATCTGATCGGGCGGCGCGGCTACCTCGGTGACAACGGGCGCGAGGTCCTCACGAAGCTCGCCTTCCATGTCGCCTCCCCGGCCCTGCTCTTCACGACGCTGGCGGGGGCCGACCTGTCGGTGGTCTTCTCCAGCCGTCTGGTCGTGACCGCGCTGAGCACGGCGGCGATGGCGGGTGTCTTCATCGCGGTGGGTGCCGTACGGGGGTGGGGCGTGGGCCGTACGACCATCGGCGCGCTGTGCTCCAGCTACGTCAACTCCGGGAACCTCGGTATCCCGATCGCCGTGTACGTCCTGGGCGATGCCTCGCTGGTGGCGCCGGTGCTGCTGTTCCAGCTGCTCCTGCTGACCCCGGTCGCGCTGACCGTCCTGGACCTGGCGGCCAGGGACGGCAAGGACCCGCTGTGGCTGCGCCTCCTGACACCCCTGCGCAACCCCATCGCGGTGGGTTCGCTGGCCGGGGTGGCGGTCTCGGCGACCGGTCTCCACATCCCCTCGGCGGTCATGGACCCGGTGACCCTGATCGGCAACATGTCCGTCCCCGCCGTCCTGCTCGCCTTCGGGATCTCCCTGTGCGGCAGCACGATGCCGGGGCGGGGGCCGGACCGTCAGCTGGTCCTGCTGTCGGTGGCGTTGAAGTCGGTGGGCCAGCCGGTGGCCGCGTGGGCGCTGGCGGTGGGGGTGTTCGGGCTGCGGGGCCACCAGCTCCTGGACGTGGTGGTGACGTCGGCGCTGCCCGCCGCGCAGAACCTCTATACGTACGCGTCGAGTTACAGGGTGGGCGAGCGGCTGGCGCGGGATTCGATCCTGGTGTCGACGGTGTTGGCGGTGCCGGTGTTGGTGGTGGTCGCGGCGTTGCTCGGATGAGTCAGACTCCGCGGAACTCCCTGGTGTCGAGGGTGAGGTCGAACAGCCGGGGCAGCATCACCGGGTCGCCGAACCGCCCCGGGCGCATGACCCGATAGACGCCCCCCGCCGGCTCGCTGTGCAGGGTGATCGCCGGTCCGTCCGGATGCAGCCGGTCGATGAGGAGGTAGAGCGGGATCCCGGCCTCGGCGTAGCCGACCGCCTTGGTCGTCCTGTCGTGGTGGGCGGTGGCGTTCGAGGTGACCTCCGCGACGAGTTCCGCCGCCGACGCCGGGATGAAGTGATCGTCGCGCGTCCGCAGCGCCTCCTCCGGCACCACGGCCAGATCGGGGACGTAGAGCCCGAGCCGGGACGGCACTGCCATGCCCAGCCGCTGGTAGATGCCCCAGCCCTCGGGGGTCACCTCGTACAGGCGCCGCTGCGCGGGCTCGACGATGCCGTGGTGCGCTTGGGCGGAATAGGGCGTCACGATGATCAGGCCATCGATGATCTCCACCTTGCAGCCCTTGGGGACGTCCGTCTGCCCCCAGACCCACGCCAGTTCGTCCCACTCGTTGTCCGCCAGGATGTAGTCGCCCTCGATCACGTGACCCATGGGCGCATCCAACAACGCCGAACGGGACCGGCGCCGCAGCACCGATCCCGTTCACCCGAAAGGGAAACAGCCTGGTCAGGCGATCCGCTCCAGCACCACCGGCGAAGCCGTGAAGTCCGTGCCCGTCGCCGCGATGTCGTAGGAACCCTCGACCGCCTCCAGGGCGTACTCGAAGCGCTCCGGGGTGTCCGTGTGGAGGGTGAGGAGGGGCTGGCCCTCGGTCACCGTGTCGCCGGGCTTGGCGTGCATCTCGATGCCCGCGCCCGCCTGGACCGGGTCCTCCTTGCGGGCGCGGCCGGCGCCGAGGCGCCAGGCGCCGATGCCGATGTCGTAGGCGTCGAGGCGGGTCAGGACGCCGGAGGCGCCCGCCTTCACGACGTGCTGCTCCTTGGCGACCGGCAGCTCCGCGTCGGGGTCGCCGCCCTGGGCCGCGATCATGCGGCGCCAGACGTCCATCGCCGAGCCGTCGGCCAGGGCCTTCGCCGGGTCGGCGTCGCGGACGCCCGCCGCTTCGAGCATCTCGCGAGCCAGCGCGATCGTCAGCTCCACCACGTCCGCCGGGCCACCGCCCGCCAGGACCTCCACCGACTCGCGGACCTCCAGGGCGTTGCCCGCCGTGAGGCCGAGGGGGGTGGACATGTCCGTCAGGAGCGCGACCGTCTTCACACCGTGGTCCGTGCCGAGGCCGACCATCGTCGAGGCCAGTTCGCGAGCGTCCTCGATGGTCTTCATGAAGGCGCCCGAGCCCACCTTCACGTCCAGGACGAGCGAACCCGTGCCCTCCGCGATCTTCTTCGACATGATCGAGGAGGCGATGAGGGGGATCGCCTCCACCGTGCCGGTGACGTCGCGCAGGGCGTACAGCTTCTTGTCGGCGGGGGCCAGACCGTCGCCGGCGGCACAGATCACCGCGCCGGTGGTGTCGAGGACGTGCAGCATCTCCTCGTTGGAGAGCAGTGCGCGCCAGCCCGGGATCGACTCCAGCTTGTCGAGCGTGCCGCCCGTGTGGCCGAGGCCGCGGCCCGACAGCTGCGGTACCGCCGCGCCGCACGCCGCCACCAGGGGAGCCAGCGGGAGCGTGATCTTGTCGCCGACGCCGCCCGTCGAGTGCTTGTCCGCCGTCGGGAGGGACAGCGACGAGAAGTCCATCCGCTCGCCGCTCGCGATCATCGCGGCGGTCCAGCGGGAGATCTCGGTGCGGTTCATGCCGTTGAGGAGGATGGCCATGTTCAGCGCGGCCATCTGGTAGTCGGCGACCTCCCCGCGGGTGTACGCGTCGATGACCCAGTCGATCTGCTCGTCGCTGAGCTCACCGCGGTCCCGCTTGGTGCGGATGACGGAGATGGCGTCCATGGCCATGTGAAGCATTCCTTCCGAGGGTCCAGGAAGTGCGCGGCCCCCCTGACCGATTCCGATTCAGAGGGGCCGCACGGGAGTTACTTGGTGGTGAGATGACCCGGCCCGAAGGCCTGGGGCAGCATCTCCGAGAGCGGCAGGATGCCCGCCGGGGTCTCCAGCAGGAGATCGGGGCCGCCGAACTCGTACAACAACTGCCGGCAGCGGCCGCACGGGACGAGGACCTCACCGCGGCCGTCCACGCACGTGAAGTGCGTCAGGCGGCCGCCGCCGGTGCGCTGCAGCTCCGAGACCAGCCCGCACTCGGCGCACAGGCCGAGTCCGTAGGAGGCGTTCTCGACATTGCAGCCGGAGACCGTACGGCCGTCGTCGACGAGGGCCGAGACGCCGACGGGGTAGCCCGAGTAGGGGGCGTACGCGTGGCTCATCGCCTCGCGTGCCACCTCCCGCAGGGCGTCCCAGTCGAAGTCGGCGGAGGTCACTTCCCCTGCCCCTTCCGGTAGGGCAGTCCGTCCGCCTTCGGCATCCTCAGGCGCTGTGCGGACAGCGAGAGCACCAGCAGGGTGATGACGTAGGGGCTGGCCGTCACGACCTGGTTCGGGACCTCGTTCGTGGTGGTGTACCAGATGAACATGAGGGCCGAGATCGCGGCGGTGATGGCGGCGGGGACGTACTTCTTCTTCCAGGCGAGGTACGCGGCGCCGAACACCAGCAGGATCGCGATCAGCAGGATCAACGCGTGGACGTTGGTCGTGCCGCCGCGCAGCTTGAGGCTGTCGGTGTAGCCGAACAGGCCCGCGCCGAGGGCGAGTCCGCCCGGCATCCAGTTGCCGAAGATCATCGCGGCGAGACCGATGTAACCGCGGCCCGCCGTCTGGCCGTCGAGGTACACGTTGGACGAGACGATCGACAGGAAGGCACCGCCGAGGCCGGCGAAGCCGCCGGAGATGATCACGGCGATGTACTTGTACTTGTAGACGTTGACGCCGAGGGACTCCGCCGCGATCGGGTTCTCACCGCAGGAGCGCAGCCGCAGACCGAACGGCGTGCGCCACAGGATGTACCAGGAGGCGGGTACGAGGGCCACGGCGACGACGGTCAGGGGCGACAGGTTGGTGATCAGACCGCCGACGAGACCGGCGATGTCGGAGATCAGGAACCAGTGCTTGTCGTTGAGGGTCTCCAGCCAGCTGGAGAGGCCCGGGACGTCGAAGGTGCCCAGCGACTCGATCGGCGGGGACTGCTTGGAGGAGCCCTGCGGGGCCTCCTCGAAGGTGAACTTCGACAGATAGCGGGTGGTGCCGAGGGCCAGGATGTTCAGGGCCACACCGGAGACGATGTGGTTGACGTTGAAGGTCACCGTGGCGATTGCGTGCAGGACGGCGCCGAGGGCACCGCCGATGATGCCGACGATCACGCCGGTCCAGGGGCCCCACTGGTAGCCGGCCCAGGCGCCGAACCAGGTGCCGAGGATCATCATGCCCTCGAGGCCGATGTTGACGACGCCCGCGCGCTCGGCCCACAGACCGCCGAGGCCCGCGAGACCGATCGGGACGGCCGCGCGCAGGGCGGTGGACATCTGGCCGGTGGAGGTGATGCCGTCGGCGCCGGTGATCAGGCGCACGATCGACGTCAGGATCAGCACGCCCGAGATGATCAGGAGGAGGACGGGCAGCGACATGCGGCGACTGCCCTTGCCGGGCTTCTTGGCCAGCGCTTTGACGATGGTCGCGGTGGTCATCAGACCGCCACCTCCTTCTTGGTGTTGGCGGCGGCCGCGGCGAGCTCCTCGCCGACGCGCTTCTGCTGGCGGCGCAGGCCCCAGGTGCGGACGACCTCGTAGGAGATGACGACCGCGAAGACGATCAGGCCCTGCATGATCGTGGCGATCTCCTTCTCGTACGGCTCGGGGGTCGCGTAGTCGAGAGCGGGGGACGCCTTGTCGAGGAAGGCCCACAGCAGTGCGGCGAGCGCGATGCCACCGGGGTGGTTACGGCCGAGCAGTGCGATGCCGATGGCGGTGAAGCCGAGGCCGGCCGGGAAGCTGAGGCTGTAGGTGTGGGTGTCGCCGAGCAGCAGCGGCAGACCGGAGATGCCGGCGACCGCGCCGGAGATCAGCATCGCGGTGAGGACCATGCGCTTGGCGTTGACGCCGGAGGCCGCGGCGGCGGTCTCGGACTCGCCGGTGGCCCGCAGGTCGAAGCCGAAGCGGGTGCGGTTGAGGACGGCCCAGTAGCCGATGCCCATCGCGACGGCGAGGAAGACCAGACCGTAGATCTCGCCGACGTCGGAGCCCAGGTCGATGCCGGGGACCCAGCCGGACTCCTTCATCACACCGGTGGTGACGTTGTCGCCGAGCGGGACGCCCCAGTTGTCGGTGAGGGTGAGGTAGCCGATGACGCTGGTGGCGATGGAGTTCAGCATGATCGTCGCGACGACCTCGCTGACGCCCCGGGTCACCTTCAGGATGCCGGCGATACCGGCCCACATGGCGCCGGTGAGGGCGCCGACCAGGAGCAGCAGCGGGACCTGGAGGAAGGACGGCAGTGCCACGTGGGCGCCGACCACCGCGGTCATCATGGCGCCGAGGCGGTACTGGCCGTCGACACCGATGTTGAACAGGTTCATCCGGAAGCCGAGGGCGACCGCGAGGGCGGCGATGTAGTACATCGACGCCTGGTTGACGATCAGTACCTGGACGTCGGAGTAGCCGGCCTGCTCCAGCATGAGCGTGTACGGCTCGATCGGGCTCTTGCCCGAGGCGATCAGCACGACCGAGGTCAGCAGGATCGCCGCGACGAGCGCCAGGGCCGGTCCGGCCACGGCGAGGAGCAGGCGCTCCTTGTCGAACTTCTTCATCGGGCCTCGTCCTCCGGGGCGCTCTCGTCCTCGACGTGCTCAAGGTGTCCGGTGGCGGCACCCGTCATGGCGGAGCCGAGCTCCTCCGGGGTCACGGTGGCCGGGTCGGCGTCGGCGACCAGCCTGCCGTTGTAGATCACACGCAGGGTGTCCGACAGGCCGATGAGCTCGTCCAGGTCGGCGGAGATCAGCAGCACGGCGAGGCCCTCGCGGCGGGCGTCGCGGATGCGGTCCCAGATCTGGGCCTGCGCGCCGACGTCCACACCGCGGGTGGGGTGGGCGGCGATCAGGAACTTGGGGCTGTGGCTCATCTCGCGGCCGACGATCAGCTTCTGCTGGTTGCCGCCGGACAGGGAGGCCGCGGTGACGTCGATGCCGGGGGTACGGACGTCGTACTCCTCGACGATGCGGCGGGTGTCGGCCTGGGCCGCCTTCGGGGTCAGCCAGAAGCCCTTGGCGTTGGGCGTCTCGGTGACATGGCCGAGGATGCGGTTCTCCCAGAGGGGGGCCTCCAGGAGCAGGCCCTGGCGGTGGCGGTCCTCGGGGATGTAGCCGACGCCGGACTCGCGGCGCTTGCGGGTGGCCCAGGAGGTGACGTCCGTGCCCTCGAAGAAGATGGCTCCGGAGTCGGCGTTCCTGGTGCCGATGAGGGCGTCGATGAGCTCGGTCTGGCCGTTGCCCTCGACACCGGCGATGCCCATGACCTCACCGGCGTGGATGGTGAAGGAGACGTCGTCGAGGACCCGCTTGACCTCGCCGCCCTCCGCGGCGAGACCGACACCGCCGGAGGGTTCGGCCTCGACGCCCAGGGAGGCGCCGCCGGACGCGTAGACGGTGAGGTCCTTGACCTCGATGACGGCCCGGTCGGTGACGGTCGACTCGGCGGTCTCCGGGGTGGGGAGTTCGCTGCCGACCATCATCTCGGCGAGCTGGCGCGGGGTGGTCTCGGACGGGACGGCGGTGCCGACCGTCGTGCCGCGGCGGATGACGGTGATCTCGTCGGCGACGGAGAGGACCTCGCCGAGCTTGTGGGAGATGAAGATGACCGACAGGCCCTCGGACTTGAGCTCGCGCAGGTTGTCGAAGAGCGCGTCGACCTCCTGCGGCACCAGGACGGCGGTGGGCTCGTCGAGGATCAGGGTGGAGGCGCCGCGGAAGAGGACCTTGAGGATCTCCACGCGCTGGCGCTCGGCGACACCGAGGTCCTCGACCAGGGCGTCGGGGCGGACGCCGAGGCCGTAGCGGTCGGAGATCTCCTTGATCTTCTTACGGGCGTTGCCACCGATGCCGTACAGCTTCTCGCTGCCGAGCACCACGTTCTCCAGGACCGTGAGGTTGTCCGCGAGCATGAAGTGCTGGTGGACCATGCCGATGCCGCGGGAGATCGCGTCGGCGGGGCTGGAGAAGGTCACCTGTTCGGTGCCGACCGCGATGGTGCCCTCGTCCGGCTTCTGCATGCCGTAGAGGATCTTCATCAGGGTCGACTTGCCGGCGCCGTTCTCGCCGACGAGGGCGTGGACGGTGCCCTTGCGGACCGTCAGGTGGATGTCGTGGTTGGCGACGACACCCGGGAATCGTTTGGTGATCCCCGCCAGCTCCACCGCGATCGGCGACTGAGCTGTGAGCGGAGGGCTGCTGGTCGCTTCGATGGCGCACTCTCCCTGGAAAAGGGGCCGCTCTACGCGCGTAGCGCCCCTGCTTTAAATAGTGCCCGGACCTGATCGTTCTTTTCTGACGGACGATCCGTTCCGAGCATTCTGCCGCGCGAACGGGGCGCGGCACCCCTGGCGTCGATCCCGCGCCGTCCGCCCGGAGGGCGGGACGGGTGGCGTCCGGACATGCGTTCCGGACGCCACCCGGCAGACGCGGGAGCGATGCCAGGGGCGAATCCTCTCCGCGCCCCGTTCCGTGGCCGTAACGCTGCCATTACAGCGTTCTTTTGGCCAAGGCCTCTACCCGGAAGGGTCAGGAGGTCTTCACGGTGATGGTGCCGTCGATGATGCCCTCGGACGCCTTCTTGATCGCGTCCTGGATCTTGGTGTTGTCCGCGAACTCCGGGTTGGAGTTCGAGACGCTCACGCCGCCGTTGGAGAGGCTGCCGCGGACGACGCCGGTCTCCGGCTTGCCGTCCTTGACGGACTTGGCGAGCTCGTAGACCGCGCCCTCGACGTTCTTCATGGCCGAGGTGAGGATCGAGGACTTGTACGCCTTCAGCGCGTCCTGGTTGTACTGGTCGGAGTCGACGCCGATCGCCCAGATCTTGGCGGCGCTGGCGGCCTTGATGACGCCCTGGCCGGACAGACCGGCGGCGGCGTAGATGACGTCCGCCTTGTCGTCGATCATGCCCTCGGCGGCGCTCTCACCCTTGTCGGGGCTGGAGAAGCCACCCTCGGCGGCGGTCTCGGTCAGGTACTGCTCCTTGACCGTGACGCCCTTCTTGGTGTCCTCGACGCCCTGCTTGAAGCCCGCGCCGAACTTGTGGATCAGCGGCACGTCCACACCACCGACGAAGCCGACGACGTCGGACTTGGTGGACAGCGCGGCGGCGACACCGGCGAGGTAGGAGGCCTGCTCCTCGTGGAAGACGAGGTCGGCGACGTTGTCGGCCTTGATCTGCTCGTCGTCGACGATGCCGAAGGTGGTCTTCGGGTACTTGGCCGCGGCCTCCTTGACGGCCGGCGCGTAGGCGAAGCCGACGCCGATGACCGGGTTGTAGCCCTGCTTGGCGAGGTTCTCCAGACGCTGGACCTTGTCCGCGTCCGACTCGCCGTCCTGCGGCTCGACGGCCGTGGACTTGTAGCCGAACTCCTTGTCGGCCTTGTCCAGACCGGCGGTCGCGGCGTCGTTGAAGGACTGGTCGCCCTTGCCGCCGACGTCGTACGCCAGGGCGAGGCCCAGGTTCTTGTCGCTGCTGGAGGAGGAGGACGAGGAGGTGGACGAGCTTCCGCAAGCGGAAACGGTCACGGCAAGAGCTGCGGTTGCAACGCCTGCAACCGCGATACGGGACACCCGGCGCATGGAACGAGACTCCTTTGTGCAAGCGCCCAAACCAGGCGCTGGTTCCGCCGCAGCGTAACGCGCGTAGACCAGACGGAAAACCCCTTCTGTCCGGTCCGTTACCGAGCTGTGGCCACAGTTGGTGGACAGACTACGGACAGCAGTACGCCCCTTGCGGGAAGCAAGGGGCGTACGAGCTGCAACGCTGCCCGAGAGGGCGTACGAAAGGCCTCTTACGGCCTCACCTCCGCCTCACTTCCGGCCTTACGAGGTCTTCACCGTCACCTTGCCGTCGATGATGTCCTGCTTGGCCGCGTCGACCGCCGCGACGACGTCCGTCATCGCCTTGTACTTCGGGTTGGAGTCGGCGAAGCCCACGCCGCCGGACTTCAGGTCGCCGCGGACGACACCGGTGAGCGGCTTGCCCTCGTAGACCGACTTGGCGAGCTCGTAGACCGCGCCGCCGACGTTCTTCAGCGCCGAGCCGAGGATGTAGTCCTTGTAGTCCTTGAGCGCGGACTGGTTGTACTGGTCGGAGTCGACGCCGATCGCCCAGATCTTGTTGGCGGCGGCCTCGGAGATCACGCCCTGACCGGACAGGCCGGCGGCGTGGTAGATGACGTCGGCGCCCTTCTCGATCTGGCCGCTGGCCGCCTCCTTGCCCTTGTCCGGGCTGGAGAAGCCGCCCTCGGCGGGGGTCTCCGTCAGGTACTGCGACTCGATCTTGATGCTCGGGTCGACGGACTTGACACCCTGCTCGAAGCCCGCGCCGAACTTGTGGATCAGCGGGATGTCCACACCGCCGATGAAGCCGACGTGCTTGGCCTTGGAGGCCTTGGCGGCGGCGACGCCCGCGAGGTAGGAGGCCTGCTCCTCGGAGAAGACCATGTCGGCGACGTTGTCGGCCTTGACCTGCTCGTCGTCGATGACACCGAAGGTGACGTTCGGGAACTTGGCGGCGACCTCCTTGACGGCCGGCGCGTAGATGTAGCCGACGCCGATCACCGGGTTGTAGCCGGCCTTGGCGAGCTCGGTCAGACGCTGGATCTTGTCCGCGTCGGACTCGCCGTCGCTCGGCTGGACGTCCCGGCCGCCCATCTTGAATTCCTTGTCGGCCTGCTCGAAGCCGGCGTAGGCGGCGTCGTTGAACGACTGGTCGCCACGGCCGCCGATGTCGTACGCCAGGCCGATGCCCTTGCCGGTGTACTTGCCGGACTCCGACGCCGATGCCTTGTCACTGCCGGCCTTCGTGCTGGACTCGCCACAGCCGACGGCCGCGAGCGCGATGACCGAAACGGCCACCACTGCTTGGGAGAACCTGGTCCTCCGAGATATGGAACGCACAGCAAGCACCCCTTCATCCCACGGCCCGTCGAACGGCCCGCTTCCCCAATGCGCCGCCTCTGGTGGCCATTTCGGCGCACAGTAACGCGCGTAGAAGAGGAGGGGAACGGGGTTTCTCGCGGCCGTTATCGAACCGTGCCGACATCGGGTTACGTTCGCCGCTCGCGGGTTACGCCCGGGTGACACAAGGGGATGAAGGGGTGCCAAACCGGCCACCCCTTCACAAGATCTTCTTCAGGTGTCTCAGGAAGCTCCATCGAGCAGCGCGGCGGCGGTGAACAGCTCCACGCCCGCCGTGATCGCCGACTCGTCGGCGTCGAAGTCGCCCTGGTGGAGATCGCGTACGGTCCGCTCCCCCGGTGTGCGGACGCCGAGCCGGGCCATGGCTCCCGGCACATGCTCCAGATACCAGGAGAAGTCCTCGCCACCGAGGCTCTGCTCGGTGCCCTCGACCGAGGCGGCACCGCGCCGGGCGGTCATGGCGTCACGCAACAGGTCGGTGACCGCGGGGTCGTTGACGACGGGCGGCACACCGCGCACGTAGGTGATCTCCGACTTGGCGCGATGCAGGTTGGCCACCTCGTCGATCGCGGCGACCACGACGTCGGGTGCCTGGCGCCAGGCCTCGATGTCCAGGCAGCGCACGGTGCCGGAGAGCTCGGCGTGCTGCGGAATGACGTTGGGCGCGTGTCCGGACTCGATCCGGCCCCAGGTCACGGCGAGCCCGGCCCGGGTGTCGATGCGCCGGGCGACGATCGCGGGCACGTCGATGACGACCCGCGCGGCGGCCGTCACCAGGTCCGTCGTCAGATGCGGGCGCGCGGTGTGTCCGCCGGGTCCGCCGAGGGAGATCTCCAGCCGGTCGCACGCGGAGGTGATGGCACCGGCCCGCAGCCCGATCCGCCCGGCGTCCACCCGGGGATCGCAGTGCACGGCGATGATCCGCCCGACCCCGTCGAGGACCCCGCACTCGATGGCGTCGGCGGCACCGCCGGGCAGCACTTCCTCGGCGGGCTGGAAGACCAGCCGCACGGGCCGCGGCAGCCGTCCCTGCCGATGAAGATCGGCCAGTACGAGGCCGGCCCCGAGCACGACCGTCGTATGCACGTCGTGCCCGCACGCGTGGGCCCGGTCCGGCACGGTCGAGCGATACGCGCAGTCACTCTTCGTGTCCGGAATGGGAAGGGCGTCGATGTCGGCCCGCAAGGCGAGCGCGGGAAGCCCCGCGTCCCAGTCCCCGATGTCACACACGAGCCCGGTACCCACCGCGAGCACACGCGGCCGCAGGCCGGCCTTCTCCAGCCGTGCCTTGATGGCGGCGGTCGTACGGAACTCCTGGTTGCCGAGCTCCGGATGCATGTGCAAGTCACGTCGGAACGCGACAAGTTCGGCACGCAGCGACTCCGGCAGCGTGCCGGGAAGCGGAGCTTCCGCGGGAAGACCGGCCTCGGACTCTAGGGACATCAATTGCTTCACCCTCTGAAGGGTAGGACGCCAGGCCGACCAACTGCCCCTCGATCAACAAAAGTTCAACCCGTTAGGGGAAGAAAATCTGGCCGCTCGACGCATACGTATCGACTGGGATGGGTAAACTCGCCCGCTTTTCCGGTCGAGTGGATCATGAAATCCGCGGAGAGGGACCGACCGTGGACATCCGGCCACATCCGTCACTCATCCACTCCTCCCTCCACGGATACCACGCGCGGTGCCCGCCCCGTCGGCTCTGTTCACCTGTCGGGACCGCACAGCCCCGGTTATCCACCCCGCCTCCACTGAGACGCTTGTTCCGGTCCCGGAATCATCACCGCCGCGTGACTTTTCCGCCACGCGGAGCGACGGCCGGGCCGGCGGCGGGCAGGCTTCCCGTATGGCGATCCACGGGGTACAGGACTGGCAGGCGTGCGGCTGCGGCGAGGAGCACATCCCGGGGCTGCTGGCGAGAGTCGGTCTCCTCGGGACGACGGGCCTGCTCCTGGCCATGCTGGTGATCATGCTCCTGGCGGGCTGGCTGCTCGCGACGGCGGTCTGGCTGATCCGCCGCCGGCGACCGTCGGTGACCGCCGAGGACTCCCCGCCCGGCTCCCTGTCGGGTTTCACCTGGACGGCCGACGAACACCTGACGGACGACAGGCCCCGCTAGGGTGCGGCCCGTGACCGCCGAGACCCCGGAATTCATACGGAACACCCGCACCTCGTACGACACGATCGCCGACGACTTCGACCAGCGGTTCCCCGCCGACGGTCTGGACGGCCTGGTCCTGGAGCGCGCGCTCTTCGGTGCCTTCGCCGAGCTGGTCCGGGCGAGCGGCACCCGCGCCCCCGTCGCCGACCTCGGCAGCGGACCCGGGCACGTGACCGCGCTGCTGCACGGCCTGGGCCTGCCCGTGTTCGGCGTCGACGTCTCGCCCCGGATGGTGGAGCTGGCCCGGCGCAACCATCCCGGCCTGCGGTTCCACGTGGGGTCGATGACCGCCCTGGACCTGCCGGACGCGACGCTGGGCGGGATCACCGCCCTGTACTCGATCATCCACGTCCCCGACGGGCATCTGCCCGCGACGTTCGCCGAGCTCCACCGGGTGCTGGAGCCGGGCGGGCAGCTGCTCCTCGCCTTCCAGACCGGTGCCGAGGAACGTCTGCACCTCGCCGAGCGGTTCGGGCACGAGATCGCGCTCGACTACTACTGGCGGGACCCGGACGCCGTCGCCGAGCGGCTCGGCGAGGCGGGCTTCCGGTTGTACAGCCGGGTCGTACGCGAGGCACAGGAGGGCGAGGTGCGGCCGCGCGCCTTTCTGCTCGCCCGCAAGGAGGGCTGACAGGGCGCGCGGCGGGCTCACACCGCGGTGACCGAAGACAGCCGGTGCACGTCCCTCGCCTTGCCCGTCACGCCGGACAGGAAGCCCTGGGCGCGCGGGGAGGCGGTCTCCGTGAGCCAGTCGGGGTCGATGTCGCAGACCGCGACGCGGACGTCGGTGCCCACCAGGGCCAGGGGCAGGGTGTGCACGACGGTCGAGGGGAAACTCAGGATGGTGCGGCCGATCGGGCCGCGGCGGGCGATCAGCTCCAGCGGGAGGTCCGGGCGGACGATCTCCAGGCCCGTCTCGACCGCGAGGCGGTGGAGCTTGTCCGTGCTCTCGCGGCGGTGGGCGAAGTAGCGGGTGGTGCCGTGCGCCTTGGCGAGCGAGCGGACGGCCTCCAGGTAGCGGTCGCCGTCCACCACGCCCGTCTCCACCAGGGACGTACCGACCATGTCGGCGCCCTTGGTGATGCGGGGCGGTCCGAAGCGGGCGCGGGTCCAGGCGAAGGTGTGGGGCGAGACGGTCACGCCCGCCGGGGTCTCCTCCATCGGCATGGAGGAGAAGATCTGCACCCGGCGACGCTCGCTCGGGGTCAGGCGCCGGCGGGCCGAGGAGGACACCGGCGCGAAGACCAGGTCGCGGGGGCCGGGCCGGCCGCCCTTGCGGTGCCAGCGCACCAGGCGTTCGCCGCGGGCGAGTTGGGTGACGAACTCCATGGTGGCCGTGCCGTCGTCCACGACGACCAGGTCGGCGGCCCGGGTGATGGTCAGCAGCAGTTGTACGTAGCGGGAGAAGGGGTCGCCCAGGACGACCCGGTCCGCCCTGCGGAGCATGCCCGCGAGGCCGCCGATGGTCTGGAAGGGGGCCGCGGGGCCGCCCCGGGCCTCCTCCCAGCGGACCGCGTGACCCTCGTCCCTGGCCAGCTCGGCCATCCGGCGGAGCTGGCCGCGGGTCATGGGGTCGGTCGGGGACAGCACGACGACGGTGAGCCCCGCGCCGGGTGCGTGGGCATGCGCCCACTCCAGCACGTTCAGGAGCTGTACCGGGCTCTCGACGAACGCGAGAGTGGAGTTGCTGCCGGTGGACCCGGCGCGGCGGCTCATCGACGTACGACCGTCTCCTAAAGGGTTCGACCTCAGACCGAGACCGGCTCGCCCGCGGCCGCGGCGATCTCCGCCTCGGCGACGACGCCCGAGACCCGGCGCAGCTTCTTCATCGGGCCGAGCTCGGAGTCGTAGACCTTCTTGACGCCGTCGCCGAGGGAGGCCTCGATGGTGCGGATGTCGCGCACCAGGCGCGTCAGGCCCTGGGGCTCGACGGAGGCGGCCTGGTCGGAGCCCCACATCGCGCGGTCGAGGGTGATGTGGCGCTCGACGAAGGTGGCGCCCAGCGCGACGGCGGCCAGCGTGGTCTGGAGGCCCGTCTCGTGGCCGGAGTAGCCGATCGGGACGTTCGGGTACTCCTCCTGGAGGGTGTTGATGACGCGGAGGTTGAGCTCCTCGGCCTTCGCCGGGTAGGTCGAAGTGGCGTGGCAGAGAAGGATGTTGTCGCTGCCCAGGACCTCGACCGCGTGGCGGATCTGCTTCGGCGTCGACATGCCCGAGGACAGGATGATCGTGCGGCCCGTGGCGCGCAGGGCGCGCAGCAGCTCGTCGTCCGTGAGGGACGCGCTCGCCACCTTGTGGGCGGGGATGTCGAACTTCTCCAGGAAGGCGACGGCCTCGGTGTCCCACGGGGAGGCGAACCAGGCGATGCCCTTCTCCTTGCAGTACTCGTCGATCTGGCGGTACTCGTCCTCACCGAACTCCACGCGGTGGCGGTAGTCGATGTAGGTCATGCGGCCCCAGGGGGTGTCGCGCTCGATGTCCCACTGGTCGCGCGGGGTGCAGATCTCGGGGGTGCGCTTCTGGAACTTGACCGCGTCGCAGCCGGCTTCGGCGGCCACGTCGATGAGCTTGAACGCGTTCTCCAGCTCGCCGTTGTGGTTGATGCCGATCTCGCCGCAGATGTAGACGGGCTGGCCGGGGCCGGCGATGCGCTCGGTGCCGAAGGTGCGCAGACGGGAGTTGACAGACATGAGGGGAACGTTCCTTACCTGTTGAGGGAGTCGAGAGAGGGGCCGAGGATCCAGCTGGCGATCTCTCGGATCGCGCCGTCGCCACCGGGGAGGGTGGTGACCGCACGGGCGGCGCCGCGTACCACGTCGTGGGCGCTCGCGACCGCCACGGGCCAGCCCACGAGGGCGAAGCACGGGAGGTCGTTGACGTCGTTGCCGACGTAGAGCACGCGCTCGGGCGCGATGCCCTGCTCCTCGCACCACTGCTTGAGTGCGAGGTCCTTCCGGTCGATGCCGTGCAGGACCGGGAGCTTGAGCTTCCGGGCCCGGGCGGCGACGACCGGGTTCTGCTCCGTGGAGAGGATCAGCATCTCCAGACCGCTGTTGCGCAGGGCGGCGATGCCGAGGCCGTCTCCGCGGTGCACGGAGACGAACTCCTTTCCATCGGCGTCGATCAGCACCCGGTCATCGGTCTGGGTGCCGTCGAAGTCGAGGACTACGGCGTCGATGTCGTCGTAGGTGGGAAGGGCGCCGGGCCGGTCGGCGTCGAAGAGGGGCGCGAGCGCCCGCGCCCTGGCGAGGTCGTGCGGGTCGTCGATCTCCAGGACGCGCGCGGCGTCGGTGCGTACGAGCTCCGTGCGGCCGAAGAAGCGGTGCTGGTGCTCGCGGAAGCCGGCCGCGTCCATCGCGTAGGCGGCGCCGGTCTCCAGGAGGTCCTGGGGGCGGTCCTGGCGGCGCGGGCGGTAGGACTTGTCATGGTTGACGCCGAAGCCGCCGCTCTCCTCGGCGGAGTCGGCCTCGTCGCGCCAGACGAAGCCGTGGAAGGGGGCCACGGTCACCGCGGTGTCGGCACCGGTCTCGACGACTGCGCCCGCCACCGCGTCGATGTCCTCGCGGACCAGGAACGGGCTGGTGCACTGCACGAACACCACCACGTCGACCGCCGCCCCGTGCAGCGCCTCGTGGGTGTCCATCGCGTGCAGCACCGCGGCCTCGGAGGTCGCCGTGTCCCCGGCGATGGCGGCGGGCCGCAGCACGACCTCGGCACCGGCCTCGCGGGCCGCGGCGGCGATGGCCTGGTCGTCGGTGGAGACGACGACATCGGTGACCAGCCGGGTGGCGAGGCACTCACGCACCGCCCGGGACACCAGCGGCACGCCCCCGACGGGGGCGAGGTTCTTCGCGGGCACACCCTTGGAGCCACCGCGGGCAGGAATGACGGCGAGCACACGACGCACCGCCGGGGAGTCGGACATGGGTCGCACTCCTTGTGCAGGGTTCACAGAGGTAGGGAGGGGGTCGGCGAAGCCGCCCCCTAGGGGCGCGGGGAACTGCGCGACCAGCCCGGACGGCGCCGCAGCCGCGAAGCGACCCATCGCGGCACTCTCGAAGGCGCTCACAGCTCCCCCATCCGCCGGATGACCGGCGCCACCCGCTGCACCCCGTGCCGGTACGCCCCCCGCGCGGCCCGCCGCACGATCTGCCGCACAGGCCCGGGCTCCCTGTCAGCAGCGGGAGCCCCCGGCAATGGACTGCCGTCGGGGCCGAGATGATGGCGGGCGAGGATGCCAGGCAGATAGCCCCGCGCGGTGGCGGGTGTGTAATACGGCGTCAACGGCGGCCGGTCACCCCCGAGGAGCTTCGCGATCCGCTCCCGCGCAGCATCGAACGCGGTCCCGTACGATCCGTCCGCCGCGACACCCTGCCGGGAAACCCACTCCGGGTCAGCCGCCGGCAGGTACCCCGCGTCCAGCTGGTCCCAGGAGGCGAGGCACCCGGACCCGACGAAGTGGTGGTTGCCCAGCACCTCGCGCACACCCAGGTCGGTGAGCACCACCGTGGGGATCCGCCGGTGCAGCGACTCCAGCGCGGCCGTCGACGAGATCGTGACCAGCAGATCCGTACGGTCCAGGACCTCGCCCATGTTCCCGTACACCAGACGGAAGTTGGCCGGCGGATCGAGCTTCTGGACCAGCTTCTGGTAGGGCTGCTCCTCGATGTGCGTGGTGTGTTCGCCGGGCTTGGAGCGCAGCTTCAGCAGCACCTCGCGTTCGGGATGCAGCCGGGCGTGCTGGATGAGCCGGTTCAGGAGATACGTACGGTCCTTGCGGCTGTCAGGGACGGAGGGCTGGACGGCGAACACGACGGTGTACGGGTCGTGTTCGCCTTCGTACGCGGCCCCGCCGAGGAACGGCAGCGCCACCTCCGTGACCGACGAGGCGTCGGCGCCCACCCCTTCGTACACGGTCCGGAAACGGTCCGCGTCCTGGCGGGAGTTGGCGAGGACCAGGTCCGCGCCGTGCCTCAGCAGCAGGCCGTCGGCGAGCTTCTCGTAGACGACACCGACGTAGCCGGTGACGACGACAGGGCGCTCGGAGCGGCCCTCCCACACCCGCTTCAGGCCGTGCAGCATGGCCTGGACGCCGCCGCCGACGAGGGCGATGACCACGATGTCGTACGGCTCCTCCGCCATGGCGCGCAGGAACTCGACGGACGTGACCTCCCGGAGCGAGTCGGCGGGCACCCCGACCTCCGCCAGCTGGCGCGGGGTGGGGGTGGCGCGTCCGCGCAGCAGGAAACCGCTGAGGGCGAGGGGCCCTTGCGCATCCTCGCGCGGGGCGATGCGATGAGATGTGAGGGCACCCCATTTCCAGCGGGTGTCCGAGTCCGCTAGGACCGCGATTCGCGTCGGCGTCGTTGTGGTTGCTGGCGTACTTGCTGGCACGTCCAAGACGCTAGGAAGCAATTCCTAGGTATGGCCCAACCGCGAATCAACGAAAAGTTAACAACAGCCCACCGAGAGCCGAACTGGCTCGCCGAAGCCCGGGAAGTACAGGGGATGCACCGTTCCGACACATTGAGTTCACCCCCCGTACGATCACCGTCCAGTTCCCCTGCCGAGCGGCCTTCTAGCGTTTCGCGGGTGCCAAAGCTTTCCGTGATCGTGCCGTTCTACAACGTGCAGCAATACGCCCCGGACACCCTCAGAACTCTGCGGCTCAACGCCCGGAGCGACTTCGAGTTCATCCTCGTCGACGACAAATCCAAGGATGAAACACCGGCCATTCTCGAACGGGCGGCCGAGTCGCTTTCGGATGTCGCACAGGTGAGATATATCCGCCATGAGGAGAACGGAGGTCTCGCCACCGCCCGGAACACCGGACTGGACGCGGCGACGGGCGAGTACCTCACCTTCCTCGACGGCGACGACTGGCTCGCGCCGGGCTATCTCGCCGAACTGGTGGCGGCCATCGAGGATCTGGGCTGCGACTTCATCCGCACCGACCATGTGCAGGCGACCGCCCGCGCCCGGTCCGTCCACCGGGCGCCGGTGGGTCTGCGCGGGGAGGTGCTGAACCCGCGCGAGGCGATCCTGCCCGCCGACCGGACGACCTCCGTGGACTACGCGTACGCGTGGGCCGGCGCCTACCACCGCCGGCTCCTGGACAAGGGCCTGCTGCACTTCACCGACGGGCTGCGCACGGCCGAGGACCGGCCGTGGATCTGGAAGCTGCACCGCGAGGCGGAGTCGTTCGCCGTGGTGAGCCTGCTCGGGGTGTTCTACCGGCGCGGGGTGGCCTCCTCGCTCACCCAGATCGGCGACGCCCGCCAGTTGGACTTCATCCGCGCCTTCGACCAGGTCGTCGAGGAGACGGCGACGGACCGGGACGCCGCCCGGCTGCTCCCGAAGGCGGTGCGCACCTACTGCGCGATCATCGCCCACCACCTCTCCGACGAGGCCAAGTGGGAGCCCGGCGTGGCCAAGCAGCTCCAGGCGTTGAGCGCGGCGGCCATAAAGCGGATGCCGCAGGACGCCCTCGGCGACGTGCTCGACACGATGGACCTGCGCCGCTCGTCCAGACTGCGGCGGCTGCGGCGCCGGGTCACCACAGCGAAGGCGGCCGCCTGATGTCCCCGAACAGTGCTCGTGCCACTCGTCGTACGACCCAGATCTTCTGCGCCTCCACGCTGTACGGGGTGGCCACCCTGGCCGCCGCGATCGAGTCCGACCTCTTCGAGGAGGCGGAGCGGCGGGTGCTGCTGGTGTTCAACAACGCGGCGACCCCGGAGACCACTCCGGCTCTCGACGAGATGCCCGGCTTCGACCCGCTGCGCGACCACTTCGACGGCGTGCTGTCGTGGAACGAGGCCATCCACCCCTTCCACCCCGGCTCCTGGACACCGCGCACCGACGACATCCCGCTCTTCGAGCGCTATCTGCGGCTGCTGTGGGGCCTCGGCGACGACCGTGTCGAGCTGGTCCTGGAGTCCATCCAGGTCACCCCCGCGCTCACGGTGGCCCAGCTGTTCACCGGCGCCCCCGTGCATGTCTACGCGGACGGCCTGATGAGCTACGGCCCCACCCGCAACAAGCTCGACCCGCTGGTCGGCACGCGCGTGCGCCGGCTGCTCCACCTGGACCTGGTGCCGGGCCTCACGCCGATGCTGCTGACCGAGTTCGACGTGCCCGCGCAGGTCGTGCCGACGGGCGCGTTCCTGAAGGTGCTGGGCGAACTCGGCGAGGCCGTACCGGAGTTGCCCGCGCTGCCGGAGAACTCGGCGCTGCTGCTTGGCCAGTACCTGTCCGCGCTGAACATCCTCTCCGCCGGGGAGGAGGAGGAACTGCACGTACGGATGATGCGCGGCGCGGTCGAGCGCGGGCATCGCAGCATCGTCTTCAAACCGCACCCCACCGCACCGGCCCGCTTCAGCCGCGTCCTGGAGACCGAGGCCGGGAAGCTGGGCGTCGACCTGACGGTCCTGGACACCCCCGTCCTCGCCGAGGTGCTGTTCGAGAGGGCACGGCCGGGGCTGGTCGTCGGCTGCTTCTCGACGGCGCTGTTCACGGCGTCCGTCTTCTACGGGCTTCCCGTCGCCCGTATCGGCACCGGGCCGCTCCTGGACCGGCTCACGCCGTACCAGAACAGCAACCGGGTCCCGGCGGTGCTGGCCGACGCGGTGCTGCCGGACCTGGAGCGGCGGGACGGCGAGGACCCGCTGCCCGCGGACGAGCTGAACGCTCTGGTCACCGCGGTCGGGTTCACCATGCAGGACCGGATCTACCCGGGCCGGCGCGGGACGGCGGAGAAGTACCTCGCCGAGCGGCTGCGCCCGCGCACCCGGCGGTACTTCCGGAAGAAGCGCCTCACGTCCCTGGGGCTGCCCGGCGGTATCCCGGAGCGGCTGGCGTTCCTGCCGCACAACTCCACGGCGCGGCGGGTCGTACGACAGGCGCGGGCCCTGAGGAAGGCCGTGAAGCGCTGAGCGAATGAGGGATGAACTCCCCGGAAAGGCCGTGGAAATACAGCCCAACCATCGAGCTACTCCGTTGATTCAATGGTGAAGCGGTGTCCGTGTCCCTAGGATCACGGGCACCGCCTATCCGAATCCCGTGAGGCACTCATGACGAAGCTCGGCCGGCTCTACTCCCTCTTCGACAGCGTCACGCTGCCGGAGAACCTGCCCTACACCCAGTGCAGCACCTGGGAGCTCCAGTTCCTGTACCTGGTGGGCCGGCATCACCTCACGGGCCGGGACCGGATCGTCGAACTGGGTTCGGGGGGCGGCGGATCGACGTACGCGCTCGGGCTCGGCCTGAGCGAGAGCCCCGTGTTCGACCGGAAGAGCGGGCGGTTGCACGCCTACGACTTCTTCCGGGTCGGCAAGGGCACCTTCGCCTCGGAGAAGTTCTTCGACTCCGGTCACAAACCGGCCGACGACAACTCCTTCCTGGACGACTTCAAGGGGCGTCTGGAGCCCTTCCTGCCGTTCCTGGAGATCCACGCCGGTGATCTGTGGCAGACCTCGGACCCCGGGGACACCAGCCCCGTGGAGTTCCTGCACATCGACATCGCCAAGACGGCCCGGGTGTTCCGGTGTGTGTCGGAGCGGTTCCTGACCCGGATGCGGCCCGGCACGGTCGTCCTGCACCAGGACTTCGCCGGACCCCGGCTGCCGTGGCTGCACCACAGCACGGGCGCCCTGCTGCCGTACATCGAGATCGCCGGGCCGCCGATCCGCTCCACCCTCGCCTTCGAGGTGACGAAGCCGATCCCGGCGGACGTCCTCAAGCGCGTCACCGACGACGACTACACGGTCGACGAGAAGCTCGCCCTGATCTCCGCCGTCCAGGAGAGGATCGACCGCGACCACACCGGCGGCATCCCCTTCAAGTCCGTCCTCGAACTGTCCAAGGCGTACGTCGCCCACTACGACGGCCAGCACCGGCGGGCCTGGTCGATCGCCAGGCCGCTGACCTCGGACGAGTATCTGAGCCGCACCCGCGCCGACCACTTCGAGCAGCTGCGGAAGGCGTACGGGAAGGAGCAGCCGGGCGGTTCGAAGCTCACCCGGCTGCTGCACAAGGCCGTCGGCCGCTGAGCTGTCGCATGATGGGCCCATGGACACGGACGCGGCAATAGAGGCGGGCTGGCAGAAGGCGCGGGACGACGGGCGCGTACGGCCGGAGTTGCTGGACCTGGCCTACGCGGAACCCCGGCTGCGGCGCCGGTTCCCCTGGGTCGGGATGGGGGAGCTGCACTTCAGCCGTACCACGGAGCAGCCGTGGACCTGGGACATCCCCTTCGTCCTGTCCGAGTACGGGGGCACCTACTTCGTGATGGGCCCGTCCCGGCAGGAGTCGGTGGGACGGGTGACGACGGCGCGGGAGGCCGTCGACCTGGTGCTGGAGCACCTGCCGGACGAGTGAGGTGCGGGCCCCCTGTGCCGTGGGGGCCCGCGGTCCCTCAACCCCCCAGGATCACCCGGAGGTCGGCCGCGTTGGCCTCGGTGACCTTCCACAGTTCCTGCTGGCGGCCGTGGACGTCGGCGACCGTCTTGGCGTGGTCGGCGAGCAGCTCCTTGGAGCGCTCGACCAGCCGGGCCGCGAGGTGGCGGTCATGGACCGAGACGCCCCACTCCGGGCGCTCGATGTCCCGCAGGAAGTACGCCATCTTCGGGTGCGAGATCAGACTGATGATGGGCGTGCCGACGCCGAACGGGATCATCCCGGCGTGGCCGCGCATGCCGATCACCAGCTTGGTGCGGGCGTACAGCTCGCGGATCTGGTCGTTCTCGAAGTCGTACATCGGGATGACCGGCAGCGAGATGCCGTGCTCGCGGCGCAGATCGAAGGCGATCTTCTCGTCGTCGAGCGAGTGCGCCACGCACTGCACCTCGGCGAGCTCCCCCAGGTCCCGTACGGCCTGGGCCATCTGGGCGAGGAAGTAGCCGTAGTCGTGGCCGAAGCGCAGACCCGCGCGGTCGTACGCCGCGTTGACGAGGATGGTGTTCTCGCGCCGCACCGGGTCCTGCCAGCCCGCGACAAGCTGGCGCATGACCGTGGTGGGGCAGGGCTGGAAGCGCACCTTGTCGTGCAGGTGCGACGGCAGCATCGCGCGGACCTTCTCGATCGAGCCGTGGTTGCGCAGTCCGAAGAAGGCGGAGCGCTCGACGAGTTGGAGGAGCGAGTCGCGGAAGCGGTTCGCACGGTAGGACTGGCCGTCGAAGGCGTTGAAGCCCACGGCGAAGACCGCGATCGGTACGTCGATGCGGTTCAGGAGCCCGTCCGGGACGTTCCACTGCCAGGCGCTGTTGCCGTTGGGCATGGTGTCCGGGATGAAGAGCCCTCCGCCGCCGATGACCAGGCCCCGGCGGGCGTTGACGCGCTCCAACGCGGCCTCGTCGAAGAGGCGGTGGGCGTGGACCGAGTGCCAGCGCCGCGAGGTGACGTCGGGGCCGAAGGCGAGCCGGACGGTCTCCGGGAGGAGCTTGTCGCCCGCGTTGCCCTGCCGGTCCATGTAGAAGGCGACGTGGGCGAGCTGGTCCTCGGCGCTGCCCCGCTCCTGCGCGGGCACGGCGGCCGCGCGCTGCGCCCACAGCCGGCTGGAGCGGTGGGTCGGGTCGACGGTGATACCGGCGGTGGCGTGCCTCAGGGACTCCGTGTTGTCGCCGTGCACCCACGCCATCTGGGCGAGGCGGGCGTACGCCGTGGCGGCCCGGTTGGGGGCGGCGGTGGCGAGGAGCAGCTGGGCCTTGGCCTCCTCGTGGCGGGAGACGCTCATCAGGGCGTGGCCGAGGACCTCGTGCGGCCAGGCCTCGTCGAGCGGGATCCGGACGCTGGTGAGGACGTCGACGGCGTCCTGGTAGTCGCCGGACGCGATGTGCGCGGCGGCGACCTTGCGGGCCACCTCGACATCGCCGGTGCGCTTGACGTGCGGGGTGCCGAAGTGGACGACCAGGTCGTGGTGGAGGCCACCGTTCGACGCGAGGTAGGCGGCCTGGAAGTCGGCGTCCGACAGCTCGAACTCGCGCCAGCGGTCCTCGGCCTGGCTGTACCCGGCCTCGCCGCCCTGCCAGGGCTTGTGGCGGCCGGTGAAGTGCAGGATCGCGGTGTCCTCGGGGACCGGGAGGTCGCCGGACAGGCGCCGCTTGACGAAGTTGTAGCGCGGGTCGACGCGCACGAAGTCGCCGTCCAGGACGGCGTTGAGGATGCCCTGGTCGTGCTTGTCGAGCTCGTAGTCGCCGCTGCGGCCACACCGGTCGAGCCTGGCGCAGAACTCGTCGCTCAGGTACTCGCGCTGGATGACGAGCAGCCCCGAGTTGAGCTTGTGCTGTCCGTAGAAGAACTGCGGGACGGCCGCCAGCCCCTCGCGCAGCCGCAGGAGTTCACCGAGGTCGCCGAGGACGACCATGTCGGTGTCGAGGGTGATGATCGTGTCGTACTCGCGGATCCTGAACACGTCGAGGATGAAGTACGCCTTGCGGACCAGGTAGTTGTCCTGGTCGCCCTTCTTGTACGAGTCGTAGTGGGTGTCGCCCACGCGCTTGAGGACGATCCGCGGGTGCAGGGCGCGGATCCGCGCGATCGAGCCGGGGCGCAGATCGTCGTAGAGGACGACGAAGTCCTCGCACACGCCGGGGTTGGAGAGCGCGAGGCTGCGCAGGAGGGTCAGGAACCCGGGCAGGTAGTTCTCGTCGACGTAGGACGCGAAGGCGATGCGGCGCTTGCCGGTGAGCGCGTGGGCGTCGGTGGCGGGGGCCGCGGTGAGAGTGGTCTGGGTCATCGCAGGGAGATCCTCATGTCGGTCACGCTCTGGGCCCGCTGCATGACCCATGCCTTCTCGCTGGTGTACTCGTGCACGGACGTGATCGCGAGCTTCATCGCCTCCTGGACGCGGTAGGCGCCGCTCTCGTAGAAGTCGAAGCCGATCAGGTCCAGGGTCGGGCTGACGTCCAGGAAGTCCAGCAGGTACAGCATGTTGAAGCCGGTGGTGGGGATGCCGGACCAGACGTCGGTGGAGAGCCTGCCGATGTTGCGCACGGGCCAGCGCAGCGACTCGTCGCCGAGGAAGGCCTGGGCGCCGGGGACGAGCCGGTTGCGCAGCGAGTACTTCCAGTCGCCGGAGATACCGCCGAACACGAGCCGGGTGTCGACCTGTTGGTCCCAGTTGAAGCCGTGCTTGTGGATGGTGGCGTGGATGTCGGTGCGGCTGCCGGTGTGCTTCGGGTCGATCCGGTACGAGTTGAAGCGCACGACGAGGTCGTACGCGTCGATCTCGGCGCCCATCGAACTCGCGCCGACGCGCCCGGAGTTGGCGATCAGACAGATCGACTTCCCGGCGATCCGGTTGCGGAACTCACCGAGGCTGATCCACTGCACTCCGCCGACGGTGGGGTCGGCGACGGGGCCGCGCATCCGGTTGCGGCGCTGCTCGGAGTAGAGGGCGAGGGCCTCGGTGAGGGCGGCGAGGTCCGTCGACTCGGTGGTCCGCAGGTCCAGGTACTGGCTGAGGAGTTCCTGCCGGTCGGCGACCGGGGCGCCCTCGGCGGCCAGCGTCAGGAGCGCTCCCACGAGGCGCGGCTCGGCCTCGGTCCAGTCCCCCACCGCGTGGGCGGCCAGACCCTCGGCCCAGACGTCGGTGGCGGGGCGGCGGGTGAACTCCGCGGCACGCGGGCTCTGCCGCTTCAGCAGTGCCAGCAACTCCCGCTCCTTGTCGGCCGCGACCCGCAGACCGGCGATCTTGGCGCGGACGCCGAAGCCGTCGTCGTCGGTGAGGGCGAGGTACTTCTCGTACGCCTCGACGGCCTCGGTCTCCTCGCCGAGGGCCTCCAGGAGCCGGGCGCGCAGCCGCCAGCCGGCGCGGGAGTTCCTGCGCTGGGCGAGGACGGTGTCGCTGATGACGAGGGCGAGGTCGAGTTCGTCGTCGTAGCCGCATTCGAGCGCCTTGTTGGCGACGGCGAGCAGCGCGTCGAGGAGTTCGCCCGGGATGGCGGAGGCCGGGGTGGCGGCACCCTTGACGGCTCGCTTGAGCAGGGCGGTGGCGCCGCCGGCCGGGGCGGGACCGGAGGCGGACGTGGCGGTCGTGCCCCACGCGACGAGCAGTTTGCGCAGCTGCTCGGCGAGTTCGACGCGGCGCCGGTCGATGCTGCCGACGACCTTTCCGCTGTGCACCGCGCAGGCGCGCAGGCAGTCGTCCAGCTCCCCTCCACGCGCACGTGCACGTCTCTTCTGGACCGTCGTCATGGCACTCCTGTTTTGTCTTCTTACCAAAGCTGAGGCGAGTTCTTGGGCTTTACCGCTTGCACGGGGGGATTCTGAGCGAATTTAGGAAGCCAAAACGACATTCAGGTGAACTCACCGGGACCGTGCGGCCAATCGTTGGCTCGCCGGCCAAGACATCCCTGTGATTCGGACTAATGTCCCTGTGTGCATCCGTAGGAACAGCTGTATCGAGGGGATATCCGTGACCACGACGACGGTCCGCCAGGTGATCGAGACGCCCCGGCGGCCGGACCGGACCGCTCCCCGTGAGACCCGTCTGAGAGCCCTGGACGGACTGCGTCTGGTGGCCGCGCTGATGGTGGCGGCCTATCACTACGGCGGCCGGGGCGGCGAGGTCACCGCGGCCTGGGGGAGTTCCCCGAAAGACCAGTTCCCGACGCTGAGCGGGTATTTCGCCTACGGCTGTCTCGGTGTGCAGGTCTTTTTCGTGATCAGCGGATTCGTGATCTGCATGAGCGGCTGGGGCAGACCGCTGAAGTCGTTCTTCGCGTCCCGCGCGTCCCGGCTGCTGCCCGCGTACTGGGTGGCGGTCCTGCTCGTCACGGCGGTCTTCGCGCTGCCGATGGTCGCCTTCAAGGCGGTCGCGCCGAGCGACGCCCTGGTCAACATGACGATGCTTCAGCAGCCGTTGGGCGTCGACCGGGTGCTGGGCGTGTGCTGGACGCTGTGGGCGGAGGTCCGCTTCTACGTCCTGTTCGCGCTGTGCGTGGTCCTGCCCGGGGCCTCCCGGCGGCGGGTCGTCATGTTCTGCGCGGGCTGGACGCTGGCCGCGGCGATCGCCCAGGCCTCCAAGGAGCCGTTGCTCGACATCGTGCTGATGCCCGAGTACGCGCCCTTCTTCATCGGCGGTGTCGGCCTGTACCTCGTCCACCGGGACCGGCGGGACGTCTACGCGTGGGGCATCGTCGCCGTCAGCTTCCTGATCGGCCAGCACTACGCGGTCCGCGGTCTGTGGAACGCCGCCGACCCGAACGCCTTCGCGCACCGCACCACCCTCGGGATCGTGGCCGTCGTCGCCTTCGGCTTCCTCGCCGTCACCGCGATCGCGCTGGGCTGGCTGAACCGGGTGAACTGGCGCTGGCTGACGGTGGCCGGGGCGCTGACGTACCCCTTCTACCTGGTCCACGAGCATCTCGGCTGGGTGGTGATCCACGCGCTGCACATCGGGCTCGGACTGCCGTCCGCGGAGACGTTCGCGCTGACGGTGGCCTCGATGCTGCTGCTGGCCTGGCTGATGAACCGGTACGTCGAGAAGCCCCTGACCCCGAAGCTGCGTTCGGCCTTGGCCAAGGCTCGCTGAGGTTGTTCACCGGACGTTCAGCGCGGGCACCAGGTTTTGCTCACCTGGTTCCTCGAACGGCAGGATGAGCCGGGGGACCTGTTGGAGCTCCGAGACCGCGAAGTCGTACGCCTCCCTCTCCCAGCAGAGTGATCGAGGCGCCGAGTTCGGTGATCTCCTCCGAGGTCGCGCGCCCTGAAGTGCCGCCTCGCCTCGGCCGCGGGTCCCTTGTGGCTGGTCGCGCAGTTCCCCGCGCCCCTTTCGGGGCGCGACCTCACCCGGCGCCTTTGACGTACCTCGCCTCGATTCCCGCGATCACCAGCCCCAGCCCCTCCTCGAAGTGCCTCTCGTAGTCCGCGAAGATCTCCGCGCCCGCCGCCGCCGACAGGGGAAAGTCGGCCATCAGGCGGGCGCGTTCGTCGATGTCGTAGCCTTCGCGGCGCTCACCCGGCACAGGTTCGACGCCCTGCTCCTCGATGACGAAGCCGAGGGTGTAGAGGTACGTCGTCGACGAGGCCCTGACCGCTTGGGCGAGAGTGAAGCCCGCGGACGTGAACAAGCGCAGGTTGTCCTCCATGGCCTCCACATGCACGAGGCTCGTGAAGCGTGAGCCGCTGAAGACCCTCGCGCCGTCGCGGTAGCCGAGCAGGGCGGCACGCAGCCCGCGATTGGCCTTCAGCAGCCGTTCCTGCCAGGTGTCGGCGGCGTCGAGGGCGGTCCCGGCGACCATGCGGCGGTACATCTCCGTCGCCATCTCGTCGAGCAGCGCCTGTTTGTCCTTGAAGTGCCAGTACAGGGCGGGTGCCTTGACGTCGAGTTCTCTGGCGATGGCGCGCAGGGTCAGACCGTCCAGGCCCGTCTCGTTGAGGAGCCTCAGGGCGGTGTCGGCGACCCGGGTGCGGTCGAGGGGGGCGCGTCGTTCCGTAGTCACGCTTGACAGCTTAACGCCGTTAAGGGCACGCTCATGGGCGACGGCACTTAACAGCGTTAAGGAGATTCGCGTGAATACGGACGTACTGATCGTCGGCGCGGGCCCGACCGGCCTCGCCCTCGGTATCGACCTGGCCCGGCGCGGGGTGGACGCCCTGGTGGTGGAGAAGGCCGGGGAGCTCTTCCCCGGCTCACGGGGCAAGGGCATCCAGCCCCGCACCATGGAGGTCTTCGACGACCTCGGCGTCCTCGACGCGATCCACGCCGCCGGCGGCGGCTACCCGGTCGGGATGGTCTGGCAGAACGGCGAGCGGGTCGGCGAGCACCAGATGTTCGACCCGGCCGAGGCGACGGAGGACTCCCCCTACAACGAGCCGTGGATGGTGCCGCAGTGGCGGACCCAGCGGATCCTGGGGGCGCGGCTGACCGAGCTCGGCGGCGAGGTCGCCTTCGGACGCGAGCTGACCGGTCTCACCCAGGACGAGGAGGGCGTGACGGCCCGCTTCACGGACGGCGAGGACATCCGCGCCCGGTATCTGGTGGCGGCGGACGGCGGCCGCTCGGCGGTGCGGCGCGCGCTCGGCATCGCCATGACGGGCGAGACGGTCGACCCGCAGCCGATGCTGGTGGCGGACGTACGCCTGACCGGCCTGGACCGCGACCACTGGCATGTCTTCCCGCCGAGCGGGGAGGGCGACGGCTTCCTCGCGATCTGCCCCCTCGCGGGCACCGAGGACTTCCAGGTCGCGGCCCAGTTCCCGGCGGACACGGCGGTGGACGTGTCCACGGACGGCGTCCGCAAGGTGGTCGCCGCCCGCTCCCACCTCGACCCCTCGGACGTCACGGAGGTCCGCTGGGCCTCCGACTTCCGCCCCCGCATGGCCCTCGCGGACCGCTTCCGCGCGGGCAGGGTCTTCCTCGCGGGCGACGCGGCCCACATCCACTCCCCGGCGGGCGGCCAGGGGCTCAACACCAGCGTCCAGGACGCCTACAACCTTGGCTGGAAGCTGGGCGCGGTCCTGCGGGGCGACGCCCCGGCGACGCTGCTGGACACCTACGAGGAGGAGCGGCGCCCCATCGCCGCGGACATGCTCGGCCTGTCGGCCGGCGTCCACCGCGGCGAGGTCCGGCGCGGTGACGCGACCCGTCAGCTGGGGCTGGGGTACCGGGACTCGACCCTCACCCAGGAGTCCCGGGGGACGGTGACCGGGCTACGGGCAGGCGACCGGGCTCCGGACGGGCTGCTGGGCGGGACACGGCTCTTCGACGCGTTCCGGGGGCCGCACTGGACGCTGGTGGCGGTGGGGAGCGAGGCGCCGGAGGTGCCGGGGGCGGTCAGGGTCGTACGCGGAGAGGCACAGGAGTCGTACGGAACGGCCCTCTTCCTGGTACGCCCGGACGGTTATGTGGGCTGGGCGGGCACGACGGCCGACGGGCTCAGGGCGTACATGGAGCGCCTGGGCCTCTGGTCACACTAGGTCACACGCTGCCGGCCAGCGACAGCTTCACCGCGAACCCGAGGAACAACGCCCCCGCCGCCGACGTCGCCCCCGCCGACAACCGCCTCCGGCGCCGGAACGCCTCCGCCAGCCGCGTCCCGCTGAATATCAGCGCACTGAGGTAGAGGACACTCGCCACCTGCGCGAACACGCCGAGCACGACGAACGACAGCGCGGGATAGGCGTACCCCGGATCGACGAACTGCACGAAGAAGGCGACGAAGAACAGGATCGCCTTGGGGTTGAAGAGGCTGACGACCAGCGCACGCCGGAAGGGCCGCTCATGGGCGACGCCCCCTTCCGGGACGGCCGCGGCCGTCTCCCCCCGCGTCCGCCACATCCCCCACGCGGCCCGCAGCATCCCGAACGCCAGCCAGGTCAGATACCCGGCGCCCGCGTACTTCACGATCCCGAACAGCACGGCGTTGGCCTGGAGCAGCGAGGCGACCCCCGCGGCCGACAGCGTCATCAGCGCGGCGTCCCCGCACCACACCCCGGCCGCCGCCGTGTACCCCGACCGCACCCCGCGCCGGGCGGCGACGGAGAGCACGTACAGGGAGTTGGGCCCGGGGAGGAGGACGATCAGGACAAGGCCTGCGAGATAGGTGGGGAGATCGATGACGCCGAACATGAAAGCGAGTGTCGCACGCTAGAACGCATCCGACGGAACGTAGTTCCCCCAGACCTCCCGCAGCGCGTTGCACACCTCGCCGACCGTGGCCCGGGCCCGCAACGCCTCCTTCATCGGGTACAGGACGTTGTCCTCGCCCTCGGCGGCCTTCTTCAGGGCCGCCAGGGCCGAGTCCACCGCCCGCCGGTCGCGCTCGGCGCGCAGCCGGGCCAGGCGCTGTGCCTGCCGGGCCTCGATGGCCGGGTCGACGCGCAGGGGCTCGTACGGCTCCTCCGCGTCGAGCCGGAAGCGGTTGACGCCCACGACGACCCGCTCGCCCGCGTCCGTCTCCTGCGCGATGCGGTAGGCGCTGCGCTCGATCTCGTTCTTCTGGAAGCCGTGCTCGATGGCCGCCACCGCGCCTCCGAGGTCCTCGACCCTGCGCATCAGGCCGAGCGCGGCCGTCTCCACGTCGTCCGTCATCCGCTCGACCACGTACGAGCCCGCGAACGGGTCGACCGTCGCCGTCACGTCCGTCTCGTACGCCAGCACCTGCTGGGTACGCAGCGCCAGCCGCGCCGACTTGTCCGTGGGCAGCGCGATCGCCTCGTCGAAGGAGTTCGTGTGCAGGGACTGCGTGCCGCCGAGCACCGCCGCGAGGCCCTGGACGGCGACCCGGACCAGGTTCACCTCCGGCTGCTGGGCCGTCAGCTGCACCCCGGCCGTCTGGGTGTGGAAGCGCAGCATGAGGGACTTGGGGTTCTTCGCGCCGAACTCGTCCCGCATCACACGAGCCCAGATGCGCCTGGCCGCACGGAACTTGGCGACCTCCTCCAGGATCGTCGTACGGGCCACGAAGAAGAAGGAGAGCCGCGGGGCGAAGTCGTCGACGTCCATTCCGGCCGCCACCGCCGTACGGACGTACTCGATGCCGTCGGCCAGCGTGAAGGCGATCTCCTGCGCGGGCGAGGCCCCCGCCTCCGCCATGTGGTAGCCGGAGATCGAGATGGTGTTCCACTTCGGGATCTCGGTCCGGCAGTACTTGAAGATGTCGGCGATGAGCCGCAGCGACGGCTTCGGCGGGAAGATGTACGTCCCGCGCGCGATGTACTCCTTCAGCACGTCGTTCTGGATCGTGCCCGTCAGCTGCCGCGCCGGGACGCCCTGCTCCTCCGCCACCAGTTGGTACATCAGCAGCAACAGGGCCGCGGGCGCGTTGATCGTCATCGACGTCGAGACCTGGTCCAGCGGGATCCCGTCGAACAGGACCCGCATGTCGTCGACCGAGTCGACGGCCACGCCCACCTTGCCGACCTCGCCGTGGGCGATCGGGGCGTCGGAGTCGTGGCCCATCTGGGTCGGGAGGTCGAAGGCGACCGACAGGCCCGTCGTGCCGTGGGCGATCAGCTGCCGGTAGCGGGCGTTGGACTCCGTCGCCGTACCGAAGCCCGCGTACTGGCGCATGGTCCAGGGGCGGCCCGTGTACATCGACGGGTAGACGCCCCGGGTGAAGGGGTACGCGCCCGGCTCGCCCAGCTTCTCCGCGGGGTCCCAGCCGTCCAGGTCCCCGGGACCGTAGACCGGTGCGATGGGCAGTCCGGACTCCGACTCGCGCGCCATGGTGTGCCGCCTCCCGCTGAGTACCGACCCGTGGGTTCCTCATAACAATGCCGCGCTGTTCGCAACCAGTCATCCGCGGGAAACCATCTCTGGTGACACCGGTGGTGAGAAGGCGGGGGCGCGGATGCGTACAGAGGGCATGGGGAGAGTGATCGCCGCGCTGGTGGCGGTGGCGGCCGTGGGCGGCTGCACCGTGCAGGCGGCGGAGAACGACGGGAAGAGCCCGGTGCGGATCGAGCTGCCCAAGAGCTCCCCCGCCCCCAGCACGGAGGACGAAAAGCCCAGCGCCCAGCCGTCGAAGACCCCGCCCAAGGTGCTCCTGGCTCCCGGCGACACCGGCCGTGACGTCCGTGAGCTCCAGGCCCGGCTGCGGCAGGTCGCCTGGATCTTCGAGGGGCCGACGGGGACGTACGACGGGACGACCGAGGAGGCCGTCAAGGGGTTCCAGGGCAAGCGCGGGCTGCCGAGGACCGGCGAGACCGACACCGTCACCTGGCAGCGGCTGCTGAAGATGACGCACGAGCCGGGCAAGTGGGAGCTGTATCTGATGGGCGGGCAGCCGGCCGACAAGCCGGACGCGCGCTGCCTGACCGGCCGGGTGCTGTGCATCAGCAAGTCGAGCCGCACATTGCGCTGGATGGTGGACGGGCGCACGGAGATGACCGTGCCGGTGCGGTTCGGCTCGGAGTACACACCGACCAGGGAAGGCGTCTTCAGCGTCTACTGGAAGTCCCGCCACCACGTCTCGACGCTCTACGACTCACCGATGCCGTACGCGATGTTCTTCAGCGGCGGCCAGGCGGTGCACTACTCGTCCGACTTCGCGGCCCGGGGTTACGCGGGTGCCTCGCACGGCTGCGTCAACGTGCGGGACGAGGCGGCGATCGCGGAGCTGTTCGACGAGGTGCGCAGTGGCGACAAGGTCGTCGTGTACTGGTGACCTGTGGGGCGCGGGCGGGACCGGGGGAACGTGTCCCGCCCGCGCCGAGGTGCACGAGCCGTGAGTACGGGGGGAACCCCGGCTCTGTGCGACGGCCGATGACCAGTCGGCTCACTCATCTCAGCGCCGCCGCGGCCGAAAATGTCACACCCGTCGCGGAAAAAGTTCAACGCCCCGCGAAAATGCAGTTCAGAGGGTTTCAGAGGGCGGAGTACGAGGGGTTGGGGGACGGTTCGGGGACGGCTGCGGCCCGTTTCGGTTGCAGCGTGGTCTCGTCCGACGGGGACGGTTCGGGAGTGGAGAGGCCCCCGTTCGGGTGGTGGCCGCCGCCGTTGCCGTGGCCGTTCCCATTGCCGCCGGGGGCCCCGTCGTGGCTTTCGTCGTCACCGCCCTGACCGCCGCCGCCGTCCCGGTCGTTGTCCGAGTCCTGGTCCGAGTCCTTGCGGTCGTCTCCCGGACCGGCCTGAGCGTCCGAGGTCTTCAGTACGCCCTTGCAGTACTTCCCGACGTGCGTGGAGCCGCCCGCCAGCCCCTCCAGGGCGCGTCTGCGGTCGGTGGACAGCTGCTTGCCGTCGCGCAGGTCGCGGCAGGCCGCCGGGGCCCCGTCCCACCAGGCACCGAAGCCGCCCGTACGGCCGTGTCCGCCGGAGCCCGGGTCGGCGCCCGGCGTGGCGCCCGCGTCGGTACGCGGGCTGCCTTGATCGGGGGAGGCGCCGCTGGAGCCGTCGGGCGACGGCTCGCCCTGCGCCGCGTCGTCCGGCGACGGCGACACCACCGGACGGTCCGGGGTCACGGCGGCCGACACCGAGGCACCGGGCCGCGGCTCGTCCTTCCCGAACGGCTTCGGCAGAACTCCCGTCGCGGCCGCCACGGCCACTCCGCCGACCATCCCGAAGGCGACCACGGCAGCCAGCCCGAGCCGCACGGGCCGCCGGTGCCGGGGAGGCGGGGTGCGGTGGCCGGGGACGCCGATACGGATGAGTCCGGCGTCGGTGGAGGGGGTGTGGCCGGAGGTGGCGGAGGATGCGTGGAGGGCGGCGGCAGCCGGGGCGCGGTCCGCGTGGGCCTTGCGGAAAGCGGCCAGCGCGGCGGCCTCGCCGGGGAGTTCGGCGCTGCTCATCGGGGGTTCGACGGAGAGTGCGCCGAGGGTCTTGGCCAGGCGCTCGGCGTCGTCGCGGGCGGCGGCATCGACAGCGTTGTCCAGTGACTCGCCGCGCAGCAAACGCTCCGCCGTTTCGCGGTCCAGCCACCCGTACTGCTTGTCGGCCATCACATGTCCTTCTGCGTCCGCGGACGCGTATGCGTCACACTCGCGGACGACACCGCACGCGTGTGCGGCTCTCGCTGGGGCGGGAGCGCGTCGAGCACACCGTCCGCCTCCAGATCGGCGCCGAGCAGTTCGGCGAGCTTCTTCAGACCCCGGTGCGCTGCGGTCCGTACGGCCCCCGGCCGCTTGCCCAGCGTCTCGGCGGCGGTCTTGGCGTCGAGGCCCACCACCACCCGCAGCACGACGGCCTCGGCCTGGTCCTGCGGAAGACGGGCGATGAGGGAGAGGGTGCTGTCGGTGGCCAGCGCCTCGATGGCCTCGCCCGCGGTGTCGGACTCGCCGGCCTTCCCGGTCAGCTCGGTCTCGTCGCCGCCGATGGCGGGGCGGCGGCCGCGCATACGTATGTGGTCCAGGGCGCGGTTACGGGCGATACGGGCGGCCCAGCCGCGAAAGCGGTCCGCGTCCCCGCTGAACCGCTCCAGGTCCCGCGCGATCTGCAACCACGCCTCGGAGGCGACGTCCTCGGCGTCCGGCTCGCCGACCAGCGTCCGGACGTATCCGAGCAGCCGTGGGTGCACGGCGCGGTACACAGTCCGGAACGCGGTCTCGTCCCCGTCCTGTGCTGCAAGCACCGCGGCGGTCAGCTCCGCGTCATCCCCCAGCACGCATGGTTCCTCAGTCGATGGTCGCGGCCCCGAGGCCGCCTGCGATTGCGGTGATCTCTCGCTTCCGCGCTCGGCGCGAAAGGCACGTTACGACCTGAAACCGCTGCTCGTCCATGTCCGTACAAGATGCAACTACCTCGTGACGGGGCGGGTACTCCCCCGGGTGTGACAGAAAACGCATCCATGGCGCTGTAGGAAGTACGGGTCGCCGCGCGGCCCGTGCCGCGCGACGGCCGGGGCCTCTCCTGTGGGGGGTGGCGGCCCCGGCCGTCTCCGCGTGCCACCTACGCCTGCAGCAGGAGCACTGCCGTCTCCGCGATTCCAGGCGCGTCGCCCGGACCCCGTCCCTGCCGATCCCAGTAGGCGGCGACCTGCCGTTCCAGCACGTCCCTGGCCGCCCGTTCCGTCTTCTCCTCCGGGTACTCGTCGTCCGCGACGTCGAGTGCCTCAAGCCATTCCTCTGCCACGCTCGTGGACCGAAAGGCCGTCAGCGCTCCGTCACGGTCGAGAACCATCACCGCGTCATCCGGCAACGTACTCATGGGAGATCTCTCGCATGGGGCTACTGCTTCTTCTTGGCGGCCGGGTTGTCGGTGTTCTTCTCGCTCTTGCCGGGCGCGTCCGTCGTCTGGTCCTGCTTCTTGTCCTGGGACAGCTGGCCGGCGCAGTACTGCGCGATGTTTCCCTCGCCACCCGCCGCGGCCACGAGCCGCTGCCAGGCCGTGGAGTCCAGCGCGTTGCCGCGGCCTCGGACCTTGTCGTAGGCACGGCAGTGGGCCTCGGTGTCCTGGGCGGTGACCGGGCGGTCGGGCCGCGCGGCAGGGCTTTCGGTGGCAGTGGCGGGGGCGCTCGGCTGCCGTACGGGGGCGGAGGCCTGTGGGCGGGGCGTGTCGTTCTTCCCGGCCTCGGGCGACGAGCCGTCCGTGCCGATCGTGGCGAACGCGACGCCGCCGAGGGTGAGGCTGGCCAGGAAGACGGAGAGCGTGGTCCGCAGGGAGCGGGACAGCCGGCGCTGCTCGCGGGGCCGCCAGTCGTCCCGGCGGCGGGTGCGGGCCCGGTGCGCCCCGGCGTCACGGGCGGCCCGGAACGCGGCGACGGCCTGGCGCTCGCCGTCGTCACCGGCGCGGTCCTCGCGCAAGGCGACGTCCTCGCGCATGGCGGCGGCGAGCAGTGTCTCCAGACCGTCGGCCCCGCCGCCGCTCCGCCCTTCACCCATGCCCGTTCCCGTCCCTGTCCCGGCCCTGTTCCTGTCCGGCCTGCCGCCGCCGTCGTCGTCTCTCACTACTTCGACTCCCCCAGCGTTCGGGGATCGTCATCCGTCACACTCTCGACGCCCAGCTGCTGGGCCAGACGCTTCAGGCCCCGGTAGGCGGCGGTACGCACCGCGCCCGGCCGCTTGCCGAGGACGCGGGCGGCGGCGGGACCGTCGAGACCGACGACCACCCGCAGCAGCACGGCCTCCGCCTGATCGCGGGGCAGGCCCCGGACCAGTTCGAGGGCGTGGTCCGTGGAGATCGACTCCAGTGCCTGGTCGTGGGTGCTGTGCGGGCCCGGCAGATCCAGTACGTCCTGCTCCAGCGCCGTCGACCGGGGCCGCACCCTCAGCCGGCGCAGATGGTCCAGCGCCCGGTGCCGGCCGATGGTGGCGGTCCAGCCGCGGAAGCCGGCCCCGTCGCCCTTGAAGCGGCCGAGGTCGCGGGCGATCTCCAGCCAGGCGTCGGAGGCCACGTCCTCGGCGTCGTCGCCGACGATCCCGCGGAGGTAGCCGAGCAGACCGGGCTGCACGAGCCGGTACGCGACCGCGAAGGCGGCCTCGTCGCCTTCCTGGGCCCGCGCGACCGCCGCGCCGAGCTCCCCGTCGTACGCCTGCACGCGGCGGGGTTCCCCTCCTCGACCCAAGAACTGTCCTCGTCCGTACCGTTTCGTGGCGGTCCGTCACCGTTCGGCAATGTTCGACACCGTTCGGCATGGCCGCCCTTGCGGGGTTCCCCCACGGTCAACAGCGCCGGACGCCACGGATGTGTCACTGCGCCCCGCGTGTCGCGAAGACGGCGGGCTTCCCCTCGGCCACCGCGTGCAGCGCGTGCAGCGCGTCCACGGCACGGTCAGGTGGCGGTCCGGACGCCGCGGCGGTGCCGGGCCCGCCCGTGCAGGGTCAGGTAGAAGGTCTGGAGGGACTCCTCGGGGCCGCCCGCCTCGAAGCGGTTGAGGACCTTGCCGAGGGGGTTCCAGACCCGGCCGTCGGGCATCCGGACGCCGACCGGCTGGCCGAAGTACCCGCGCTGCGCCTCGTCCAGATCGACCCACACCGCGCCCGCCCGGCGCACCAGCACCTCACCGACGTAGGCACCCAGCGCGAGCAGCGGTCCGCGCGCCCGCTCCCGGTCGGCGCCGCCCTTGCGCAAGCCGTCGACCAGGAAGTCGACGACCCGCAGACTGGCCACGGAGTAGTCCAGCGGCAGCCGGTTGCGGGCGGTGATCCCGGCGACGAACTCCGCCGCCCGTGCCCGCATCCCGCTCGCGCACGGCACCCGTTCGGCCTGCTTCTCCATGGACCCCACCCCTTCGTTCGGCTTGCACTCCCCGCTGTCCCAGCGGATGCCGCCCCGGGAACATCACAGGTCACGGGAGTGACTCTTCGCCGTACGGCACGAGGACGCCGGGAACGGTGCTACGGCCGGGCGGCGCCTGTCGCGTCCCGGCACAGCAACCGCAGCGAACCGTGCCCGGCGAAGCACCTCCGGGCCTCGTCCATCGGATCCCACAGCAGCCCGTCGGGCGTACGGATCCAGTGGTCACCCCCGCTCGCCCACCATTCGGCACCGGACTGACGGACGATCACCTCACCCGCGTACGCGCCGAAGCCGCGCAGCACCGCTTCGACGGCGGCGTACGGTGTGCCCTCGCGCCGCAGGTCCTCGACCATCCGGTCGACGCGCCACAGACTCTGCGCCGAGTAGTCGAGCCGTACCCGCGCGCCCTCGCGCATCGTCGCCACCGCGTCCGCCGCCCATCGCATCGGCTTCGTCGCCGCGGGGGGCCTGGCCGACTGCGGGGTCGTCTGTGCCATCCGTGTCATCTGTGTCATCGCATGGGTCGTCACATCCCCAAGAGCGTGCGGGAGAGCCGGTTCGTCACCCGTTTCCGGCCCGATCCCGATACCGGCGCAGGACCGCCCCACCTTCGCCCCACCTCCGCCCCATGACGGTCACAGTCCGCTCCCAGGTGCGCGTTCTGCCCGGGAGTGACGGTTCGCCGCTCCCGTGCGCTCCTGTCACTGATGAGCATGTACTTCCACTTCCGCGCCATTCCGCCCGCCGCACTGCGCAACAGCCCGGCCTGGCTGGAGAAGCTCTTCGAGGACGGCTGGGACGCCGTACGGGAGCGGATCGGCCGTCACCGGGAAGAGGTGCTGGACGGCGGCTACCTCGACCATGAGCACCTGTACGCCGACGCGCTGCCCGGCGAGGGCCCGCACACGCAGGTGGTCCTCGGGGGCCGGCGGATACCGCACCGCGACCCGTCGTCACCACCGTTCCAGCTGCTGACCGCGGCCCAGACGAACCGCGTCGCCGCGTATCTCGCCACCGCCGACTTCGAGGCGCTGTGGCGGAACGCGCGCGCCGACCTGCTGAAGCCCTACGAGGGCCAGGACGCGGAGCCGGAGGTGCGCGGCGCGTTCGCGGCGGCCCACCGGGATCTCACGGCGTTCTACGGGCAGACGGCGCAGTACGGCGACGCGGTGGTGAAGTGGCTGGTCCTGTGAGCCGCGGAGTGGCCCGGGGGGCCGCCCCTCTCACCTTCCGGTCCGTCTCCGGTCCGTATCCGACCCGTCTCCGGTCCCTCAACTCCGCCCGCGAGCGCGCCGTGACACCACCGCCCGCAACACCCGCCGGCCCTCCACCGACACCTCCAGCGCCCGCCGCAACCCGGCCGTGCCGTGCCCGGCGAGTACCTCCAGGACGGTGACCTGGCGGCGCAGTTCGGCGGCGACGAGCGGGGGCATGCCCTGCGTGCGGCCTTCGCGGCGGGCGTCGAGAGGGGCGTCGTCGGCGGCGGGGTCGAGGAGGCGGTGGATCTGGAGCGAGGCGACGGAGCAGGCGTCGGCCCACACCCGTACCTCGGCGGCGTCCGGTGTGGCGGGCGCGGCGTCGAGCATCCGGCGGGCGAGCACGGCGGCCTCGTCCTCGGCGGCCTCGTCCCCGCCACCGAGTTTGCCGCGCGCGGCCTCCAGACCCGCACCCCAGTCGCCGGTGTCGGCGAGGCTCGCCCACAGCGGTCGCAGGAGTTCGTCGTCCCCGCCCAGCAGGGGCACGCACCGGTCCAAACAAGCCAACCCGCTGGCGGCCAGTCCGCGTTCGTCGGCCTGTGCGATCAGCTCCACCAGACTCATCCCACGCCTCCCTAGCCTGCGGCTTCCCTGACGGAGCCCGCACTTCCCCTTACTGCGTGCGACGGCGCCGGAGTGTCACAGCGGGACCACGGCGAGTCGGTCGAGCAGCCGGAAGAACAGGTTTTCGGCCAATGGGTCGGGGTCCGCGGTCAGTACCTCCACCAGCCGCTCGGCCACGACGGCGTGCCCGGCCTCCTTGGCCCAGGAGACGGCCCGTTCGGCGGCGTCCCGCGGTTCCAGGAAGTAGTCCTCCAGGGTGAGGTCCTCGTTGCCTGCGCCGATGTACCTGGCCATCGCGGTCCGCGCCAGACAGGTCGTCCAGGCCCCGCTCTGCGGCCCGGCCGCCTCCACGACCACGCAGTCGCTGTCCATCACGTACCCGAAGAGCGCGGGCGCCCCGGTCTCCCGGGCCAGGGAGTTCATGGACCCGACGTCCCCCTCCCCGCTCGGGTACTCCCACACCTGCCATCCCCCGGACGCCTCCGCCCGCAGGGTCAGCCCCTCGGCCCCCGCCAGCGCGTCCAACTCCCCGAGCGGCCGCTCACTGCGACCCACGACGAAATACCCCCAGTAGCCCATTCCCGGCTCCCCCCGGCGTCTCGGCTGCGGCTCGGGGCCGAATACACCACAGTCGTACGGCAGTTCGCAGCCGTATCGGACAATCCACCCCTTCAGCCGCACCCCTGTGCAGGCCGCTCGGTTCCTCCGGCGGGGGCGGGGGCGACTCTCAGGACGGGGCGAGGGCCTGCGCCCTAGGCAGAGGCGAAGCGAACCCCTCAGACGGCACGGCCCCACCCTCCAGCAGCAACGCGGGTGCCCCTCCGGCGGCACACAGGGGCGCCCCTCAGGACGGAGGCGACAGCCAGCACCCCAGACAGAAGCAAAGCGAACCCCTCAGACGGCACGGCCCCACCCTCCAGCAGCAACGCGGGTGCCCCTCCGGCGGCACACAGGGGCGCCCCCCCCAGGACGGAGCGAGAGCCACACCCAGACGGAGGCGAAGCAAACCCCTCAGACGACACGCCCACCCGCAGGCGCAGGCCGGAGCGACCCCCAAGACGGAGGCGAGCGGCGGCACCCCAGACGGAGGCCAGGCGGACCCCCTCCCGGAAGACGCGGACCCCGCCCTCCGGCGCAGACCGGAGCACCCCCCAAGACGGAAGCGAGAGCCGGCACCCCAGGCCGAGGCGAACCGAATCCCTCAGACGGCGCGGACCCCACCCTCTGGCGACCACGCGGGCTGGCCCTCCGACGGCGACAGGAGCGGCCCCCAAGACGGAGGCGAGAGCCGACACCCCAGGCGGAAGCCCAGCGAACCCCCTCCCGGACGACGCGAACCCCACCCTCCGGCGCAGACCGGAGCACCCCCCAAGACGGAAGCGAGAGCCAGCACCCCAGGCGGAAGCCCAACGGACCCTCTACCAGACGACGCGAACCCCACCCTCCGGCGCAGACCGGAGCACCCCCCAAGGCTGAGGCGAGGGCCGGTGCCCCAGGCCAAGGCGACACGAACCCCCCAGACGGCACGAGCCCGCCCCCCAGACGGCGACGCGGGCCCGCACCTCAGACGGCGACGTAGGCCCGCGCCTCAGGCGGCGACGCGGGCTCGACCCTCAGGCGGCGACGCGGGCCCGACCCTCAGACGGCGACGCGGGCGCGCCTCAGGCAAGGGTGGCGGAAGGCCCCTGATGGGCCTTCTCGTTCTGCATTCGTGTCAGCCGCAGCACGACGGCGATGGCGAGCGCGGCGGCCCCGATGTCGACGACGTCCGCGAACAGCATCTGGCCCGCGGCGTCCTGGATCTCCTCGGCGCTCTCGGCCCGGGTGTACGCGCGGGACGCGGCCCGTCCGGAGAGCAGGGAGACGACCCAGAACGTCCACCAGGTGTTGACCAGCCCATGCGGCCGGGGCACGCCCCAAGGGCTGCTGGCGTCCCAGATGTCCAGCGTGATCCGGCGCGGGAACCAGAGGTTGACGACCGGCACGATCCAGCCCCAGACCGCCCAGCTCCGCGTCTTGCTGTGGCCGTCCGGCCGGAACACCTCGGCGTTGACCCGCACCCGGTGGAACCAGCACAGGAACAGGACGGCGGTGGTGAGCAGCGCGACCGTCTGGACGGTGCCGGCGACGGAGTAGAGCCGGTCCGCACGGTCGGCGCGCTCACCGACCGCCACCCCGCTCGCGAGGTCGCCGGTCACGTCGCGCATGACGACGTCCGCCCAGACCGCGAACAGGTCGGCGGCGATCACGGCACCCAGCCCCGCGACGGCGGCCCACCCGAGCCCGACCGGCGACCGCAGCCAGACGGTAGGTACGGCCTTGAGCTGGGCATGCGGATTTTCGATCACGGCGAGGTTCCCCCGAGGACTGAGACATACGGAACACCGCACCCGGCCCTCCCCAGAGCCTCACGCACGGCAAGCGGAACATACGGTTCACCGGCGCCGTAAGTCCACTCGTCACCCTCAGCCCAGCCGGTCCGCCAGCGCCTTGAACTCCGTCCAGGACTGATCCGGCTTCTCCGCGTCCCACAGCTTCTGCACCAGCGCCCGCAGCGGCATCCGGACACCGGCCGCGACCTGGTCCTGCGTCTGGGAGTTCGCGAGGTCGCACCAGACCGCGAAGTACCCGCCGAGGATCTGGTCGTCGTACTTCGCCGGGACCGCGAGCGTGCCGCGCACCACCCGCGGCGTCCACAGCTCGTAGATCCGCTGTCCCGTCGGGTAGACGAAGTTGTTGGGCTGCCCGAGGACGTAGTAGAGGAACTCGTCGTTGTAGTTGACCAGTTCGCGCCCCGCGCTCAGATACTCCACGGGCTGCCGCGCCCCGATCTCCTTGCCGGTCCAGTAGGCGACCTGGATGTCGGCGTCGGGCTGCACGGACGTACCGCGGAAGAAGCCGTCGTTCCAGGCCAGCGGGGTCCTGTCGTGGGCGCGCACGGTGTCGGCGCGGTCGTTGAGCCACCCGGTGGTGAGGTCGGCGACGGTCCCGCCGGACCCGTACGCCTCCTTCGCGGCGGCGGCCAGCTGCGGGTACGACGCCTCCGGGTCGCTCACCACCAGCGCCTGGTACTCGTCGCCACCGAGGTGCCAGGGCACGCCGGGGAAGAGGCCGGCGTACTCGTCGAGGAGGTCGTCGACGATCGTGGCGGACCCCTCCTTGGAGATGTCGATCGCGCCGCGCGTGGCGACGCCGGACACGTTCCGCAGTTGCAGTTCGGGGTGCGCGGCGAGCACGGCACCGAGGTGCCCGGGCGAGTCGATCTCGGGTACGACCGTGATGTGCCGCTGCCCGGCGAGCTGGACGATCTTCCGGACCTCGGCCTTGGTGAGGTGCTGGGCGGACACGATCTCGGGGTGCGAGTCGGACTCGATCCGGAACCCCTGGTCGTCGGAGAAGTGCAGTTGCAGCTGGTTGAACTTCAGATCGCCCAGCTCCCGGACCCGGTCCTCGATCCAGCCCGCGGTGAAGTGCTTGCGCGCGATGTCGAGGGAGAACCCGCGCACCGGCTTGGCCGGCCCGTCCCGTACGACGCCCTCCGGCGCCGTACCGCCGCCGTGCACCGCCTGCTTGAGGGTGCGGGTCCCGTAGAAGACCCCGGAGTCGGCGGGCCCGCTGATGCCGACCCGCCCGTCGCGCACGGTCATGGTGTACGACTCCGGATCGCCCCCCTCACCGTCGTCGAGGGCCAGCCGCAGGTCCCCGGCCTTGTCGTCCGCCCGCTCCCCCGCGTACGTCAGCCCCAGCTCGCCCGCGACCAGCCGCCCCTCCTCGGCGAGTTCCGCGTCGCTCACCACGACCCGCGCCCCGCGCTGCGGCCGCCAGCCGGGGCCGCGCGCCGGGGTGTGGGCCTGCACGGCGGGAATCGTGCGCGGGGTCCTGGAGAGGGGGTAGGAGCGGGTGGGAGACGGACTCGGCGTCTCCCGGGAGGCGCTGGGCGAGGCCGCCGACGCCCCGGCGGGGGACGTCGGCCGCGCCGATCCCGCGGGCCCGCCGTCACCGTCGTCCCCGGAGGCCCACAACCCGAGCCCCACCCCCGCGGCGACGGTCGCGGCCACCGCCGCGACGACGACCGCCCGTGTCCTCATCTGCCGTGTCTGCCGTGCCTTCTCCGCCGACGGCCGGCGCCTGTGCTGGCTCACGACGCCAACCTAGACATGAGGAGTGGCCGGAAGTGTCCACCCGACGTTCCGAAACTCTGCCGTTCGAGTGAAATTCGGTTGTCCGTCAGACACGTCATGCCCACTCTCGATAACGTGACGCAACACCTCACACAGCTTCCCCTGCCGAAACACACGTGACGCCCACACACCTTCCCGGCCGAGTCGCCATACCGGCCCTGCCCGAGCAGACCCGCACCCCACGGTCGCCGAATCTGCTGGACGCCTTCAACACCGCGTCCCCCGAAGAAGCCCACGACCTCCTTCTCACCTGCCTGCGCAGCCTGCGCTGGGCCCGCCGGGTGGCGGACCACCGCCCGTACCCGGACCTGGAGTCCTTGCAGGCCGCGTCGGACGAGGCGGCGTACGACCTGTCTCTGGGCGATCTGTCGGAGGCGCTGGCGGGAGAGACGCTGCCGGCACTGCCGGACGGCATGTACGAAGCCGCCCATATGGCACTGAACGCGGCACACGCGGCATACGAGTCGAAGTTCGGCCATTCGTTCGTCATCTGCCTGGACGGACTGCCGCCGGGCGAGGCCCTGGACCACGTACTGGCGGGCATCCGGTCACGTTTGACGAACGATCCGGAGGACGAACGGGTGGTGGCGGCGGAGGAACTACGGCGCCTGGCGAGAGGACGTCTGGCACATGCCGCCAGGGACGCGGGGCTGTGACATCGGCGGCCCACCGCGGGGCGCGACCAGCCACAACGCGCCCGCACCCGGCACAGGACGGAACCGGGCGCCCCTCTAGCCCGTCCGTGCCACTTTGATCACATCGGTTGGGCCGCTGTAAGCATCCCGACAACACGTCGCTACGATGCTGGGGGCCGGTGGACCGTACCCGGCCGGGCCAGACCGACAGCACAAGCCGGCGGCCCCGATCCCCGCTCCCGGAGGGACTTCCGTGCCGGCTGGAACGCTGTACCGCGGCCGGGAAGGAATGTGGTCCTGGGTGGCTCATCGAGTCACCGGCGTCCTCATCTTCTTCTTCCTGTTCGTTCACGTGCTGGACACCGCTCTCGTCCGTGTCTCCCCTGAGGACTACGACAGGGTCGTAGCCTCTTACAAGACCCCGCTCGTCGCGTGTCTGGAGTACGGCCTCGTCGCCGCCATCCTCTTCCACGCGCTCAACGGCCTGCGTGTCATCGCCGTCGACTTCTGGTCGAAGGGCCCGCGCTACCAGAAGCAGATGCTCTGGACGGTCGTCGGCCTGTGGGTCGTGCTGATGATCGGGGCGATCTACCCCGTCCTCGGCCACGCCGCTCGTGAACTGTTCGGGAGCTGACGCGTATGTCCACCACTGAGAAGACCGCTGACGTCTCGGGCATCGGCCCCGTCGAGGGCGACTCCCTCTACGACGTCGACAACCCGGCCCCCCTCATCGAGGCCCCGCGCAAGCGGACCAAGAAGACCCCCCGGTCCACCCGGGGCAACTTCGAGATGGCCGCCTGGCTGTTCATGCGCCTGTCCGGCATCGTGCTGGTCGTCCTGGTCCTCGGCCACCTGCTGATCCAGCTGGTGCTCGACGGCGGCGTCTCCAAGATCGGCTTCGCCTTCGTGGCCGGCCGCTGGGCGTCCCCGTTCTGGCAGGTCTGGGACCTGCTGATGCTGTGGCTCGCGATGCTGCACGGCGCCAACGGCCTGCGCACGGTCATCAACGACTACGCGGAGCGCGCGAACACCCGGCTGTGGCTCAAGGGCCTGCTCTACACCGCCACGGTGTTCACCATCCTGCTGGGCACGCTGGTGATCTTCACCTTCGACCCGAACATCCGCTAGGCCACGGGACTGAGGGACTGAGGAATTTCCTGATGAAGATCCACAAGTACGACACCGTCATCGTCGGCGCGGGCGGCGCCGGCATGCGCGCCGCGATCGAGTCGACGAAGCGCAGCCGTACCGCCGTGCTCACGAAGCTCTACCCCACCCGCTCCCACACGGGCGCCGCGCAGGGCGGCATGGCCGCCGCGCTGGCCAACGTGGAGGAGGACAACTGGGAGTGGCACACCTTCGACACGGTCAAGGGCGGTGACTACCTGGTCGACCAGGACGCCGCCGAGATCCTGGCGAAGGAGGCCATCGACGCCGTCCTCGACCTGGAGAAGATGGGCCTGCCGTTCAACCGCACCCCGAACGGCACCATCGACCAGCGCCGCTTCGGCGGTCACTCGCGCAACCACGGCGAGGCCCCGGTCCGCCGGTCCTGCTACGCCGCGGACCGCACCGGCCACATGATCCTCCAGACGCTGTACCAGAACTGCGTCAAGGAGGGCGTGGAGTTCTTCAACGAGTTCTACGTCCTGGACCAGCTGATCACCGAGGTCGACGGCGTCAAGCGCTCGGCGGGCGTCGTGGCCTACGAGCTCGCGACCGGTGAGATCCACGTCTTCCAGGCGAAGGCCGTGATCTACGCGTCCGGCGGCACCGGCAAGTTCTTCAAGGTGACGTCGAACGCGCACACGCTGACGGGTGACGGCCAGGCGGCGGTCTACCGTCGCGGTCTGCCGCTGGAGGACATGGAGTTCTTCCAGTTCCACCCGACCGGCATCTGGCGCATGGGCATCCTGCTGACGGAGGGCGCCCGCGGTGAGGGCGGCATCCTCCGCAACAAGGACGGCGAGCGCTTCATGGAGAAGTACGCGCCGGTCATGAAGGACCTCGCGTCCCGTGACGTCGTGTCCCGCTCCATCTACACGGAGATCCGCGAGGGCCGTGGCTGTGGCCCCGAGGGCGACCACGTGTACCTGGACCTCACCCACCTCCCGCCGGAGCAGCTGGACGCCAAGCTGCCCGACATCACGGAGTTCGCGCGCACGTACCTCGGTATCGAGCCGTACACGGACCCGATCCCGATCCAGCCCACCGCGCACTACGCCATGGGCGGCATCCCGACGAACGTCGAGGGTGAGGTCCTGAGCGACAACACGACGGTCGTCCCCGGCCTGTACGCGGCCGGCGAGGTGGCCTGTGTGTCGGTCCACGGCGCCAACCGCCTCGGCACGAACAGCCTCCTGGACATCAACGTGTTCGGCCGTCGGGCCGGTATCGCGGCGGCGGAGTACAGCCAGACGGCGGACTACGTCGAGCTGCCGGAGGACCCGGCGGAGCTCGTGGTCGCGCAGGTGGAGAACCTGCGCGCGTCCACCGGCACCGAGCGGGTGGCGACGCTCCGCAAGGAGCTGCAGGAGACCATGGACGCCAACGTCATGGTGTTCCGCACCGAGCAGACGATCAAGACGGCGGTCGAGAAGATCGCGGAGCTGCGCGAGCGCTACAAGAACGTCTCGATCCAGGACAAGGGCCGTCGCTTCAACACGGACCTCCTTGAGGCGATCGAGCTCGGCAACCTGCTCGACCTCGCCGAGGTCATGGCGGTGTCGGCCCTCGCCCGCAAGGAGTCCCGCGGCGGTCACTACCGCGAGGACTACCCCAACCGCGACGACGTCAACTTCATGCGCCACACCATGGCGTACCGCGAGGTGGGCGACGACGGCGCCGAGTCGATCCGTCTCGACTACAAGCCGGTCGTCCAGACCCGCTACCAGCCGATGGAGCGTAAGTACTGATGGCAACCCCTGTTCTGGACAAGGTCGAGGCGGAAGCGGCAGCCTCCCCCTACATCACGGTCACCTTCCGGGTCCGCCGCTTCAACCCGGAGATCTCGGCCGAGGCGACGTGGGAAGACTTCCAGCTGGAGATCGACCCGAAGGAGCGCGTCCTCGACGGCCTCCACAAGATCAAGTGGGACCTGGACGGCACGCTCACCTTCCGCCGCTCCTGCGCCCACGGCATCTGCGGCTCGGACGCGATGCGGATCAACGGCAAGAACCGCCTTGCCTGCAAGACGCTGATCAAGGACATCAACCCCGAGAAGCCGATCACGGTCGAGCCCATCAAGGGCCTGACGGTCCTGAAGGACCTCGTGGTCGACATGGAGCCGTTCTTCCAGGCGTACCGCGACGTCATGCCCTTCCTCATCACGAAGGACACGAACGAACCGACGCGGGAACGCCTCCAGACGGCGGAGGACCGCGAGCGCTTCGACGACACCACGAAGTGCATCCTCTGCGCCGCGTGCACGTCGTCCTGCCCGGTCTTCTGGAACGACGGCCAGTACTTCGGCCCGGCCGCCATCGTCAACGCCCACCGCTTCATCTTCGACAGCCGTGACGAGGCGGGCGAACAGCGCCTGGAGATCCTCAACGACCGCGACGGCGTCTGGCGCTGCCGCACCACCTTCAACTGCACGGACGCCTGCCCCCGCGGCATCGAGGTCACGAAGGCGATCGCCGAGGTGAAGAAGGCACTGATCACGCGCCGGTTCTGAGGTCGTTCTCGGTACGGCTTTCCGTACGGCTGTAAGGGCCCCGTTTCCGTTGGGAGCGGGGCCCTCTGGCGTGCGGACACCCGTTTGGGTGAACGTGATCGTCAAGGACATACCGGTGGTGGTCGGCCTACGATGATGCTCTCGGCACCACCCACAGGAGGCACCGATGTCCACAGCAGCCGTCGAGCAGCCGCACGACGACATCTCGCTGACGGCCCTGGCCGAAGAGATCATGGAACGCCATCCGGGGTATCGCGTCGAGATCATCGGAGGCCAGATCCTCGTGACCCCGTCCCCGGACGCTGCCCACGCCTGGGCTTTGACCAGCCTTGTACTGCCCTTCGCCATGGCCGGACTTCACGGGGGCGATACCGCGGTCCTCCAGAATGTCAGCATCTGGCTGCCCGACGCTCCCGAGGACTTCGCTACCCCCGACCTCTGCATCGTCGACGCGGACATCGACAACCACCACATTGAGCGCAACTGCTACGACTCCATCGCCTTCCGAATGGTCCTGGAAGTCACCTCCAGCAATTGGAAGACCGACCTGCACAACAAGGTCGGCGCCTACGCCGACGCCGATGTGCCCGTCTACGTGATCGTCGACCGCAAGCACCAGCGTCTACACGTCCTCACCGACCCTGCCGATGACGAGTACACAACCCACCGCTTGTACTCCCCTGGTGAGATGGTCACCTTGCCCGATTCCATTGGGGCACAGGTCAAGCTCGATGTCGCGGAGATCCTGAAGGCAGGCCAGCCTAAGAGCGACTGAGATCCAGCCAGCTCTCCTGTGGTGCACGTGAGTTGTGTGACATCAGTTGCACACTGACCCCATGCCCTTCCTGAGGAAAGCCGCTGCCCTCTGACGGCACTCTGACGGTCGCCCCCAGCAGCACTGCGGCCACGGCCGTGCACTCCGGATCGCTACTGGACTCGTCTGCGCCTGAGGGTTCCGTCTGAACGCCATCGACAACCGCGGCACGGTCTACGTCGACGGCATCGAGCAGCCTGAGGTGGTCGCGGAGCCCGAGGTGGTCGCGGAGCCTGAGGCCGTGGGGCCTCGCCGAACGGGATTCGCCAGGCCCGCCCGGCTGTGATCAACTGCCCCCGTCATGTACACAGCAGCCTCTGGGGAGGGGCTGCCGGGAGGGGGGAGGGTGCGCCGATGCGTGCCGTCGAGGAACAGGTCGTCCAGCCGTGTCCGCAGTGCGGGGTGGAGGTCCGTGGGGACCGCCGGTTCACCGTGTGGTGCGCGGCCTGTGACTGGAACGTGGATCCGCAGGAGGCGGCCGAGGAGAAGCAGGGCAGGTTGGAGCGGCGGCGGCGCCGGATGGCCCAGCAGTACGGCGAACGGCTGCTGGGAGACCTGGCCACCGAGGCCGGACACCCGCAGCGCGAGCGGCCCGGGCGGTCGGCGGCCGGTGCACTGGCGTACACCATCGCGCTCCTGGTGCACGGGGTGACCCTGGCCCTGCTCGTCGGCGGGCTGTGGCTGCTGATCGGCGACTGGGGCGGTTTCGGCATGGTGCCCGGGCTGTTCCTGCTGGGACTGGCGGCGACGCTCCGCCCGAGACCGAACCGGCTGCCCGCGGACGCCCACGTCGTGCCCAGGAGTGTCGCACCCGAGTTGTACGCCCTGGTCGACGAGGTCGCGGAAGCCCTGGGCACCCGGAGCGTGGACACCATCGTCCTCGACGCGCAGGCCAACGCGAGCGTCACACACCTCGGTGTCCGCCGTCGGGTTCTCACGCTGGGCCTGCCTCTGTGGGAGGTCCTGTCCCCACAGGAACGGATCGCCCTCCTGGGCCACGAGTTCGGCCACTTCACCCACGGGGACACCCGGCACTGCATGGTCGTGGGCACCGCCTACGGCTCGCTCACCACCTGGCGCTACCACCTGTCCCCGATCGGCAACCCGACCGTCCCCGAACTCTTCGTCAACCTGTGCTATCTCCCGCCCCGTTGGCTGATCACAGGTCTCGTGACGCTGCTCGACCTCCTGACCACACGCGCCTCCCAGCGCAGCGAGTACCTCGCGGACGCGGCGGCGGCCCGTATCGGTTCCGCCGAGGCCGCGGCCGCGCTGATGGACCACCTTCTGGTCGTGGAATCCATCGACACGACCCTGTACCGAGAGGTCAACGCCCGGCAGATGAGCAGCCGGGGACGGGTGAGCGCGAAGGACGCGGAGGGGCTGTGGGAGGCGCTCGCCGCCCATCTGCGCTCGGTCCCGGAACTGTGTCTTATACACATCGTACGCTGCCGGCCCCGAGGATTGTGCAGGGCGCGGCGTGCGACGGCTCGGTATTAAGAACAAGAGAACA